>DASTPZ010000097.1:0-7649 GCA_035761965.1 Flavisolibacter sp. | reverse complement strand
TTGATGATGTAATAGTAAGTTCCTGCAGGCACCTGCTTTCCTTTAAAGCTTCCATCCCAGGGTGAAGAATACCCTACAGATCGGAAAAGCAGCTGTCCGTAACGATTATATATTTCCACAGTAGCACCGGGATAGGTTTCGAGGTGCTTGATCTCCCAGCGATCATGAACTCCATCACCATTGGGAGAGAAAGTATTGGGTATGACAGGTGTCTTCAGCAAGCTCACGTTTACTTCGTCGGATGCGCTGCAGCCTTCCGGCGACCGTACTACCAGGGTATAGGTGATATCGGCAACCGGTGTCGTACGCGGCTGGGCGATCGATGGATTGTCAAGACCGGTTGCCGGCGTCCAGGTGTAGCTTAGTCCTGTGCCTGTTCCGCTTCCCAGCAGCACCGCGTTGCCGCCTTCCAGTACAAACCGGTCAGGGCCTGCAGTTGCTGTCGGCACAGCAAATACGCGTACCGATTGTTCAGCAACATTACTGCAGCCATTGCTGCCCGAGAATGTATACTTCAGTGTGTGCTGCCCTACACCTGCAGTCGAAGGGCTGAACAGACCACCGGAAGAAATACCGGGGCCTGAATAAACACCTGTGCCTGCCAGGCCATTCACTATACGGGCCTGGGTGATTCCGAACGGCGCAACGTCTGCACATACACCTGTTATTGGATCAAAGACCAGCTCAGGCCTGGCTTTAAGGGTTACAAGCTTAGAAGAGGTGTTAAGGCAGGAGGCTCCTGAATAGGCTACTACCCTGATCTCTACGGTCCTTTCCGAAGGGCTGAAAAATTCAGGATAAGCGTGGGTATAAACCGTACCACCCACTGGAAAGCTTACTTCGGTCTTGATGGTCGGATCCGAAGTATAATCCCAGAATATCTCGAGCCTGATCAACCTGCCTACATCCAGGGTTGAGTTATCGGTGATGGATACAGGCTCATTGCTGCAAAGCAGGTTATTGCTCACGGTAAAGACCGACAGCGGCTGGCTTCCATTGACAAAATGCTCACGGGTAACAGTAGACGTGCAGCCTTTGTTTGAAGTAACGGTAAGGCTCACATTATAAGGGCCTGTAGCCGTGTATTTGTGCTGGCCATTTTGCTGGGTGGATGTATTGGGATTGGCTGGCGTTGCATTCGGATCGTTGAAGTTCCATAAATAGGTGAATTGAGAACCCGTACCATCCGGAATGGTGCTGGCATCTGTGAAGGTTGAGACAGGGTCGCCGAGACAAACATCGGGCAGATTGAAAGCCGCAACCGGCAGGGCATTGACCGCGACCTGTTGGGTGGATAGCGTGCTTACGCATCCTTTGTCTGTTTCCACCTGGAGGCTTACCGGGTAGGTACCGGCGGCCGGGTAAACGTGGTTGAACAACGCGCCCGTCGTTCTTACCTGGGTATTGCCATCACCCATGTTCCAGGTCCATTTTACAAGGCTGCCCGACCCTGGGCTGGAAGCATCCGTAAAGCCTGTATTGCCGCCGGCACAGACCGGTCCGGTTACCGTAAAGCCGGCTGCGGGCAAGGCATTCACGACCACAGTAGCCGAAGCCGTTGTAGAAGGACAGCCTGCGGCGGAAACAGCATTGAGCGTGACAGTATAGCTGCCGGCCGCTGCATAGGTATGTGAAGGATTGCGGTCGGATGAGTTGTTGCCGTCGCCAAAATTCCAGGACCATTGAGCAACACTGCTGCCGGTAGCGGTTGTGGCATCTGTAAAGCTTACCGCTGCACCAAGGCACACTTCTGCATTGGCTTGTATGGCTGCCTGCGGCTGCGCGTAGATGGTATTTACCTGCCTGGTGATACTGTCTGCACAACCTGCGCCCGATGTAACGACCAACGTGGCATTGTACGGGCCTGTGGCGGTATAGCTATGAGAGGGTGACGAAGCGGTCGCGGTACCGCCATCGCCAAAACGCCAGAAATAGGCGAACTGGGATTGGCTGCCATCGCTGATGGTGGCATTGCTGGTGAACTGCATATTGCCGGAAGGCAGGCAGGCATTTCCAAAGCTGAAATCAACGACAGGGTTTGGACTGATGATCAGGGACCGGCCGAAGACCTGGCTCCGGCAGCCTGAATTGTTTTCAACCGTTAGTGTTACCTGGAATGTTCCAGTGGCGCTGTAGCTGTGTACCTGGGTAACATTCGTATTGGCAGTTACCACCGGTGAGCCATCGCCAAAGTTCCATATCCATTTCACGATCGAGCCGGTGCTGGTTGTGGAAAGATCGGAAAAGCTGATGGCCTTACCCTGGCAATACGGCGATGAAATCGTAAAATTGGCAACCGGCGGCTCACCCAGCGCCACCAGTTTGGAAGCAGTGTCGGAAATACAGCCGATATCGGTGATCACCGAGTATTTAACAATGTGGTCCCCGGGTGTTGGAAAAAGATGTGTCGGATTCGATACGGAAGCAGTTTGTCCGTTGCCAAAATCCCATGACCAGCGGATAGCTTGCCGGCCGTTGGTATTCGTATTGTCAGTAAAGCTTACATTGTCCGACACGCAGCCCGTGGTGCTGAAGCTAAAATCGGCTACAGGCCGGTCAAAGACCTGGAGGTCGTAGCTCACTTCCTGCTCCCCGCTGCAGCCGTCGGCATTCGTGCTTAAGGCAAAAACTTTAATTGGGTAAGTGCCGGAAGCGGAAATGGTATAAGGAGTGGTAAGCTTATAAAGGTAGAGCTGCCGGCCATTGACCGTCCACGTGGAATCATAAACCGGGGCCGTGGTGGTCACGTCCGGGAACAGGCCGCCAAACTGCCAGCGTATCTGGAGGGGCTGATAGGGAAAGGTCATTGAAAAATAAAATGGCGAGTTCCGGCAGGCGGCGGGGAAGTTGACTGTCGCATACTCATTTCGGATGGAAACGAACTGATAAAGGTCTTTTACGTTAGCCCCCGCATTGTAGCCATAAGACTCGGCGTCGCCATACCCATAGGCAATGGCATTGAACCCGGAGTCGGACCTAATGATGTGCTGGCCTTCTGAAACCTGCTGCACGAGATAGGAATAAGAAGGGTTCTGCGGATGCGGCAGCAGGGTTCCGGTCGGGGCCAATCCGTCCACTCTCAGAGAGCTGATCGCGGTACCACCGTTCGGTATGATAAGGTTCACAAAATGACTGTTAATGGAGGAGTTGCCCGTAGAGTTGATGATCACCTTGTCGAGATTTTGCTCCACAGGCGACAGATAAATAACCTCCGGGTCGCCATTATTTCCGATCCCGTTATTACCGCACTGGCCTGAGGAGGTGATATACTGGGCTACCATGATGGGCTTATCTGCTTCGATCAGGTTTGGGGAAGCAGTTTGGGGTAGCTGGTAGTAAAAATTATCGATAAGACCCGATAGCACAAAGCCATTCCGCTTGACCACCGTGGTGGGATCCGAAACTGCGATCCTGAAATAATTATTGGGCATCTGGTTGGTGGGTGCGGTAAGATAATATTTACCCCATGCATTTTTGGGAAAGGCCTGCACCATGTAGTTGTCCGCCGAGGCATTGGTTTGTCCGAGCGGACAGCTAATATTGATCTTACCGCTGCCAGAAAACACGGCAATTCTTTTACATACCCCCGTTGCAGTACTGATGCTTCTTATCCTTGAGCCCGTGAGATCAACGCCTGTATTGTTGGGCGCAACCTGTCCGAGCACATTCAGTACCTGACCCTGTGTTAGATTAAAGGTATAGGTATTACCTGCAACCAGGCCCTGGGTGTTACGGCTGGGCACTACCTCCACCGTGGTCGTGCCCGTATCGGTAGCTACAGCATAAAAAAAGCTGTTTGAGTTCGGTTCATTGGAGTTCTGGGTAAAATTGATCGAATAATACTCTTTACCCAAAGTAGCGGTTGGAAACAGTAGGGTTGCGCCTGATACATTGCCATTATAGATATGGGCATAGGCAACAATGGGTTTGTCGCTGGTAATATGAATGCCTTTATTGCTTATCCCCTCTTGGGTAAGGCGAGCGTCCTGTACTCCGTTCTTGGGTAAGGGATTGGATGTGAAAATGGTATTGGCAGGAATATTAGCATAGGTCTGAGAGTAGCCGAGCGCAGGTATTTCCACCTTAACGGTCGTGACGGCTTCGGTGGCGAAATAGAGCACCATCTGCTGAGTTCCCCCGGTAGAATTCTGGAACATCCGGCAATGAAGGCCATAGCCCACCCAAAAATCTTTTCCCTTATTGGAAAAGTCCTGACCGGCGGCCTGGAGTATGAATAAGAAAAAGCATACAAATACAGAGAGGAAGACTCGAGTTTTCATCAGTTAGTTTCTAAAGAGATGGTATTAGGCAATTTACTGAAAAGCTGCCATCATCAGCAGTTTAAATTAAAAAGATTAAAAATATCTCACCTGAGGACTTACCTATATGCTCAAGCCGACCTCATGTGGCTATTGCACCAGCCTCTCGCGCGAAATGCCATAATGACACCATTCAATAAATATGGCTCCCTTGATGAGAAGTCTTTCTAAAACCGGACTCATCCCATTAAGCCTTTTATAAGTTGCCAAGTTCGAAAGCATTCTTCCTCCCAGAAGTTCACAAACCATCCAAATTTCCATCCAAGTAGCCTGGTGTAGTCCTGGTCCAATTTGAGCAAAATAGGGCAGATGCGAGCAATTTTACATTTCTTAAATACGAATCTTTACTACTAAGAGCTTTTACTTCACTTCAATTTTCATATAAATTTCCTAATAAGGTTAATAACAGTTATTTATGATAGATTTACTAAAGAATGTTGACGATGGCGATAGCGGGCGATATTAATGGGGCAAACGGAAGTATAATTGCTACACTAAATTATCATTTGAATCACATAATTATATCATTATTAATTATTTATAAGCTATTTTAATACTAATATTAATAGCAGATTGGAAGGTTAGATTTGTTAAGCCTTAAACTAATATAATTAGCTTAAATTAAATTGTTATGGATGACAGCGATCAGGCAGGAAGCATAGTTTTTGCTAGATTTCACTATATGAAAAGAATCTTGGCACCCCTATTACTGCTGATCCTAGCAGCAGGCTGTTCTAAAATGAAGGACCCGGAATTTAAAAGACTGGAAAGATTCAGGGTCAAAAAGTTCGGGCTTAGCGAGTCGACGATTGGATTTAATGTGGTCTATCACAATCCGAATAATGTGAAGGTGACTGTCAAGGAGGCAGAAGCCGATGTATATATGGATTCAGTTTTTCTTGGCAGGTTTGTTCAGGATTCGCTGATCACGGTGGGAAAAAATGCCGAGTTCACCATTCCGTTCAGTGGCAGCATTTCGATGCAGAAGGCGCTTAATTTGAATCTTCAAGACATCGGAACAAGAGATATCCAGATCAGGGCGGAGGGCAATGTAAAAGTGGGGAAGGCCGGGATCTTTGTGAACCGACCCATACGATACCAGGGAAAACATCGACTGGATCAGATAAAGCTTCAATAAAAAACCCCGCTTTTGCGGGGTTCTTTTTTATCTCAATACTGAGTTTTTTAGTTTTTAGGCTCGGTAGTTTCCGGTTTTTTGCAGCATTTCGGCAGAGTTTTATACACATCGGGATTGGCCGCAATTTCATTAGCGTCATAGCCTGCATTGGCAATACCTGCCTTGATCACCTCTTCATTCGTACGGTCGGTAAGATATTTTACCGTGGTTTCCTTCTTTTTTACGTTCACTACAATGCTCTGAACGCCATCATAACGCTTCATTACCTCTTCGATCTTCTTTTTGCACATATCACACTGTACGGTGGGTGTGCTGATCTTTACCGTTTGCAGTGCCTTAGTCTGCGCATTAGCGCCCAAAGAAAACAAAACAGCGGCAAAAGCCGAGAATAGCAGTTTTTTCATGATATCTATTTGGGACGAATTTAGGAAACTCCTGTCCAGTTTGCCGGATCCTGGCGCCAATTTAACAAAACCTGCTCTTCTTCCGGGCGGATCAGTCCCCTTTGGCTGGCTAAACCCAGCAAGCTCGGGTAATTGGTAAGGGAGAAATAAGGTATCCCGGCCTTTTCAAAGGCCAGGCGAGCCGCTTCAAACTCATAAGTAAAAATGGACACCATACCATCGATCTGGAGGCCATTCTGCTTTAGCACATCCACTACCTGCAGGCTGCTTTTGCCTGTAGAAATCAGGTCCTCTATGACCACCGTTCTTTGCCCTTTTTGGTATTGTCCTTCGATCTGGTTGCCAAGGCCGTGCTCTTTGGGCTTCGGTCTCACATAGATAAAGGGCAATTTAAGCTGATCGGCTACCATGGCGCCCCAGGCTATGCCGGCAGTGGCGACGCCTGCAATAAGACTGGCTTCACCGAATTTCTCGAACACTGTATTGCACAACTCGCTTTTGATATAGTCGCGTATATAAGGCTGGGAAAGCAGCTTCCGGTTATCGCAATAGATAGGGCTTTTCCAGCCACTGGCCCAGGTAAAGGGCTGTGAAGGGCTTAACCGCACGGCCTCGGCCTGGAGCAGTTTTTCTGCCGTTACAAGTGCATCTGTCATGCCGCGAAGGTATTTGAAAGCAAGATCAAAATTCACCTATTGAACCAGGCTTAGTAATTTTACCTATGCTCATCACGATCCATTTCGACCGGAAGCCGCTTTTTCTTACCGACAGCATTAATAAAGAGATAGAGCCCTACCTGGGTGGAAAGGATGTAGTGCAAACAGACATGCTCAGCGGACAGTCGGTAAGGGAAACCATTCGCAGAATGGGTGAGCCTGAAACTATTGCTGGTATCTTCCTTCATGGCGATCCCCAGACTATTCTTGAAGCCATCAAGAAAGAATTCTTTCTGATCCAGGCTGCCGGGGGCCTTGTGCATACGGGTGCTGGGGAGGTGCTGCTCATTCATCGCAGAGGAAAATGGGACCTTCCAAAGGGTAAGCTGGATGAAGGTGAAGACCTGGTAACCTGTGCATTAAGAGAAATTGAGGAAGAAACCGGCTTGAATAGCCTTTCGGCGGAACGACCGCTTATCACTACTTATCATACCTATCACCAGGACGGCCGCCATATCCTGAAAGAGTCACACTGGTTCCTCGTTAGATCGCCCCGCCAGCAGGTACTTATGCCTCAGCTGGAAGAAGATATTGACCAATGTAAATGGGTAAAAACGGCGCTCCTGGGCCCGTATATGGATGATTCCCATGCATCGATCGTGGATGTGATCAAGGCCGGGCTGCCCTTGCTCCCGGGCTCCTTGCCAGCTTAAACAGGCTGTAAGCTGCTCCTGCTTTCCTCTATCGTTCTGAGAACAGCATCCGGTACGAACTGTGATACATCTCCCCCGTTGCGGATGACATCGCGCACCAGCGTCGATGCCACGGAGGTATATTTAGGCAGGCAGGTGAGGAAAACAGTTTCTATATTCTCGTCGAGGCTCCGATTCATGTCGGCAATGGCTTTTTCATATTCGAAATCGCTTACATACCGTATGCCCCTGAGGATGTATCCGGCTTCGATCTTCCTGCAGCACTCGACGGTAAGACCTTCATAGATCACAGACCTGATCTTTGGTTCGTTCCTGAATATGCCCTCCAGCCATTGTACCCTTTGCTCGGCCGTGAACATAGGCACCTTGTTGGCATTGACCCCTATGCCGATATAAAGCCTGTCGAACAGGGGCAGTGC
>DASTPZ010000096.1:0-10386 GCA_035761965.1 Flavisolibacter sp. | reverse complement strand
AAAAAATGAAAACAAGATTCAAACCGAAGTATAATATCAGGAAGGGCGACCAGGTTGTTGTCATCGCTGGTGATGACAAGGACAAAAGCAAACCCCGCCTGGTAAAAGAGGTAATGGTTGACGAAGGCAAAGTGATCGTGGAAGGTGTGAACATCATTACCAAGCACACGAAGCCGTCGGCCCAGAACACAAAGGGTGGCATTGTTAAGAAAGAAGCGCCCATCAACATCTCCAACGTTATGCTGTGGGATGCTGCCCAGAAATCGGGTGCCAAAGTAAGCCGCCAGAAGGACGATAGCGGCAAAACCAAATTAGTGTTCAAAAAAGTGAGAGCTTCTCAGGGAGGTAACAAATAATGGCAACAGCAATATATACTCCGAGACTGAAGAATAAATATAAGGACGAAGTAGTGCCCGCTTTGATGAAGCGTTTCAGCTACAAGTCGATCATGCAAGTGCCAAGGCTGGAAAAGATCGCGATCAACCGCGGTGTGAATGGCGCTGTCAACGACAAAAAGCTGATCGATATCGCGGTAGACGAGCTGAGCACGATCAGCGGTCAGAAGGCCGTGGCGACGATGTCAAAAAAGGACATCTCCAACTTCAAGCTTCGTAAAAATATGCCTATCGGCGCGAGGGTTACCCTCCGTGGCGAAAAGATGTACGAATTCCTCGACCGTCTTATTGCCGTTGCGCTGCCCCGCGTTCGCGATTTCAAAGGCATCAACGAAAAATCTTTCGACGGCCGTGGCAACTATACAATGGGTGTTACAGAGCAGATCATCTTCCCTGAGATCGACATCGACAAGGTGAGCCGCATCACGGGCATGGATATCACTTTCGTGACAACCGCGCAAACCGACGAAGAAGCTTATGAGCTGCTGAAAGAGCTGGGAATGCCTTTCAAGAACGCAAAGAAATAAAAGGAAAAGTTCGGGGTTTGATGTTTGAACCTTTGTTCACCAGACCTCAGACCTCAAACTTCAAATAAAAAATAACAAACGACTAATTATGGCTAAAGAATCAGTAAAAGCCAGGCAGCGCAAAAGGGAAAGAATGGTGGCCCAGTATGCTGAGAAAAGAGAAGCACTGAAAGCCGCCGGCGACTGGAAAGCTTTGGATGAACTGCCAAAGAATTCATCGAAGGTTCGCCTGAAGAACCGTTGTCAGATGACAGGCCGTCCCAGGGGATACTCCCGTTATTTCGGGATATCACGTGTGGCCCTTCGCGACATGGCGCTGAACGGCAAGATACCGGGCTTGAAGAAAGCGAGCTGGTAAGCGCTTAGGCAACCGGTATGGCAGGAGAGTATCCTGTTAGCTGGAAGAGCCGGGGCAAAGAACAAACAATACATTCATCACTAATAAACTATCCAATTATCCCGCTGAGCGGGATGTAGGAGGGCGAAAATATGGTAACAGATCCTATCGCAGATTTTTTGACAAGGATACGCAATGCGCAGATGGCCGGTCACAGAATCGTTGAGATCCCTGCTTCAAACCTTAAGAAGCGCATGACCGAGATCCTGTACAACCAGGGTTATATCCTTAAATACAAGTTCGAGGATGATAACAAACAGGGCCTGATCAAGATCGCATTGAAATATGATGCACAAACCAAGCAGCCAGCTATCCAGTCCCTGGAAAGAGTAAGCCGCCCAGGTCTGCGTCACTACGCCAGTCCCGGTGATTTCCGCAGGGTAAAGAACGGACTTGGCATTGCTATCATCTCCACTTCAAAAGGCGTGCTTACCGACAAGGAAGCAAAGGCCCAGAATGTTGGTGGTGAGGTACTGTGTTACGTATATTAAACTGCTTTGGCAAAGGCCAGGCGGTGCTTGCTGATACATTAAGCCGATACCTAACAGGCTGACCGGTCGGCAGCAGGAAACAATCAATAAGAAACAATAAACTGAATCAATTATGTCTCGTATAGGTAAAGCCCCGGTTACAGTTCCCAATGGTGTAACGATTACCGTAGGCAACGACAACGTGGTAACCGCCAAAGGCCCCAAGGGTGAGCTGAAGCAGCAGATCGACCGCGATATCAAAGTGGAAGTAAAGGATGGCCAGGTGCTGATCACGCGTCCTACCGACCAGATCCGCCATCGTGCGCTTCATGGTCTTTCAAGAGCGCTTGTAGCCAACCTGGTAAAGGGTGTAACAGACGGTTTTGTAAAAAAGATGGAGCTTATCGGTGTGGGTTTCAAGGCTGCCAATACCGGCAATGTGCTTGACCTTGCCCTTGGCTATTCACATAATATCATCTTCGAGGTTCCAAAAGAGCTGAAAGTGGTAACTGCCCAGGAAAAGGGTCAGAACCCCACCATCACTCTTGAGGGTATCGACCGCCAGCTGATCGGGCAGGTAGCTGCCAAGATCCGCGGTCTGCGCAAGCCTGAGCCTTACAAAGGAAAAGGTGTTCGTTACGTAGGTGAGATCGTACGTAAGAAGGCTGGTAAGGCAGCTGGTAAATAAGAGCCGGGCATAAGGTAGATGTTTGGTCCCGTACAGACAGGGCTGAATTCGCCGGAGGCTGGCAAAAAAAGCAATAATCACCTTCCTGGCAGAATCAGGAAGCTAAATACAAAAAAATGAGAACGAGCGTTAAAACAGTAAGAAGGCAGAACATCCGGTACCGCATCCGTGCGAAGATTTCCGGTACGGCAAAAAAGCCCCGTCTGTCGGTCTTCCGCAGCAATACTGATATTTATGTTCAGCTGATCGACGATGATAATTCGGTTACCCTGGCGGCTGCATCTTCAAAGGACAAGGACATCAAGGCACAGGCCGGTACCAAGTCGGAGAAGAGCAAGCTGGTCGGACAAGCCATTGCCCGCAAGGCAAAAGAGCTGGGTATCGAGGCGGTGGTATTCGACCGTGGCGGCAACCTTTATCATGGCCGTGTAAAGCAGCTGGCTGAAGGTGCTAGAGAGGGCGGATTGGTATTCTAAGCTCAAGGCTGTTGGCTGATGGCTATAGGCTTTTGGCTGAAGCATCCAATTTTATAAAGAAATTACTAAGTAATACAAAATGGCAAAAGCAATTTTAAACAGAGTAAAAGCAGGCGACCTCGAATTAAAAGAGAAAGTAGTAGCCATCAACCGTGTGGTAAAAACTACTAAAGGCGGTCGTACATTCAGCTTCTCTGCATTAGTGGTAGTAGGCAATGAGCAGGGTGTGGTAGGTCATGGTCTCGGTAAGGCTAAAGAAGTTCAGGAAGCAATTACCAAGGGCATCGAGGATGCAAAGAAAAACCTCATCAAGGTTCCTGTTATGCACGGTACCGTTCCTCACGACCAGTGGGCCAAGGAAGGCGCCGCCAAGGTGCTGATCAAGCCTGCCGCTCATGGTACGGGTGTGATCGCCGGAGGCTCTATGCGTGCCGTGCTGGAAAGCGCGGGTGTTACCGATGTACTGGCCAAATCGCTTGGCTCTGCTAACCCACACAACGTGGTTAAAGCTACCTTCAAGGCCCTTGCGCTGCTGCGTGAGCCGGTAACTGTGGCTAAAACCAGGAGAATCGGTCTGAAAAAGGTATTTAACGGATAATCATTATCCGGCCGGTGCTGGTACCAAAACGTACTGCTGCCGGCCGGAAATAACATAACTACTCAGTATGAAAAAGATCAAGATTACTTTGGTAAAAAGCCCCATCGACAGGCCAGAGCGTCAAAAAGAAACGCTGAAGGCACTGGGCCTGAACAAAATGAACGCCACCAGGGAAGTTGAGGCAACTCCGCAGATCCTGGGAATGGTGCGCAAGGTAGAGCACATGCTCGCCGTGGAGGAGATCTGATAAGGAACTCCCGTTCCGCAATCAGTCAGGCCTTCGCGCCAATCATAATTTTATCTAACAAGCGAGGGGAGATTCCCCGTAAGTAAAAATCAAACAAATGAACCTACACAATTTACGCCCCGCAAAAGGCGCAGTACACAAGGAAAAACGTTTAGGCCGTGGTGAAGCTTCCGGTAAAGGCGGAACTTCAACTAAAGGTAATAAAGGCGGACAGAGCCGTGCCGGTTATCAGCGCAAGAATGCCCATGAAGGCGGACAGATGCCGATCCAGCGCCGTGTTCCCAAGCGTGGTTTTAAAAACCCTAACCGTATTGAGTACAAAGTGTTCAACCTTGGACAGCTTGATCAGCTCATCGAGAAATATGAGATAAAGGAATTCACACTGGAGAACCTGTATACAAACGGCCTTATCAGCCAGACCGACAGGGTTAAGATCCTTGGAAATGGAGAACTGAAAGCGAAGCTCACCTTCAAAGTGAATGCGATCAGCGAAAAAGCAAAGCAGGCCATCGAAACAGCCGGTGGGTCGGTTGAAATAGTGAAGTAATTTTCAGTAAATTGCAAGGCGCAGCGATTGCGTCTTTTTTTGTTCAAGGACCGAAAACATTCATCTCCCGTGAAAAAATTTATTCAAACACTTAAAAATATCTGGAGCATAGAGGAATTGCGCAGTAAGATCCTGTTCACCCTGCTCCTTATTTTCATTTATCGGGTTGGATCTTTCATTGTTCTGCCTGGTATCGATCCGGAGAGCATCAGCGAGCAGATGGCGGGTTCGAAGAACGGTATTCTTGGCCTCATCGATACTTTCGCCGGTGGAGCCTTTTCCCAGGCTTCCATCTTTGCTCTCGGTATCATGCCTTACATCTCCGCTTCGATCTTTATCCAGCTGATGACGGTGCTGGTTCCCCAGTTCCAAAAGATGCAGAAGGAAGGTGAGAGCGGCCGCAAGAAGATCAACCAGTGGACACGTTACCTTACCATCGCGGTGACCATCGTTCAGGCTTCGGCCTATGTGGCTTACCTGCGCCAGATCACCCAGCAGACAGGTGGTATTTCAACCGCCTACGACAGCTATTTCTGGCTGTCTACGGTCGTAACCCTTACTGCAGGCACCATGTTCGTTATGTGGATGGGAGAGAAGATCACCGATAAGGGCCTGGGCAATGGTACCTCGCTTATCATCATGGTTGGTATCCTGGC
The DNA here is from genome assembly GCA_035761965.1 of Flavisolibacter sp. Taxonomy (GTDB): domain Bacteria; phylum Bacteroidota; class Bacteroidia; order Chitinophagales; family Chitinophagaceae; genus Flavisolibacter. The sequence goes on along the minus strand of DASTPZ010000096.1, from coordinate 5,385 downwards.
CCGTTTGCCAAGATCCTTCGGTGAGGAATTGGTATCCAAGTCGACCCGTTCTGGACAGATCCTTATTTTCATTGTAGAGATCGCCATACTGATCGCCATCATCATGGGCTGTATCCTGTTGGTACAGGGCGTTCGAAAGATACCGGTCAATTATGCAAAGCAGATCGTAGGCAACCGCCAGTTTGGTGGTGCCCGCCAGTTCCTGCCTATTAAGGTAAACAGCGCCGGTGTAATGCCGATCATCTTCGCCCAGGCTATCATGTTCCTGCCTACCCTGTTCAACCTCACCAAGTGGGGCAGCTCATCCGAAACGGGGCAGGGTATCCAGAGAATATTTACCGATCATTCGAACATCTGGTACATGACGATCTATTCGGTTGTTGTCATCGGATTTACCTTCCTGTACACAGCTCTTATCTTTAATCCAAAGCAGATCGCAGATAACCTTAAGCAGAACAATGGTTTTGTACCGGGTGTAAAGCCAGGACAGCCTACAGCCGATTATATCGGTGCCATCATGGATAAGATCACCCTTCCCGGTGCCATCCTGCTGGCCCTTGTCGGCATCCTGCCAGGTATCGCGCAACTGCTCGGCGTGCAGCCTAATTTCTCTACCTTCTTTGGCGGAACTTCCCTGCTGATCATGGTAGGCGTTATCCTGGACACCCTGCAGCAGATAGAAACCCAGCTCCTGATGCGCCAGTACGACGGTCTGATGAAAAGCGGCCGTATCCAGGGCAGAACAGTGACGCAGGCATCCTATTAAGCAATCGCAATGCAAGCGGGCTATTGATGAGTCCGTTATGTCCATTGAATATTTATTTTTGCAAAACCTGGTGAGATCACTCGCCAGGTTTTTGCTTGTTAAAAGCTATCGGCTCAGCCCATAGCCTCCAGTTATATTATGATTCACTATAAGAACAACGAAGAAATAGAACTGATGCGGCAAAGCGCCCTCCTTGTGAGCCAAACGCTTTCCGAAGTAGCGAAGCTGCTCAAGCCAGGCATTACAACCCTTTCCGTCGATCTATTCATTGGAGATTACCTGCGCGATCATGGCGCTGAGCCTTCTTTCCTGAACTTTCATGGTTATCCCTATAATTCCTGCATATCGGTGAACGATGTGGTGGTCCATGGCTTCCCCGGCAAATACGAGCTAAAGGAAGGCGATATCGTATCAGTAGACGTGGGTGCTTACAAAAACGATTTTCATGGCGATCATGCCTATACTTTCATGATCGGCAAACCCGCTGATGAGGTGGTGCAGCTGGTCAAGGTGACAAAGGAATCCCTGTTCAAGGGAATCGAAAAAGCTGTCGCTGGCAATCGCATCGGCGATATCGCTTTTGCCATACAGGAGCATACCGAAAAAAAGCATGGCTATGGCGTGGTAAGGGAGCTGGTTGGTCATGGACTTGGAAGAAGCATGCATGAGGAACCCCAGGTGCCCAACTACGGCAGGCGTGGAGCAGGTCCTGTTATGAAGGAAGGACTTGTGCTGGCTATAGAGCCAATGATCAATATGGGTAAAAAGGAAGTGTATACCGACAGGGATGGATGGACCGTTCGTACAACTGATGGCAAACCCTCGGTTCATTTTGAGCACGACGTTTGCATCAAAAAAGGACAGGCCGATGTGCTTTCCGACTATACGCCGATCGAGGCGGCGGAAAAGGCCAATGCAAACCTGTTCTCCGCCTATTGATGCGGTAGGCGCTTTATGAATACAAAGCATATGTCCGGTAAACAACTGATCGTGATCGGTGGCGGAGCGGCAGGATTTTTCTGTGCGGTCAATGCGGCAAGAATGAATCCCGGGCTTAAGGTGACCATCCTGGAAAAGACAAATAAGCTTTTGTCCAAGGTGCGTATATCCGGCGGAGGGCGCTGTAATGTGACCCATGCTTTATTCGACCCTGTTGAGATGAGCCGGCGATATCCGAGGGGGCAGAATTTCGTAAAAAAGACCTTTCATCAATTCTTTACAACCGATACCATCCGCTGGTTCGAGCAACGGGGCGTGGAGCTGAAAGCAGAGAAGGACGGCAGGATGTTTCCCATCACCGACAGCTCGCAAACCATTGTCGATTGCCTGATGCGGGAGGCCAATCTTTATGGCATAGAGATCAGGATGAATGCGGAGGTCAAAGCGATAAAGGGAGGCGATCGTTTCGAACTGGTAATGACGGGAGGGCAGCAGCTTTATGCAGATTTTCTTTGTATTGCCTGTGGAGGCTATCCCAAGGCTTCGATGTTCGAATGGCTGGCAGTGCTAGGACATAGCTTCTCCGCACCCGTGCCTTCCCTTTTTACATTCAACCTGCCCAGGCATCCCATCACCGCCCTTATGGGCGTAAGCGTTGAAAAAGCAAGGGTCAAGATCGAAGGAACAAAGCTGGCGGAAGAAGGCCCGGTACTCATTACACACTGGGGCCTGAGTGGCCCTGCTGTATTGAAGCTAAGTGCCTGGGGAGCGAGGGCATTGCAGGAGATGGATTATTCATTCAAAGTTCATATCAACTGGCTGCCCAGTGAATCGGAACAGCAGCTGAAAGAAACCTTTCAAAGCGCAAGAAAGGACCAGGCTTCCAAAAAACTATTTAACCATCATGCAGGCGCTTTACCCGGCCGCTTGTGGCAATTCCTGCTTGAAGCATCAGGCATCGGCGAGGACACGAGGTTCAGCGGGCTCACAGCCAAAATGGAAAATGCGCTTATCCGCAACCTGGTCGATTACGTCGTTGAGGTAAAAGGCAAGACCACTTTTAAGGAAGAATTTGTAACGGCTGGTGGTATCAGCCTGTCGGAAGTGGATGCCAATACCATGATGAGCCGCAAGCTGCCCAGACTGTATTTTGCGGGAGAGATACTCGACGTGGATGGAGTGACCGGCGGCTTTAATTTCCAGCATGCCTGGACAAGCGCGTGGATCGCTGCAAAAGCTATGACTGCCGGTTAAGCAGAGAACTGTTATGCCTTTTTATTTCTTCTTTCTTTTGCCGACTGCCAGTCGTCGAAGCTCATGATAAATTTTACTTCTTTCGACCCGTGCATGCCGCAGCGCTGCCAGCCCTGCTGTTCATAAAACCGCTCCGCCCTTGTGCCGGGTGCGGTGCCAAGCCAGATGGTTTCCCGCGTCTGCCTGAAGTACCAGTCGAGCATCAGCTGATGAAGGGTTTTGCCAATACCCCGGGCTTCGGAGGAGGGCCTTACAAAAAGCGCCCATACATTATGATCGCTGAGATCAGCGATCGCGAAACCAAGGATGGTACCCTCTGCCTCGCATACCCATCCCTTGCCCCGCACAGTAAGGTATTCGGCACAATCCTGGTCGGTGACCAGTGCAGGATCGGACAAGGTATTTTCTTTTACCGAATGTCTTACCACCTGTATCTGTCCAATGTCGGGGATGGTGGCTTCTCTGAATATCATATGCTTTAGAATAAGAATGAAAATGTTAGTCTTTTCCTGGATGCAAAATATATTATTTGGCGGGATTGAGTAGGTGGAAGCAGCAACGCGGTTTGATCCGGCCCCCTTTCTCTATCAGGAAAGGGATGAATATTTGCTTAACTTCCGTTCACAATCTTTGCCGTGTTTATTTCAGTATTCTTCCGCCCAGTCTTCTTTGCTTTGCTATGCTGCCTGGCCGCCGGCGGGCTCCGGGCACAGCAGCTTGCCCAAAAATTTGTGCAGGAAACCCATTACCTTCTTTACCTGCCCGAAGGTTATGAAAAGGATACGGCTGCACGCTGGCCCCTTGTGCTTTTTTTACATGGTAGTGGAGAGAGCGGCACCGATCTCCAGAAGGTAAAGGCCCATGGTCCGCCCGAACTGGTAGAAAAGGGCAGGAACTTTCCCTTCATCGTAGTCTCGCCGCAGTCCTATGTTCCTTCGGGCTGGGACGTGGCTGCCCTGCACAAGCTTTTGCTGCATATCAAGCAGGCATACAGGGTCGACCAGGACAGGGTTTATGCAACAGGTTTGAGCATGGGAGGGTTTGGCACCTGGGAACTCGCCATGAAGTATCCGGGCGAATTTGCGGCTATAGCGCCAGTTTGCGGCGGTGGTGATACCGCCAATGCCTGGAAGTTCCGCAATGTACCGGTATGGTGCTTTCATGGCGCCAGGGACGAAGTCGTGCTGCCACAGTCGAGCAGGAACATGGTCAATGCAGCAAAAAAGTTCAACCCTTCGGTCCGGTTCACGCTTTACCCGGAGGCGGATCATAACAGCTGGGATTCGGCCTATAATGGTAACGCGCTCTACGACTGGCTGCTGTCGCATAAGCGGCATCGCTACAAGGAGGTGCAGCTGCCATTGCAGTCATTGAAGCGTTATGAGGGACATTATCTTGGTCCCGATGGCGATACCGTGCAGATCGTGACCGGCGACAAGGGCTTGCTGGCAAAGCCGGGCCGTAATACGGTGCAGCTGAAAGCGGCAGGTGAGAACCTTTTCTTTTTGCAGGAGGAATTGCCCCTGGATATCCGGTTCCTTTATACAGGTAAGGCCGTCAGCGGCCTGTTGTTCCTTGGCGATCGTAAGCTTGAGTATAGAAAATTATAGCCTGGCGCAAATGATGTTTGATTCGAAGACCATAAGCACTCAGCCTCCCTTGTTCAGGATAAATACCGTGCCTGCCGGATCCATGATCCAATGGGCATTGCCCGGTATCTGTTCGAGTTCGTCGCAGGTTGCAATGCCTTTTTCGCCCAGGTAGGCCGTTGCTTTTTCTACATCATCCGTATTCAGTTCCAGCCAGGTTTCGGCATGAGTGTAGTTGTCTACGCAATCGAGCCACAAGGTGTTAATGCCAAAGCTTACCTTATGCGTTCTTGAAACAGTGGGATGGCTGATGGCCTGCTCCCTGACCTCGAGATGAAGGACGTCCCGGTAAAATGCAACCGTTGCCTCATATTTGGCCTTGGGTATCTTGATGGCGATATTGACGCCTCCGTTGAATCGAGCCTCGCTCATGTTTATGTTTTATTGTACAAAGGATATAGATATGAAGTACGATAAAGATAAGACCAGCCGGTGTTGAAAATAGATAGGTAGTTTTGAAGTTGATCGTTTTGCCACCGGCGACACGATCTTTACCTGCCAGGATACCTGTATCCCGGCCCTGCTGGAGCGTTACCGGCAGATACCATTTTAAGAAAAGAGGGATGTTTTATGCTTGTTTTAGGCCAGTCCCGCCAACAGGCTAAGAAAGACTGACCGGAGATCCGTATCTAGGCGCTGATTGTCAGGGCTTTATGAAGGCTGTCGTGCCCTCAGAACACGTACGATCTCTCGGCTAAAACCCTTATCTTTGCCGCCCCGAACAAAACCCTCGGGAATTTTTATGGAAGAAAATCAAATTGTTAACCCAAACGCTGA
>DASTPZ010000095.1:0-24313 GCA_035761965.1 Flavisolibacter sp. | reverse complement strand
CGCTTGCCTGCATAGGAGGCGGCCTGATCTATTATCTTCTGCAGCTGACCCAACTCGACGAAAACATTTCGAAGGTTATCTGTATCCTGCTGATATTCGGAATCCGTATCATTGCGGTGCGCTTTAACCTTTCATTGCCTCGCATTTCGCTAAAACAATAAAGATGAAATTGTCTGTTTACCAGGTCGATGCTTTTGCAAACAGTGTTTTCCGCGGCAACCCGGCCGCCGTTGTGCCGCTTGAAGGCTGGATCAGCGATGAGCTGATGCTGCAGATAGCGATGGAGAATAACCTGAGCGAAACTGCTTTTTTCGTGAAAACCGATGCTGGTTATCATCTGCGCTGGTTCACACCGGAATATGAGATCGATCTTTGCGGACATGCGACCCTTGCCTCGGCTTATGTGATCAAAAATTTCCTGGAGCCTCACCTGGCCTCCATCCATTTTACCACCCAGAAGGCCGGCATATTGAAGGCCTCGGCCAGCGATGGCATCTATACGCTCGATTTTCCCTCCAGGCCTCCCGAAACCTGCGAAGTGCCAGACAAGCTCTTGCCCAGTCTGGGCCTTAGCCATGCAGTGGAAGTGCTCAAATCAAGAGATTATTTCGTAGTGGTGCCGGATGAATCGGCCGTTGCAAATGCAACACCCGACTATGGCCTCATGAAAGAGCTCGATACCATCGGCGTTATCATAACAGCCAAGGGTCAATCGGCAGATGTCGTATCGCGTTGCTTTTACCCCGGCGCCGGCATTCCCGAAGACCCGGTCACAGGATCGGCCCATTGCAACATCGTTCCCTATTGGGCCGAAAAACTGCACAAGCACAAGCTGCACTGCCGGCAGCTCTCGGCACGAGGTGGAGAGATTTTGTGTGAGCTGCAAGGCGGCCGTGTGCTGATGAGCGGCAAATGCGCACTGTACCTGCAGGGCGAGATCGATCTTTCAACCGTCCAGGCTACCGACTGATGGTATTCGACGGGCGGCAGTGATGAAGACGGGGCCGAAAGCTCAAAGAAATCTTTCCCGCACTTCGGGGGAGGGTATCATGCAGGCTTCTTTTTTACCAAACCATCGATAGCGGTTACGGGCTACCCAGGCATAGACTGCATCCCGCAGGACGACAGGAACGATCCGGAATGCCTGCACCCATTGCCAATACCACGGCAGATAACGATATAAGCGAAGTCCTGCTTCAGACCCCATATAGGTCTTGCCATTTTCGATGAACACAAAAGATTCGAAATGCTTTTTGTCGAGTCCGTAGGCAGCAAGCAGGTCCTGCCCCGCCGGCGACTGCAATGCTGCAAAGCGCAAAGCAGCGGCCTTATCCTGGCGGATGAGGAAGTTAACTGTCCCATTGCAAAAATTGCAAACGCCGTCGAACAGCACGACCGGGGCGGTCTTAACCGGACTTTTTCGGTTCACCCTGCAAAGTTAGAGCGGGAAAGTCTTAGCAGGCAAAAAAGAGGAATGCGGAACGGAGGGAATTATCTTAAATTAAAAACACGAAAGGTGACCAGCCTGGTTCGCACTGACCATCTTTCGTGTTTTGTGAAAATGACTTACCGGTAATGACAGTGAGCTATTGCAGGTTGTGAAACACTTTTTGCACGTCCTCGTCCTGCTCGAGCTTATCGACGAGCTTCAGTACCTCCTGGGCCTGCTCTTCAGACAATTCAACGGTTGTGGCGGGTATCCATTCCACTTCGGCACTGAGGGGTGTGATGCCTTTTTCTTCCAAAGCCTTTTGCATGCTGCCGAAATCGCCGAAGGCGCACCGCAGCACCAGTACTTCTTCTCCGTTTTCGCCTGTCCCCTCTCCCATCTCTTCCAGGCCATGATCGATCAGTTCAAATTCCAGCTCTTCGGGGTTCATGCCTTCGGGCTTGAGCTTGAATGCACCCATTTTTTTGAATTGAAAGCTTACGCTGCCGCTGTTGCCGAGCGTGCCATTGCCTTTGTTGAAAATGGCCTTTACATTGGCCACAGTGCGTACATGGTTATCGGTGGCTGTTTCTACCAGGATGGCAACACCGTGGGGGCCATAGCCTTCGTAAAGGATTTCCTCATAGTTCTCCATTTCCTTGCCCATGGCCCTTTTGATGGCTGCTTCAACACGGTCCTTAGGCATGTTGACCGCTTTCGCGTTTTGAAAGCAGCGCCGCAGGGCAGGGTTGGTGGCAGGATCGGGGCCTCCGGCTTTTACAGCGATGGCGATCTCTTTTCCTATGCGGGTGAACTGTTTGGCCATGCGGTCCCAGCGGGCGAACATGGTGGATTTACGGACTTCAAATATGCGACCCATGATATGATGATAATTAAGCGTTTGACTTATTTTAATCCGGCTGAACGGCCTTTCGCTGTCAAAGGAAAACGGCCAGCCAGCGCGGGCAAATGTACTATAAGGAAAGAAAAAAAGCCGCTGAAAGCGGCTTTATCTGTTAAATCTGTTCGAATGCGATGACTTAAGGCTTCATTCTTACTTCCGCGACTCGAAATCCGAAGCCTTTGGCAATATATCGCCCTGGTTGCGAAGCTTGCTGTGCTTGCGGCTGTAGCCAAAATAAACCAGCAGGCCTATTACCATCCAGCCAAGCGCAACCTGGAGGGTGCGCACGTCGATGGCCACGATCATCAAGGTACAGATGAATGCGCCGAGCAGGGAAACGACCGGAGCAAGGGGTGTTCTGAACGGTCTTTTCAACTCTGGAGCCTTTACCCTCAATATCCAAACACCTATGCTTACGAGTACAAAGGCGAACAGGGTGCCAAAGCTGGTAAGGTCACCCGCCACGTGCCCTGGTACAAAGGCAGCAAAAGCGCCAACAAAAACAAAGAGGATCCAGTTGGCCTTATATGGTGTATTGTATTTGGGGTGGATGGCACCGAATGCTTTTGGAATGAGTCCGTCGTTGCTCATTGTATAGAAGATGCGGCTCTGGCCCATGAGCATTACCAGGATCACGGAAGAGAAGCCTGCGAGAATGGCAACCGTTACAGCCGTGGAAAGCCAGCTGTAGCCCGTCATATAATTCGAGATGGCATAAGCAACGGAAGCCTCGCGGCCTTTTTCAGGATCAACGAAATCCTTCCATGGAGCCACACCGGTAAGGACGTGCCCGAAGAGGATGTAAAGTACGGTACATACCACAAGAGACCCAAGGATGCCGATGGGCATATCCCTTTTCGGGTTCTTAGCCTCCTGGGCAGCTGTAGACACTGCATCAAAGCCAATAAAGGCGAAGAATACAATGGCTGCTCCACCCAGCACTCCGCCCCATCCGTGTTTAAAGAAGCCGTTATAATTAACGAGCTCCTTGCCTGCGGCATCTACTACAGGAGCGGTGCCCTCGGGGATCAGGTAAGGTGTATGGTTCTCCGGTTTGATGAACTGCCAGCCAAGCGCAATAAAGAGCAGCACGATCGCAACCTTGATGAACACGATGATGGCATTCACAAAAGCGCTTTCCTGCGTACCGCGGATCAGCAGAAGGGTGAGCAGCAGCAGGATGACCAGGGCCGGGGCATTCATAATTCCCTGGTGCAGCACGCCAGCTTCGTCTGTGAAGCTTTCAAACGGCGAGTGCGACCATTCATACGGGATCCCCCCACCCAGCAGTTTATTGAGGTATTCGCTCCAGGCGATCGAAACGGTTGCGGCACCAAGTGCATATTCCATGATCAGGGCCCAGCCGATGATCCAGGCTACAACCTCACCCATGGTAACGTAAGAATAGGCATAAGCGCTTCCCGCTATGGGAATCATAGAGGCAAATTCGGCATAACAAAGACCTGCGAAAGCGCAACCGATGGCCGCGATGATGAACGAGATGGTAACAGCAGGACCAGCTGCCTGTCCGGCAGCTGCGGCCGTTCTCACAAACAGGCCGGCGCCGATGATGGCGCCGATGCCGAGGGCCACCAGGTTGGCGGCGCCCAGGGTGCGTTTCAGACCTTTTTCGTTATCGGCGGCTTGTGCCAATACCTGGTCCAGTGGCTTTCTGGCAAATAAACTCATAAGTGTATTTTATTAAGTTCGTCAGTTTTAAGCTCGTAAAATAAAGGAATAAATCAATAAGCCCGGCACTTGTTTTTATCAGCGATCATATTGCCACGACCGATGAAACTTTTGCGGGCTGGGTATTTTTTCCGATTTTCGGCTTTCCATCAAATCACAAGCTCACTGTATGGGTAAAGGTAACAGGCTCACCTTCTTTATTATTGCCTCGATGATTCTCGGTGTAGGGGTCGGATACCTTATTCATACAAACTCAGAACCGGCATTTAGAAGCAGCTTTGCTACAAACATCAAGCTGCTCAGTACCATTTTTATCCGTCTTGTTCAAATGATCATAGCCCCTCTGGTGTTTACCACGCTCGTTGTGGGAATAGCCAAGCTGGGTGATCTCAAGACAGTAGGCCGGGTAGGTGGCAAGGCCATATTGTGGTTTATCACGGCTTCACTTGCTTCCTTGCTGATAGGACTGCTGCTTGTCAACTATTTTCAGCCCGGGCAATATATACAGGGCTCCCTGAGGGATGAAGCAGGCCTGGGAGACCTGATGACCAAGCAAAAAGGCTTTTCGCTTCAGAATTTTGTGGAGCATGTGATCCCCAAAAGCTTTGTAGAAGCGATGGCCACCAATGAGATCCTGCAGCTAGTGGTATTCTCGATCTTCTTTGGCGTGGCGGCTGCCTCTATCGGCGATTATACGAAGCCCCTCATCAGGGCGCTGGAGGTTGCTTCTCATGTAATCCTTAAGATGGTGAACTATGTAATGAACTTCGCGCCTATTGGTGTATTTGGTGCGATCTCTGCGGTGGTGGCCGCACAGGGACTGCAGATATTCTCTTTTTATATCAGGTATTTCTCTTATTTCCTTGTTGGCATATCCATTCTCTGGATCATCCTGCTTGGAGTGGGCTTTCTGATTCTAAAAGGCCGCATGCGCGAGCTGCTTCGCCGGATCAGCAGTCCCCTGCTGATCGCATTCAGCACTACAAGCAGCGAGGCTGTTTTTCCAAAGCTGACCGAAGAGCTGGAACGCTTTGGCTGCCGCGATCGCATAGTGGCCTTTGTGCTGCCGCTCGGCTATTCGTTTAACCTCGATGGCAGCATGATGTACATGACCTTTGCCTCGCTGGCCATCGCCCAGGCCTATGGCATCGAGCTCTCGCTCACAACCCAGCTGACAATGCTGCTGGTGCTCATGCTTACCAGCAAAGGGATCGCCGGCGTACCGCGCGCTTCGCTGGTGGTCGTATTAGCAACCTGCGCCATGTTCAATATTCCGCCGGAAGGCGTTGCCCTTATTCTTCCGATCGACCATTTCTGTGATATGTTCAGGACGGCTACCAATGTGGTAGGCAATGCGCTGGCAACAAGTGTAGTAAGCAAGTGGGAAGGAGAGCTGACTGAATAGAATGATTGGAATGATAAAAAAAGAACTGAAAAGGGCGTACTTGGATCCGGAATTCCGGGTGTTTTTCAATTTTCAACCATTGACCGATGTTTAATCTATTGCAAATAATGCTGCTGGAAGGCGGATTTATACACAACTTCATTGAATGGATCATCAACTATGGAGGCCTCTACCTTCTGCTGTTCGTGGTCTTTGCCGAAACCGGGCTGCTGATCGGCTTCTTTCTTCCCGGCGACTCCCTGCTTTTTGCGGCAGGCATCTACCTCGACAGCCTGACTGAACAGTTTTTTGATATCCACTATATGGTCATCATCCTGCTCGTGATCCTTTCCTCGGTGCTGGGCAATATTGTGGGCTATTGGTTTGGCCGGAAAACGGGTCCGCTGCTGTATGAGCGCAAGGAGACCTGGCTGTTCCGGAAAAAACACCTTCTGCGCGCAAAGGATTTTTATCACCAATACGGCAAGGGCACCATTTTCTTAGCTAAATTTCTTCCGATCGTACGCACCTTCGCTCCCATTGTGGCAGGTATTGTAAGAATGGAGTGGGGCACCTTCCTCCTGTACAATATCATGGGTAGCATAGCCTGGGTAGCCAGCATGATGCTGGGTGGATATTTCCTGCAAACCTGGGTGCTCAGCCAGTTCAATTTCAGCCTTAAAGACCATATTGAGGAGATCACGCTTGTGATCGTGCTGGTCACCACGCTGCCCGTGATATACAAACTTTTCTTTTCGAAGAAAAAAGTAGTGCCTGTAGACCAGATCATTGAAGATGTAACCCATCCAAACCCCTGAACCGAATGAACCAACCCCGTTCCTCTGTTTTCAACCTGGCGGTAGTAGTAGCTGCGCTGGGCTATTTTGTAGACATCTATGACCTGCTGCTTTTTACCATAGTACGCGAGCCAAGCCTGAGGGACCTTGGCGTGGACCGTGACAATGCCCAGGCCATGATCGCCGCCAGCACAAAGATCATCGACTGGCAAATGGTAGGGCTGCTCATTGGTGGCATAGTTTGGGGTATTATGGGAGACAAAAAAGGCAGGCTAAGCGTATTGTTCGGATCGATCCTCCTTTATTCTGTTGCCAATTTCATAACGGGTTATGTCAATAACGTGGACCACTATGCTTATGCCCGTTTTGTGGCCGGAATAGGGCTGGCGGGCGAGTTGGGCGCTGGTATTACGCTTGTGAGTGAGCTGCTACCAAAAAGCAAGAGAGGCATAGGCACTTCACTGGTAGCAGGTATAGGCCTGTTTGGCGCCGTATTCGCTTATTTCACTTATGAATACACCGGCGACTGGCGCCTATGTTATAAGATCGGCGGCGGCCTGGGTATAGGCCTGCTGCTGCTTCGTATCAGCGTGGCGGAAAGCGGCATGTTCAAAGAAACAAAGGAAAAGAACGTAAGCCGCGGCAATATCCTTATGTTCTTCAATCATGCCGGCCGCTTTAGGAAATACGTATTGGCTATTTTGATCGGACTGCCTACCTGGTTCGTGATCGGCGTCCTGGTCAACCTCAGCAACCGCTTCGCCGATAACCTTTATGGCGAGAACAACATCATCAGCGGCAGGGCCATCATGTATGCCTATGTAGGTATAGCGGTCGGCGATATTCTGATCGGCCTGCTCAGCCAATACCTGAAAAGCCGAAAGAAAGCCCTGTTCTTTTTTTACGGGCTTACCATCCTCTCGGGAATCCTCTTTTTTTCTCCCTGGATGAACTCCGATGGCCGCATGTATCTTGTATGCGGACTGCTTGGCTTTAGCACCGGCTTCTGGGCCATTTTTGTTACCATGGGCGCGGAGCAGTTCGGCACCAACCTGAGGGCTACGGCTGCCACCACCATACCCAATATGGTAAGGGGCGCGCTTCCCCTGATCAATCTCCTTTTTGTGTCGGTATTTCAGAAATCGATCGGCTGGAGCTTTGTAAACAGCGCAATCGCAACCGGCAGCCTAGTTATGGCCGTTACCTTGATAGCTGCTTATTTTACAGAAGAGACCTTTCATAAAGATCTTGACTATATCGAGCGGTAGCCAGTTACCTGCATACAAAGTTATTCTACTATCCACTCAAGCTGCTTTCGCTTTGTCGAATGAAGGAATCGACATTATTCAGCGTTTGAAAATCTACCGGGTTCTGCCCCTCACCGATCCGAAGCGACCAGCATTGACTTTCGTAAGAAATTACTGAGCAGCTACCTGAAAAGCGAGATCTCAATCTTGCAAACACTCCAAGACAAACATGATAAAGCTCTATTTTCCTATACATGTATAGGTAGGGGGAAAAAACACATGTTTAATTGAGGTTTTTGATAGATAAAAAATGATATAAGTATTAGATTAGACGGAGAATGGAAACAATCATCGCATACTATGAATCTACATTTTATACTGAGCTGGCTAGCGTTATCACCGCACTATTTGGAATAATAATTCTGAGAAAAAAAGAAAATCAATCTTTGAAGAAATTTGAGTACTATTTCTTATTGTACATAGCACTGTGCCTTTCGAACTTGATATCTAACTTTGTCGATCCTATTAAAACATCACCAACCTTAGCTTTCCATTTAGTTCAGAACTTTGACTACCTTTTCACGTTATTTGAGTATTTTGTCTTTCTTTCATTTTTAGCTCCCTCGCTGAATAAAGCTACATACATGATTGTAACCGTTTGCTTCATAGCGGTTAGCGGCTACCTATATATCACAAGTATTCTCAAATATGGTATCATCACTATTTCTGCATTAACTACGCTGTTTACATCTCAATCGGTCGCCTTTTTAGTTATTAGTGTTGATTTTTGGGTTCGATTTTTACGTCCAGTCTCAAAAGCAAAAAAGCCGAACCATCCCAGTTTTTACATTTCGGCTGGGCTACTTTTCTTTTCCGTAAGCACATTACCATATTCAATTTCATCATCATACATATTTTCTAAAAATATAGAATTTGGATATAACTCATTCTCTATTTTTTTTATCCTTTATGTTATGCTCTTTTTATCAGTTATCAAAGCCTGCTTATGCAAGTAAGTATCGAAAAAATTACATCATTTATCATTTTATCAACAGCGCTTTTGTTCATACTTACTTGTCTTGTCATTTTATTGATGTATTCTTACAAAAAGGGTAAATTGTTACACCAACAGACGATCGAGGGATTCCAGAATGTTCTTTTAAAAACTCAAATTGAGATACAAGAACAAACATTTCACAACATCTCTAGAGAGATACATGACAATATCAATTTATCATTAACCCTTGTTAAATTAAACCTTAATACCCTTAATTTAAGAGAAACAAAAACAGCTGAGCGGGATGTCAAATCGTCTATCAACATTATCAGCTCAGCCATCGCCGATCTCAGCAACCTTTCTAAAAGCATCAACCCGGAACTAATCCGCAACCTTGGCCTAACTAAGGCAGTCAGTGCAGAACTTGAAAAAGTTGGGCAGATGGCACATTTACAGATTGAATTCGAGATAAAGGGAGAACAGGTGTTTATGGACAGTGAAAAGGAGCTTGTACTTTTTAGGATCATCCAAGAATCGTTCAACAACATCATCAAACATTCCAATGCCACTAAGGTGACGCTGCAAATGAATTACGGCGATTCCATACTTACCATTCGTATATCCGACAATGGGCTTGGGTTTGATGCAAAGGCTGCCCTGGCCGAAAAGGGCGGCAATAAGGCTGGACTAAGCAATATGCAGACCAGGGCAAAATTATTCGGCGGCCGCGTAAACATCCAGAGCGATCCAGGCAATGGCACTCATCTTGACATTACAATTCCCTACTAATATGGAAAAGACAATAAAGATCGCTATGGTAGACGATCACGTGCTGCTGCGAAGCGCGCTAGCTAGACTCATTAACAGCTTTGATGATTGCCAGGTTGTCTGTGAAGCAGACAATGGAGAGCAGCTGACCAAGAAGCTGAAAAGCCAGCCTCCGCCCGACGTGATCCTGCTCGACCTCAATATGCCTTTGATGGACGGGTTTGATACAGCTTTTTGGCTTGGCAAGCACTACCCTGGGATACATATCCTGATGCTTACCATGTACGACTCGGAACTTACCCTGATCCGGCTACTGCAGGCAGGTGTCAAAGGGTTTTTAAAAAAGGACGTTGAGCCAGCCGAACTGAAATTTGCGATTCATTCGGTTATGCAATCCGGCTATTACTACTCCACGCACACGGCTGGACGGCTTGCCAATCTTTTTCGCAGCAACAATAAGGACAATATGCGCGTGCAGAATGCCCTGCTGTCTGATCAGGAGGTTAGCTTTTTAAGGCTGGCCTGCTCCGATCTCACCTATAAGGAGATTGCACAGGAAATGCAGCTCAGTCCGAGAGCTGTGGATGCACTCAGGGATCAACTTTTCATGCGGCTTGACGTAAAGAGCAGGGTGGGATTAGCTATGGTTGCAATACGGAATGGCATTGTCAGCCAGGCTCACCCGGGGTAATGGTAAATAGAAACCTCAACCCTTATTTGGCGAGGCCTGAAGGCTTCCGTACTCTGTATTCTCTGAATCATAGCTTTTCAACAACAAGGTAAGCCCGGCTGTCTCCTAATGAAAAAGGCCTCCTGCGGGGCGTACTGTAAATGGCTTTTGTACGCATGCCGGCCTCCTGGAAAATAGCTTCCAGCTCGGCAAGCGTGAAGATATAGTCGACCCCATTCAGAATCTCAATTTTTCCATCGGGACCGATTATAGTTTGCTCAGATTCGATACGGGAGGGATTAAAGCAGAACTTATAGTCGAGTAGGCATTTGTATTCGCCAGCATAGTACCATTCTTTTTCCCTGAAATGCCTGATCGCAATCTCTGCTATCATCCAGGAATTGATAATGAAAACGCCCCCTTCCTTTAAGTGAGTAGAGATTTTGTGGAGAATTCCCGATGTCTCCTGCCTGTCAAAAAATGCAAAGCTGTTGCCCATGCAAATAAATGCATCATACACCCTGTCCAGCTTTAAACTCAAAACGTTAGCCTGTATAACCGTAACAGGCAAGCTATCACGTGAAGCCTGTTCTTCAATCTCTAATGTATAGGCAGGCAGATTATCTACTGCGGTGACGTTTATACCTCTTTTTCCCAATTCAAGTGCATGACGGCCATATCCGCACATTAGATCCATGACCATACTGGACTGATCGAGCTGAGCCTCCCCGGTAATGAAATCGGCTTCGGCCTCGGTGAGCCCGGGAGGTATCAGGCTTCTCCAGGCATGCTGGTAACTGCCTTCAAAAAAGCTGCTGTTTATGTTGGTACCCACCTTCTAAGCTTATTTAATCAAGAAGTTTGTTGCGCATGGCATACATTACCAAACCGGCAATGGTCTTGGCTCCCACTTTTTGTTTCATATTCTGCCTGATCGTTTCGATAGTCCGGGGAGAAAGAAAGACCTCCTTGGAAATTTCCTCGGTTGTTTTGTCCTCCGCGATACATTTTAATATACGTATCTCCTTTTCCGAAAACTTTACCGGGTTAGGATAAAACTGCTTTACTGCTTTCTTATGCTGCAGCTTCAGCAGTACCGCCTTGTTAACCAGGTCATTAAAATAAAAATCGTCATTCATGCAGGTGAGAATCGCCTGGTAGATCTCATCCGGGTCGGTGGTCTTGGTAAGATAGGCATTCGCCCCCATCTCCATCATCTTGGTAATCATTTCCTGGTCGTCGTACATGGTCAGGACAATGATTTTGATATCATCGTATTCTTTACGGATGATGCTAATGGCATTGACGCCGTCTACCTCCGGCATGCGGATGTCCATCAAAAGCACATCAGGCTGCTTAAGCTTTAACTTGTGCATGAGGTCTTTGCCATCCTCAGCCTCCCATAAAATTTTAAGGTAATCTCTGTCCCGAAGGGCCATTTTGATCCCGTCCCTAAAGATCTTGTGGTCATCAGCAATGGATACTTTGATCTGCTGGGCAGTCATGGAAATTGGTTTAAGTAATTGAACTTTAAGCAGTGGGTGCGGGCAAAACTAATCGTTTTTTGGTCCGTTTACTAAGGTTGTAAGAAGTTTATTTTGAATCCATTCCGAATCCCTCACGTAAAACCCCGCACAACGCTTAGTAAATTTACGAGTCCGTGTTGCAAATAAAAAAGTAGGAGAGAAAATTTTTTTCGACCAGCGGTGTTCTTCAGGCGATGAAACTATTTTGGAGCTGAAATCCGCCACCATAAAGGAAAACACCTAGCTGACATTGATGATCGTCAAGGGTTTTTAACCGAAGATTCCTGAGTTATTTCCCGGATTGCCCGTAAAATTCCCCAAAAAAATCTCGTGTGTTTCTCAAAAAAGCATAGTAAAATTACTAATTTAGTGACGTAGTATTACCTTATTTACCTTGGTAAGGCTACGTGGAATTCAAGCCAGAAAGCTTTATGGCGCTAAGTTATTACAGAAAAAATGCATTCATGAGGACTAATTACCCTGTTGAGAACGGGTCGTATATGAACAATTTTTACACCAGTTAACAACAAAAACTTACTGTCATGACTAAGAACAAACGCTACAGACCTATCGACACTACAAGTCCTCCTCCAGATCCTACGACGCCAACTTTCGAAATTTGGTGGGAACAATAAGTTGAGATTCTAAATTTTTGAAAAGGTTTTCTATATTTGGCTCTAATGACCAAAACTATAGAAGACCTTTTTTTTTATTTGGCTACCGGCGCTGATATCCTAATAGTTTTGCTTTTCCTAGTCTTTTTTAAAAAGACTAAAGACGACAAAGGAATTACATGCATTGCGGTATATTGCTTTTTATTTTTGCTAATTAACTATCTTGCCGACTTTGTTCTTCCCAACTTTGTTCACTTCTTCTACTCACTTTTTACTTATGTAGAATACTCAGCTTTTTCTTATTTTCTTTGGTTAAATACAAAGCATCCTGTGTTTAAAAGGTTGATCTCTTACATAAGTATAATCTTCTTGATATTATTGACATTCTACTACTTTACAACACCTTTTCGTAGTTTGGATTCGGTTCCTATAGGAGTAGAAACCATAATAATATTAGTCTTTTGTTTCTACTACTTATATGAGCAGATGAATGACACTAGCAATCTCTTTATATACAATAAGTATCAATTCTGGGTCATTACAGGAATGATGATTTATCTAGCAGGTTCATTCTTCATTTATATTTTCGCTAATCAGTTAGACACAAAATTTTTGCAGAAATACTGGTTTTTGACTCTTGTTTTTTACGTAATCAAAAACATATTTTTTGCAATTGGTTTTTTACTAAATACTAAACCAAAAAATAACTCAAATGCTGAACTAAAACCCTATCTAAACTAACCATACCTTAAGACTATGTTCTTTCTACAAGCCACCAGCCAATCAGGTATCTCCCTTGTGCTTTTCATGGGCACACTTGGTATGCTTGTACTCACCATCGGACTTATTCTCTTTATCATCTTTCACCAACGTAAGGTTATCCGGTACCAGCTGCGGCTGCAACAACTGGAACACGAGCAGCAGAAGATCCTGCTTAATGCCTCCATCCGGCTCCAGGAAGAGGAGCGCCAGCGCCTGGCTGCCGATCTGCATGATGATGCAGGCCCCCTTCTTGCCACGGCACGTCTTTACCTCAACGAAAACCTGGTGAACCAGGATAAGGCCACACAGCTGCAGTCCATCTACCAGGCCCGCCAAATACTCGACGATACCATCCAGCTCATTCGCAATATCAGCCATAGCCTCATGCCACCCACACTGAGGAATTTCGGCTTGGAATCTGCCATAAACGACCTCTTTCAAAAGATCAGCGGCTCGGGACAGATCAATGCCAGCAGCCGCTTTCATGAATACAAGGACCGTCTTAAACCTGAAAAAGAGCTGATCATCTTCAGGGTAGTTCAGGAGCTCGTCAACAATATTCTGAAGCACAGCAATTCCAGCTTTATCCATCTTACCCAGAACATGCACAACGGATTCTGCCTTATCAGGCTTCACCATGACGGGAGAGGCATCGTTCAGGCAGATTTTGAGAAGCTCAACAAAAGCAATATAGGACTCGGACTGAAAAATATCAGCAGCCGTCTTAAAGTGGCGCAAGGCACCATCCTGTTTGAAAAAGATGCCTCACAGACCTATTATAAGGTCACGATAGAAATTCCAAAGGACGATCCCTTTGAATCCTTAGCGATTTCGTCCTAATTTTACCCTGCTCAACGCATATGGAACTAATTAAAGTAGCTATTGCCGACGATCATAAAATCTTTCGCAAGGGTGTGATCCTTTCTCTCAGGCCATTTACCAATATTAAGTTTGTATTGGAAGCAGAGAACGGGGAGGAACTGCTGAACGGCATCGCTGCTGCGGAACCGGATGTTGTGCTTATGGACCTGCGCATGCCACTTAAGGACGGCATTGAAACCACCAAGGTACTCAGCAAGCAATATCCCGGCATCCACGTGATCGTATTGAGCATGTATGAAGACGACCGCTTCGTTTCACATATGATGGAGAACGGAGCCAACGGCTACCTGCTCAAAAACGCCGAACCACAGGAGATCAGGCGTGCCATCATGGACGTATACGAAAAAGGCTACTACCTCAATAATTTTGTCAACCGCATCCTGCTCAAAAAAGCCCATGCCAAGCAAAAGGTGATTCCTTCGCTGAATAGCGAGATCACGCTTACTGATAGAGAAAGGGATGTATTGAGATTTATCTGTATGGAGTTCACAGCGCAGGAGATCGCTCAAAAAATGGATATCAGTCCCAGAACAGTAGAAGCGATCAAAGACCGCCTGATGGAACGCTTTGGAAGCAAGAATACCGCCGGCCTGGTCTTCTTTGCGGTAAAGAACAACCTGGTAGACTAATCGGCTGCACTGCAAGCCCCGGTCTGGCTAAAGCTCCATTTCAGGAATTTCACCTTCTATGATCAGCTTGCCGGCAGTCTTAGCTCTGATTTCGTCCACACTCACTCCCGGCGCCCGTTCGAGTAATTTGAAGCCGTCCTCAGTTACATCGACCACTGCCAGGTCGCTTACAATCTTTTTTACACAGCCCACACCAGTCAGCGGAAGCGAGCACTGAGGCAGAAGCTTGGATTCGCCTTTAGGATTGGTGTGCATCATGGCGACGATGATATTCCTCGCACTGGCTACAAGATCCATAGCCCCGCCCATACCCTTTACCATCTTGCCGGGTATCTTCCAGTTGGCGATGTCGCCTTTTTCGCTCACTTCCATGGCACCAAGAACAGTAAGGTCTATTTTTCCAGCCCTGATCATTCCAAAACTTTCGGCACTGTCGAAAAATGCACCGCCAGGCAGTATCGTAACAGTTTCTTTCCCGGCATTGATAAGATCTGCATCCATGTCAGCCTCTACCGGATATGGTCCCATACCCAACATGCCATTCTCACTTTGTAGCATAATAAACATACCGGCAGGAATATAATTAGCAACCAGCGTGGGTATGCCAATTCCCAGGTTCACATACATACCATCCTTGAGCTCTTTTGCTATTCGCTGAGCAATGCCATATTTATCTAAAGCCATGATTGATTGTAGTTTATAAAAATTGAAGCAGCCGTTTTTTATTCATAACTGGTCAGCGCGCACCCAACTGCACTGTTTTTCTTTCTATCCTTTTCTCATAGTCCCTTCCCTGGAAAATGCGATGGACGTACACACTTGGCACATGAATAGAATCAGGATCAAGTTCTCCAGGTTCTACCAGGTGCTCTACCTCCGCTATGGTTATCTGACCGGCCTTTGCCATCGAAGTCGAAAAATTGCGGGTGGTTTTTCTGAACACAAGATTCCCGTAGGTATCGCCCTTCCAGGCCTTTACAATGGCGAAATCGGCATAGAGCGCCTCTTCCATCAGGTATTTTTTTCCGTTGAAAGTTCTTACCTCCTTACCCTCTCCTATCTCGGTACCGTAGCCGGCAGGTGTGAAAAAAGCCGGTATGCCCATGCCTGCCATTTGAATTCGGGTGGCAAGGGTGCCTTGAGGAATCAGGTCAACCTCGAGCTCTCCGCTCAATAGCTGGCGCTCAAACTCCGCATTTTCTCCAACGTAAGAGCTCATCATTTTTTTAATCTGGCGGGTCTGCAGCAGCAGGCCGAGCCCGAAATCATCGACACCGGCATTGTTAGATATGCAAACGAGCCCTTTCACGCCCTTCTGCACCAATGCATTGATCGCATTCTCCGGAATACCGCAAAGTCCAAACCCGCCCAGCATCAGCGTTGCACCGTCCTGGACATCGTGCAGGGCCTCCGTGGCATTGGCAAATACCTTATTCATATAGATTGATTCTTGGATCAAAAATAGCGATCCGGATCGAATTCATTGCTCAAGGGAACGGACGCGTTTTTTTACAAGCGTATCCTTTACTTCCAGCCTTTCAGACCGGACCTGAAGCGAATCCAATATGGGCTTGAGTAGTGCAGGATTCGCCTGATAGTAGCGCAAGCTGGTTTTCAGCTGTTCCCTGCTCAGGCCATGAAGCCTTAAAACTGCCTGGTAGTTGTCAATCCTTTTTGCATCCGAAGCCATCGACGAATCCACGGAAGCATAATAACCTGCCATTTCGTCGACCTGGATCATATCCCACATTACGGCTTCCATTTTTTCGGGAGCGACAACATTTTTTGGAAGGCCGCTTTCGCAGGCCACCAGGGAGATCAAGACAGTGAATACCAAAAAGCCCTTTTTCATTTCAATTCTTTATATGCATTGGCGTTGGTAAGATCAAGCTTTACCAAAAAATCCCTTGCCCGCGTTTTTACCTGGGGCTCCGCCCTGCTGAAGATCTTTACCAGCTCGGAGCTTTTGCCCTGGAAAAAGAACTGGATGATCATCGAATTCGGGTTCTCGATATTAACGGTGTTGATATAGTTCAGCGCATTCAGGATACCTGCCCTTCCTTCGTTCTCATTCTCATAAAAACGATCAAGCCCGCTGCGGTAATAGGCATAGATGGCATCGTGCATAAGGGTAAAGCGGCTATCCACCAGACCCTGAACAAGGCGGAACCGATTCCTTAAACCGTCAAATGCCTTCCAGCCCGTGATCTCGCCTGCCTCCGGTGCATTGTTCACAATGAACTGTGCTTTTTGAAAATAGGGATCGCCGCCCCTTGGAGAGAAGGAATCGTAATCGAATCCTATGATGAGGTTGATATAAAAAGCCAGCACAGCCGTTATATTGGCCGCCATGGCATCGCTTCCCTGTATACGGTTCTCATTGAATTCAATCGGCTGGAACTCCACATACTTGAATTGAAAATCTGCATCCTGGAAATTGATGATGGGCGATTCATAAGTAGTATTGTAAACTGGTCTTGCTGCCTGAACGGTAAGCGTAGCCTTAAAAACATTATTGCCCACGAACTCATCGATAGTTAGCAGGAAATTGCATTTTATTTTTTCCTGGGGCTGGTAGCCATCGGTCGTCCATTTGCGGTTATTGACGAAATTGGTAAGGGCTGTTTGCAAGGTCTGGAATACCTTCTTATCCACCTGCGTGCTTACCTTATTGCTCATGATCGAAAACCTGGCTTGCAGTTCTTGAGACTGTGCTTGAGTAACCAGCAGGACTGCCAGAATTAAGGTGAAAAGCCTTTTCATTTTACGATTTCTGTTATGGCATCGGCAATATCCTTTGCCAATGCCGGTTTGGATTTCAGTTCAATCTTTCTTTGCTCCCCGCTCCGGTAAAACAGGGTAACCTGGTTCGTGTCATGTCCAAAGCCCGCCCCCTGGTCATTCAGTGAATTCAGAACAATTAGGTCCGCATTCTTTTCTTCCAGCTTTTTCCTTGCGTGCTTCTCTTCATTGTCCGTTTCAAGAGCAAATCCGATCAGTACCTGGCCGGCGGTCTTTTTACGCCCAAGGCTTGCGAGGATATCGCGGGTTTTTTCCAGGTTCAGCAATAACCCTCCCTCAGATTTTTTGATCTTTCTTTCTGCTACCACCTCAGGGGTATAGTCGGCAACAGCTGCTGCCATAACGGCTATATCATAGTCGGCGGCCCCCATGCAAGCCTCATACATCTCCTCTGCCGAGGTAACTTTCAGCAAACGTATTTCCTTGCTCTTCACGATTATGTTTGTTGGACCGCTCACCAGGGTTACGGCAGCACCGCGAGCTGCCAGCTCTTCCGCAATGGCATAACCCATCTTCCCGGTAGAATGGTTGCCGATAAAACGTACAGGGTCAATGGCTTCGTATGTAGGTCCTGCTGTTACAAGGGCTTTTTTACCATTTAATTGTCCGGATGCCGCAAAAAAACCTTCAATTGCTGCTATCAGCTGTTCGGGTTCGGCCATGCGTCCCTCACCGATGAGTCCGCTTGCCAGCTCGCCGTGTCCCACATCCAATACGGTACACCCACGTTTTCTCAACGTTTCGATATTGGTACGGGTAGAAGCGTGCAGCCACATATCTTCATCCATGGCAGGGGCTACCATTACAGGACAAATTGCCGACAAATAGGTGGCGAGCAGGAGATTATCGCAATGCCCACCAGCCATTTTCGCCAGGGTATTACAGCTTAAAGGGGCGATTAACATAAGGTCGGCCCACCTCCCCAGCTCTACATGATTTGCCCAGGTAGACTCGTCGAAAAGGTTCTGGAGCACAGGGTTTTTTGAAAGAGTTGCCAGGGTAAGAGGCGACACAAAAGAGGCGCTTGCCGGGGTCATGACCACTTTGACGGAGGCCCCGGCCTTTACCAGAAGGCGAACAATCAGCGGGGACTTGTAAGCGGCGATGCTTCCTGATATGCCCAGCAGTATTTTTTTCCCTTTAAGCATGAGCGCTAAAATAGGATTTAAATGACAAAGCGATCCCTGCCGGAATCGCTTCGAGCTATAAGGTCAACACCTGCTTATTGAAACAGGTCGTCTTCATTCTTGCGATGGTAGATCTTGCTTTCGATAAACTCCTGGGTGGCTAGCAGCGCCGGGTTAGGCATGCGCTCGTAGGCCCTTGATATCTCTATTTGCTCCTTGTTCTCGTGGATCTCCTCCAGGGAGTCAGTATGGCTCGCAAACTCTTCCAGCTTATTATGCAGCTCTTCCTTAAGGCTGATATTAATCTGGTTAGCCCTTTTGGAAATGATAGCAATGGATTCGTACAGGTTTCCAGTCCTGCTCTTCAGGTCGTTCACATCACGGGTTTCGATGTTATTGGAAGTACTTGTACTAAGCTGTCTTCTTAGCAGGCTCATTTGTATAGATTTTTAAGTTGTTTTGAGATTGGGTTGAATATTGCTGAACCTCCTTGGCAAAGGGGCTCTGCGGAAAGCGGTCAAGAAACTCATTGCATTCCTCGATCACTTTTTCGAAACGTTCCATCTTTCTCTCCTCGATGCTAAGCTCGGCAAACCGAAAATACGCTTTAATCGCCATCATTTTGTACTCATCGGCCCGATCCGACTCGGGAAAAGCGTTCAGCAAGGTATTGAAGGAAGTGGCCGCCGCGCGGAACTGGCCAAGATCATAATAAAGCCTGGCAGCGTTGGCATCCTTGGTTTCTAGCTTCTGCCGGCAAATATCAATGATATCAGTAGCTTCCTTGTTTCTTGCAGAGCCCGGATGGGTATTGATAAAGGTCTGCATCATGCCGATGGTCTTTATCGTATTGGTCTGGTCGAGCTCCGGTTTAGGAGACTGCTTGTAAAATGTATAGGCCCTCATATAATCTACCTCTTCGGCCTTTGGGCTATTGGGATATATTTCCAAAAAAGTCTTGAAGAGGTTTTCCGCGTTGAGGTAGTCAGCCTGGTGATAAGCGCAATAAGAATACTTGTAATAAATATCCTCGAACTCCGGCTGCCCCCTGTAAAATGGCATAATGTCCTCGTATAGCTGCTGGGCGTAGTTATACTTTTTCTTTGCATAATACTGCTCTGCCATGCGAAGCTTATAAGCCTCATCCTTGCTTTTAAGCACCTTGTTGATGCCGGTGCATCCGAGCAATAAAAAGGACAGCAATACGACTGCGGAAAATTTCATAAAGGCTGGCAAAGTTAATCAGTTTAGGCAAATATTCTCGAAATATCCCAATTAGGGGCAAGGTCCGAGTTAAGATTTACCTAAATCACCCTTATCTACGCGCATTCAGGCGATGCAAAAAGGGGAAGGTGGCTTTTCGGGGCTGAAGCTTTGCAGGGGTTTAGGGGACCGCGCAAACCAGGCCTCAACAAAAAAAACCCTCCACGAAGGAGGGTTTATAATATTGATCAGGAACAAAGCTTAACGCTGTCTGCTCAGGTTCGGGTGAGGAGCTGGAACAGTAGCCTGTCCTTGCTCATCTGCACCGGCTGCACGCAGGTCAACCGTGTTGCAGTCGCCGCCTTCCTGGCCATAGTTAAAGATCATACGATCCTGGCTGATGCCTTCCTTGTCGACGAGGTAGTTAATTACCGCGTTAACACGATCCCAGCTGCGCTGCTGCTCAGCCTTGCTTGAAGAGCAATAACCGGTTACCACGATGCGGCACTCAGGGCTCTGACGCAGGCGGGCTGCTACAGAGGCAAGAAGGGCGCGGGCGTCATTGCTGAGGGCTACGCTGGTATTGCTGCTGAAAGTTACGCTGGGGAGAGCACCGAGGCTTGTTTCACAGGCATTAGCCATAGGCCTGCCCCATCCTGGGCAAGTTGAATCAGGGCAGATTACAGGGCACTTACCAACACCATCTGCATCAACAGGCTGGCAGGTAGTAGGTGTAACCTTCTCCTTATCACGTGCATCAGGTACGCCGTCGCCATCTGTATCCAGGCTCACACCGTGAGTATCAACCGGAACACCCTGGGGAGTTTGCTCCTGGTCGAACTGGTCTGTTACACCGTCGCCATCGCTGTCAGGCAGTACTGGCTTGGGCAGGATCATGTACTTTGGCTTGCGGATCTCCTGGTAAGCATAATCCAGCGGGTTGGTCCACCACAGTGGCTCAACAGCCTTGGAACCAAGGTTTATATTCAAACCGATCGTTGCGTAGTTATAAGTATCGTAGTTACGGCTGAGAACAGGCTGGTTGGTGCTCTGCTCTGACCACTGCTGACCATCAAGCAGGTCATCGTTGGTAAAGCTGATCCTGTCTTCGATAGCAAGGTTCAGTCTGTTGCTCAGCTTGAATGCTACACCAGCACCCAGGTGGCCAACAGGCTTGAAAGTATTTCCAAAAAGCTTGGGACGCCGCTCACCATGGTTCTCGGCAGGCGTCTCGTAAGAATCATCAAGAAGGTCGTTCAGGTCATCCCTTACATCCTTTCTTGTCTTCCAGGTACCTTGAGGAATGCCAGCGAAATTGTACTTGCTGGTTCCGTTAAGGGCGTTCACTTTTGTTTCATATACTGTTGCACCCACACCAAGGAAAGCGTAGAAGTTTACGCCTGTTTTGGATTTATGGAAGCGGATGTTATTCAAAGAGAATACACCTTCCAGTGCGAGATCCTGTACATTGGCCTTGTAGTTATAGTACACAAACTGCTCATTGGGGTTAGCAGGGCTGTAACCATTGGTTGTCCAGGCGGGGTTGGCTGTGTAATTACCGGAACGGAGCCAGTTCTGACCCTTTCCGATACCATACATATACTGCAAGCGGGCAGAAAATACATAACCAAACGCTTTTCTGACGTGTACGCCGAAACCCGGAGAAGGAAAACGCGAAGCAACATCACCGCTGATGTTAAACGTACCAACTTTCAGACCTATTTCCCACATGTTGCGAGGCTTCGCAGGATAGTTTTCAGTTCCTGCTTTAAAATTCTGGTATTGAGGCATTCTTCGGGAGGGAACTACTGACGAATCCATAACATCGTACCCGGTTCCTGTAGTAGGAGTTTGGGAGAAACCGTACGATGCCAACAGGCATAGTATACCTGTCAGAAAAGAGTACTTTTTGCTTGCCATAACTATTGATTAAATTTTAAAAACAATGTCCTAATCAGTGGCAAAAATATAAATTGACATACAATTACCAAACTTTAAATTTTATTTCGAAGTAATTGTTCTGTTTATTTACATATTTTGCCAGCACCATTTGTGCAATTCTCGTACCACATAACACAAATGGTTGGTTTGCAGTTGTAACTTTCCACTCATTTACGAATGAAGCTACCCGTTAATCTTATTGAGCATGAGCTGAAAGTCTTTGAAACAAAGTTCAAGGATGCGGCTAAAAGCAATGTTTCCATGCTCGACCGCATCATGCGCTATGTTGTCAAGCGGAAGGGAAAGCAATTGCGTCCGATGTTTGTTTTTCTTTCAGCCAAACTTTGCGGGGAGGTGAACGAATCCACCTACAGGGCAGCCTCATTGGTGGAACTTTTGCACACGGCTACGCTGGTGCACGACGATGTGGTAGACGATTCTCCGGAACGTAGAGGTTTTTTCTCAGTTTATGCCCTTTGGAAGAACAAGGCTTCGGTGCTGGTTGGGGATTACCTGCTGGCCAAAGGCCTTTTGCTATCGCTTGATAATGATGACTTTCGTATTTTGAAGATCCTCTCTAACGCTGTAAGACAGATGAGTGAAGGTGAGCTGCTCCAGATGGAAAAGTCCCGTTCCCTCAATATGGAGGAAAGCGTGTACTTCGAGATCATCAAAAATAAAACGGCCTCCCTGCTTGCCTCCGCCTGCGGCGCCGGGGCCTGGTCTACCTCGCAGGATGAGCTGGCTACGGCCCGGATGCTGGAATTTGGCGAAAAAGTAGGCATTGCCTTCCAGATCAAGGATGATCTTTTTGACTATGCTTCCCAGGATGTAGGCAAACCCACAGGCAACGACATCAAAGAAAAGAAGCTCACCCTGCCCCTGATCTATACCCTTGGCCAGGTGGATAAATCCACCCGCCGGAAGATCATATATATAATAAGGAATGAAAACACCCGGAAGGAAAAAGTGAAATACATCATCGATGTGGTAGAAAAAACCGGTGGAATCGAGTACACGACCGGCAAAATGAACGAATACAAGCAT
This sequence comes from Flavisolibacter sp., assembly GCA_035761965.1. GTDB lineage: Bacteria > Bacteroidota > Bacteroidia > Chitinophagales > Chitinophagaceae > Flavisolibacter. Next base: position 1,895 of record DASTPZ010000095.1, on the reverse strand, counting down.
CAAGCTTTGCAGGTCCTTCATTCCTTTCCGGATTCAGACATGCGAAAAGGGTTTGAGGATCTTGTGAATTTTGTGACGGACCGTAAATATTAGGGCTTTGTATGGGCATTCAGAAAAGGTGGAGTATCAGTCAGCCGGACAAGCAAAAACAGGACGCGCTTTTCAGGGAATTAAAGATCCACCCTGCGCTCTGCCATATCCTCATACAGCGGGGCATACGTGATTATGAAGAAGCCAAGGCCTTTTTCCGCCCGGAACTGAAGCTGCTCCACGACCCTTTTTTGATGAAAGACATGGAGAAGGCCGTCGGCCGGATCCTGGCTGCCTTTGAGGCCGGCGAAAAGATTCTTGTTTTTGGCGACTACGATGTGGACGGAACCACTTCCGTAGCCTGCATGTACCAATTCCTCAAAAAACACCATGATCAAACAGCGTTCTATATCCCCCACCGCTACCGGGAGGGATATGGCATCAGCAAGGCCGGGATTGATTTTGCTCACGAGAACGGGCATAGCCTCATCATTTCGCTTGACTGCGGAATCAAGTCGGTGAGCCTTATCCGCTACGCGCAGACGCTCGGCATTGATTTTATCGTATGCGACCACCACCTGCCCGATGATGAACTGCCCCCGGCCGTCGCCATCCTGAACCCGAAACAAAAGGACTGCCCTTATCCTTATAAAGAACTTTGTGGCTGTGGGGTGGGCTTCAAGCTCATTACCGCCCTTTGCAAGCGCATGCACCTGCCCGAAGAATGTCCCCTGGAATACCTTGACCTGGTAGCGACAGCCATTGCTGCTGACATTGTATCCATGACCGGCGAAAACCGGATCCTTGCCTATTATGGCCTGCAAAAAGCCAATACCAGGCCTAATTTCGGGATCAAGGCCCTTAGTCACCTCAGCAGCCATAATAAGACCCTGCAGATCAACAACCTTGTTTTCCTGATTGCACCGAGGGTGAATGCCGCGGGACGTATGGACGACGCCCGCAAAGCGGTTCAGATGTTCGTGGCCGACAGCTACGAAGAAGCCCTGTTTTATGCTGAGCAGCTGCACGCCGACAATACCACCCGCAAGGAAGCTGATATGAGTATAACCGAAGAGGCCCTGGCTCTTATCGGCAATGACGAGGTGATGATCAACCGGCGGAGCACCGTGCTTTACCAGCCCCATTGGCATAAGGGCGTGGTCGGTATCGTTGCCTCCAGGCTCATTGATCATTATTACCGCCCTACAGTCATCCTTACCCAAAGCGGCGACTATGTTGCCGGTTCGGCCCGGAGCGTTGCAGGCTTTAATGTTTACGAAGCCGTTCACCAGTGCCGCGAACTGCTGCTGGGTTATGGCGGGCATTTCTATGCTGCAGGCATGACCCTCGAAGAGACCAAGGTCGATGCTTTTGTCGAAAAATTCGAGGAAGTCGTTCGCGCTTCCATTCACCCCGAGTTGCTGGTGCCGGAGATCGTGATCGATGCTGAAATAAACCTGGCAGACATACGGAAGCCTTTTTATGATATCATGTGCCAGATGGAACCTTTTGGGCCTGATAACCTCCGACCGACCTTCGTAGCGAAAAAAGTATACAATACCGGCTGGAGCAAGATCGTGAAAGAAGCGCATATCCGCTTTACCCTGCAGCAAGGCGGCTCCAGGATAAATGGCATCGGCTTTCACATGGCCGATAAGATGCCGCTTGTAGAAAGCGGAATGCCGCTGGACATTGTTTTCAAAATAGACGAGAACGAATGGAACGGAGAAACAAGCCTTCAGCTCAAAGTGATCGATGTGAGGCTTTCAGAAAATTAGGGAATGCCCTGCGCCGCAATCGATATCCTGCCATATTCGCCCTGTTATTTGTGAGACCAGAAGCTATTAGACCGCTAGCCGGCATGC
>DASTPZ010000094.1:0-12050 GCA_035761965.1 Flavisolibacter sp. | reverse complement strand
CCAGCTATAAAAAAGAATAAAGGGGCTGACCGAAATGACGTGACTAAGTTCTTACCAGGTGCATGCTGTTTGTGAAAAACCCGAGGCGCAATGACCTGGCACTTACTACCAAGAACGTCTTTCTTCGCATTTGTAATCAGCTGCAAAGCACCGGCATGAGCTTTTCCCTGCGCCATGAGCATTTATTCAAAGCCCAGCACGCTTGCTTCGAGTTCTAACATTGATCTTACAGGCTTACCTGGCTGATTGTAAGGGCCTTGAGCTTGCACATGAGTCTAAAAATCCGGCCATTGCGCTTTACCGATCGGGTGCGGGCCAGCTGTCTAAGGGTATGCCAGTGCCCGCCGGCAAGCAGGACCCCGCACTCTTAAAGCAACAACGCAGTATCATCTCCGGTAGTTTATTGCCAGGCTTCGCGCGGTACGCCGCAATGTTCCTGCAGTGGAACTAACGAAGTATAGAGTATGAAATCGACCCTTGGCTGGCACCGCTTTTGCCTGTCGTTTAGCCATGACCGAAGACCTCTGGTACAAGAATGCAGTGATCTATAGCCTGGACCTGGAAACTTTTATGGATGGCAATAACGATGGCACAGGCGATTTTGAAGGCCTTTGCAACCGGCTTGACTACCTGCATGCACTTGGAGTAGATACGATCTGGCTCGCGCCGTTTCAGCCTACGCCAAATAAAGACAATGGATACGACATAGCCGATTTTTATGGCGTCGACCCAAGACATGGCTCAAGTGGCGATTTTGTTGAATTTATGCACAAGGCCCGGAACCTGGGCATTAAGGTGATCATTGATCTGGTCGTAAACCATACTTCCGATCAGCATCCCTGGTTTAGGGAGGCAAGAGCTTCAAAAGAGAGCCCACGCCGCGATTGGTATGTATGGTCGGCAAAAAAGCCATCCGATTGGAACGAAGGCATGGTGTTTCCGGGTGTGCAAAAAGCAACCTGGACAAGGGACAAGGTATCGGGCGAATACTATTTTCACCGCTTCTATGAATTTCAGCCAGATCTCAACACCGGCAATCCACTGGTGCGAAACGAGATTAGCCGGATCATGGGCTATTGGCTGGAGTTAGGGGTAGCCGGATTCAGGGTGGATGCAGTTCCCTTTATCCTTGAATCGCCCGCGCCCGGCAGGAAAAAACCGAAAATGCATTTTGAATACCTGCAAGATATGCGGCGCCTGCTTCAATGGAGAAAGGGAGATGCCGTGCTCCTGGGCGAAGCCAATGTGCTGCCAGAGGAGAGCAAGGCATATTTTGGCGAAAAAGGAGATGGCATACATCTCATGTTCAACTTTTTTGTCAATCAATACAGCTTTTATACACTTGCCACAGGCAATACACAGCCACTGGTGCAGGCATTGGAAGCTACCCGCGATATCTGCCCCAGCTGTCAGTGGGCCCAGTTCCTTCGCAACCATGACGAGCTGGACCTGGGCAGGCTAAGCGAAGCTGAGCGGCAGACAGTATTTGAGCGTTTCGGGCCGGAAGAATCCATGCAGCTTTATGAACGAGGCATACGCCGTCGTCTTTCGCCCATGCTTGGAAGCCGTCAACAGACAGAGCTTGCTTACAGTCTGTTGTTCTCGCTGCCCGGCACGCCGGTTATCCGCTATGGCGACGAGATCGGTATGGGCGAAAACCTCAGCCTGAAAGAAAGGGATGCCATCCGTACGCCCATGCAATGGTCTGCTGAACCACAAGCCGGATTTTCCAAAGGGACTAAACTTGTACATCCGGTGATCGATACAGGATTTTACGCCTATCAGCATGTAAACGTGGAAAACCAGCGACGCGATCCAACCTCCCTGCTCAATTGGATGACGGCACTCATACGTCTTCGCAAGGAATGTCCTGAAATAGGCCTTGGTGATTGGAAGATTTTGAATACCGGCTTTCCCGGCATCCTGTGTATGCAGTACAGCTATAAGGGCAAACAGCTGTTTACCTGGCATAATTTCACCCCCGGTCCTCAGGAAGTGATCCTGAATACCAAGCAGGCAGGCACGCCGAGACTGATCGACCTGTTTAACAACCTGGAGAGCAGGGCAGATGAAGCTGGCAGGCATACCATCATACTCGAATCTTATGGCTACCGCTGGTTCAGGGCGGGAGAAGCCTGAGGCTGGTTAGTGCTTATTTCAAATGGCTGGAATAGAAAAACTTCGAACAAAATACTTGTCCATTCAGCATACTTGAGCAGTAGACCGGTCGCCAGCTTTCTCACCTGCCAGGTATTGCCGGCCGGCATATAATTTTAGCTTGGTAAGGCATGGAGACCCTCTTTCCGCTCGAGCCTGTTCTTCCGGAAGGTTTTATTTACCAGGCGAACTTTATCACAGACCTGGAAGAAGCCGGCCTTATTGGTTACATCCGGTCGATCAAGCTGGATCATTGCAGGTTCCAGGGTTATGAGGCCAAGCGGCGCGTTGCCAGCTTTGGCTACGATTATAGCTTCGATACCGGTAAACTTAAAAAGGGAGAGGCTATACCGGCTGCTTTTGACGGGATCCTCGCTAAGCTTGCTCACCGGCTCAAGATCGGGCAGAAGGCCTTTGCCGAGCTGCTTGTGACCGAATATCCACCGGGTTCGGTGATCAACTGGCATCGCGACGCACCGCCTTTTGATCTGATCGCAGGTATCTCCCTATTGTCTGACTGCATCTTCAAGCTCAGGCCTTATGAGACCGGCCAGGCAAAACGTTCAGCACGATCACTGACCGTAGCGAGGCGATCGCTCTATGTGATGCAGGGAGAAGCGAGATCCGGCTGGCAGCACAGCATTTCGCCGGTGAAGGAATTACGCTATTCCATCACATTAAGAACGCTGAAAAACCCCAGCTGACATTAAAGTCAGTTGAATAATATAAAGCTTGCCGGGTATCACGTTTCGCGGGTGTGAACCTGGCTCAGGGCTTAACGATTCTTTAAAAAGCAATACTATAACTTAGGGCTGTTCCTTTCTTTATTCAACCAAACATATGCGCCAACTCCTCCTTATCTCTGCTTTTACCAGTCTTTTTGCCTGCAGCCAAAGAAGCAGAAACATCAATATTACCGTTGCCACTGAAACCGGTGAAGAGAAGTTGCCTGGCGTATTGGTGGTGAGTGGTCAAAAACAAGCAGCCATGCTTGGCGATACGACCTATATTTTGAGTGCGTCAAACGGTGATGATGTGCGGGTCACCCTCGAGGGTTACGTACCGGTCGAGTTTAACATCAAGGATGGCGTCGAATCTTATGGTATTTTCCTGGCAGCACGGAAGTAAGGTCTTTTAATCCATGCGTTACCAGCCGTATAAAGCAAAGGCTTTATCAAACCCTAACCTGCAGGTTGATGCCCCGAAAGTTTTCATACCTACCCAAGATAACGGTTACAAAAGTCCCATCCCCTCCTTGCCCTCTTCTTTGTATGATTTATCAACCGGCATGCGCATTTCGATCATATGCCGGGCAAAGCCATATTTCTCGTAAGCCCTGATAGCTGGCTCGTTGGCGGCATAGACCTCCAGCCGCATTTCCGAGAATCCTTGTTCCGCTACCCAATTCTTCAGGGCTTGTAGGATCATAGCGTTTACGCCCCTACCCCTGAATTCGGGCAATACATACATAAAGCCAAGGTAGGCATAGGCCTCATATACAAGATAAGGCTTAGCGGCAGGTTGTATGCGGGCATAACCTGAAGCTATAAGCCTGCCTTGTACCTCAGCCACCAGGAGCGCCACCAGCGGGTTGTCGATCATATTCTCAAGATCATAGTACAGGATCTGCCCAGGCTTCAATGTCGGATCAAAAGGGCGTTCGGCCTCGATCACTCCCTGCTCAAACCGGCGCAGATCGTTCAGGTCGCAAGCATGGGCTTTTCTAACCAGGATTCTTTCCATCGTCGAAAATATTTGCTGCTGCAAATCTATGCCTCGACCATGAGCACAATCCTCGAAATTCTTTTCGCGGAAAAAAGGCGGTAAAGCGGGACCGGCATGATGAGGCAAGCTTTATCTTCACTTCATAAACCTCAGCCAGCCTATAAGTATGGCAGGTTACAGCAATTGAAGTCATCAATCATTTTTTACATGAACATCGAAACGCTACAGGAAATATGCAAATCTCTGAAAGCGGTATCAGAGGACATTAAATGGGAAACACATCTTTGTTTCACCGTAGGTGGCAAGGTTTTTCTTATTACCTCGCCGGATGAGGTCCCGGTATCGGCTTCCTTTAAAACAAGTGATGAGCGTTTTGAAGAGCTGATCGAAAAGCAAGGTTTCAAACCTTCACCTTACCTTGCACGTTACAAATGGGTATACCTCGATGATATCAACCGGCTATCGCCGAAAGACTGGCAAATATTCATCCGCGAAGCTTACAGGCTGGTCGCTGAGAAGCTTCCCAAAAAGCTCCAGAAGGACATTGGGCTTTGATTGCCACAATTTCAATTCTACGCTTTCCCCTGAATAATTATCTGAACAGAAACCCTCTGCATAAGGCCTGACCACGCCATGCGCGATCATTGGCCCACCGTTCAAAACATTCCGACACCGAATAACGATAAATTTCGTAAGTTCCCTTATCCTAAAATTTTCGTTATGAGAAAGTTTGCCATTGCCCTTGCCTCAACCCTTTCCGCCGGTTCTGTGTATGCACAGATCGATGCCGGGCTTTTCCGCTTTCCCGATGTTTCGCGGGACCAGATCGTTTTCACCTATGCCAACGACCTTTGGGTATTGCCCAAGGATGGCGGCACTGCTGTTAAGCTGAGCTCACCGCCGGGTGTGGAAAGCTCACCAAAATTTTCGCCTGATGGAAAAAGCATTGCATTCACCGGCAACTACGATGGGAATGCCGATGTATATGTAATACCAGCCAGCGGCGGGCTTCCTGCGCGCCTTACTTCGCATGGTTATCCCGACAGGGCGGTAGACTGGACACCCGATGGAAAGACTGTGCTCTTTGCCTCATCCCGTGAAAGCGGCAAGGCAAGGTTCAACCAGTTTTATACGGTAGCGGCAACAGGCGGACCGGCCGAAAAGCTTCCCCTCGCTTATGCCGAATATGGCTGCTATTCTCCCGATGGCAAACAGCTTGCCGTTGTCTTCCGCACACAGGTGGGCCGCAACTGGAAGCGTTACCGCGGAGGAATGAAAGCCGATCTCCATCTTTTCAACCTCCAGAACAAGACATCAGTTGACCTGTCCACACCCGAAGAAGCCGGTGTGGAGTTCCCAATGTGGAGCGGCAACTCGATCTACTTCCTGTCTGACCGCGGACCCGAGCTCAGGATGAACCTCTGGCGTTACGACCTGGGCAGCAAAAAATATGAACAGCTTACCAAGTTCAAGGACTATGACGTGCACTACCCTTCCCTCGGCCCGGATGATATTGTATTTGAAGCCGGTGGAAAGCTTTACCTACATAACCTTTCCTCTCAAAAGCAAAAAGAAATAAAGGTCAATCTTGTAACAGACCGCGCGCTCGTAAAGCCCAGGCTGGAGCAGGCCGATAATCTTGTACAGTTTATCAGCATGAGTCCTGACGGCAACCGCGTACTCTTCCAGGCCAGGGGCGATATTTTTTCTGTACCGGCCGAGAACGGCTTTGTGAAAGACCTGACGCGCACATCGGGAGCAGCTGAGCGTTATCCGGTATGGTCACCCGATGGCAAGTCCATCGCTTACTGGAGCGACGCTTCGGGCGAATACGAGCTCTATGTGATGCCTGCGGACAAGGAAGGTCCCGCAAAAAAACTGACCAGCTACGGGCCTGGCTACCGCTACGATGTGAGCTGGTCGCCCGATAGCAAAAAGCTTTCTTTTATTGATAAGGCCATGCGTATCCAGGTTTATGACCTCACCACCAATCAAACCACCACGGTAGACCGCGCATTGAGATGGATGCATGGTTCTTTGCAAGGCTTCAGCAGCAGCTGGTCTCCCGACAGCCGTTGGCTGGCCTATCACCGCGACATGGAGAACTATCATAACGCGGTTTTCATTTACGACCATGAAAGCAAAAAAACGCGGCAGGTCACCAACGAATTTTACAACTGCTCCAACCCTGTTTTTGATCCCGAAGGAAAATACCTTTACCTCTTCACCAAGCAAAATTTTAAGCCTGTCTACAGCGATGTGGACAATAATTTTATCTATGCGAACTCGTCCAGCCTCGCTGCCATATCATTAAAGAAAACAACTCCTTCCCTACTGGCGCCGAAGAATGATGCGGTTGCGGTTACCGAAGGAGAGTCAAGACCAGACCCCAAGCTGGAGGACCGCAAGGAAAAGAAAGACTCTGCCGCACTCGCAAAGAAACCTGCGACAAAATCCTCGGGCATCGATTTCGAAGGAATGCAGGACCGTCTCACCCTGTTGCCGGTAACACCAGGCAACTATGGACAGCTTGCAGCGGGCAGAGGCAAGATATTTTTCATGCGTTACCCCAATACCGGCAATACAGGTGCAAAAAGCAGCATCAAATATTATGATATAGATAAGCGAGAAGAGAAAACAGTTCTTGAAGATGCCGGTTTCTTTACCTTGTCTCACAATAAGCAGAAAATGCTCGTTGGCAGAGGCAATAGCTATGCTATTGTTACGCCCACCGAAGGCGCGCGTTTCGAAAAGCCCCTCCGTACTGCCGAAATGCAGATGACGGTCAACCCAGTAGAGGAATGGAAGCAGCTTTTCATGGATGCCTGGCGGCTGGAGCGTGATTTCTTTTACGACACCAAAATGCATGGCACTGACTGGACGGCCGTTCGCGACCGCTATCTCAATATGCTCGATGGAGCGCTCACGCGTGAGGAGGCAGACTTCATTATCGGCGAAATGATCGGGGAGCTGAATGCTTCACACACCTACCGTGGCGGCGGCGACCTTGAAAAAACGAAGACCCAGAATGTGGGCTACCTCGGCGTGAACTGGCAGGCAGATGGCGAACACTATAAGATAAAGAATATCCTGCGCGGTGCTGCCTGGGATGCAGAAGTTCGCTCTCCCTTCGATATATCCGGTGCAGACATCAGGGAAGGCGATTATATCCTAGCAGTGAATGGTGTTCCGCTTACTACTGCCAGCGATCCCTATCTTCCGTTCCAGGGCCTTGCCAACAAAACGATAGAAATCACCTACAACAGCACCCCCTCTATGAATGGTGCAAAAACAGCCATCGTCAAGGCTATGGGCGATGAATACCGCCTGCGTAACCTTGCCTGGGTTGAAGACATGCGCAAAAAGGTGGACGAAGAAAGCAACGGAGATATTGGCTATATCTATGTTCCGAGCACCGGTGTAGATGGACAGAATGAGCTAATGAGACAGTTTAACGCGCAATGGCATAAAAAAGCGCTGATCATTGACGAACGCTTCAACGATGGCGGACAAATCCCTGACCGCTTTATCGAAATGCTCAATCGTGATCCATTGGCTTTCTGGGCTATCCGTGATGGCGAGACATGGCCCTGGCCGCCTTATGCTCATTTCGGCCCGAAGGTCATGCTCATCAACGGTTGGAGCGGGTCTGGCGGCGATGCTTTTCCTGACTATTTCCGTCGCAAGAAAATCGGACCACTGATCGGCGCTCGCACCTGGGGCGGTCTCATTGGCATCAGTGGCGCACCACCGCTGGTAGACGGCGGCTCTGTAACCGTGCCGAGCTTCCGCATGTACAATCCCGATGGCACATGGTTCCGCGAAGGTCATGGAGTAGACCCCGATATAGCCGTACCCGAAGACCTGGGCGCAATGGCGAGGGGAACAGACCCACAGTTGATGCGGGCCATCACCGAAACGAAGAACCTACTCAAGACAAAGGCCTATGTAAGACCTGCCGTACCAGGCATGGAGAAAAGGGCCTATTGATAAACATAGCTCAGGGCAGCAAGGTTCGCCGGGATGACTGGCGAACCTTGCTGTTTATGATATGGGTAGCTGTATGCGGATTGGGAAGAGATGTGGGTGTGATGAAGATTCTTTGGCTGTAGAGGGGCTATCAATTTTGAGTGTTTGGGGAAAGGATCCGAAAGTGTAGGGAAGTGAGTTTTTTTCAAGTGAGGCGTGGGTTTAAGCGTGCATGGGTTTTTGATTTTGAAGCTGGCCCATTCCCCTGCGGGGCCCTCCCTCCCCCGCCTTCCAACCACCATTGTTCCCTGTTGCATACACTCATGAGCCAAAGCCTGCTACTGAATGGTCAGTAACATGCCTTCTCCCTTCTCATGCAACAGCCAGGCTGTGCAGCTAATTCTAATCTCGAGCGATACCCGAAGGCATCCCATTCATCCAATTGATATATCAATACCCAAAACTAGCTTTCAGCAGAGGCAAAGCCATGAGAAAAATATCAATACTGAAGAAGAAAAAACATCTCCTTTGCAGCCCGCCTTCAGTTCAATAACCAAACATACAACTCCCAATTTGTAGAAGTTACCTAATACTCTTATTGAAACGGCCTGCAAAGGACGGAAACAAGAAAACTTGCAATCGAATCCCGATCTATCTGACCAGCCAAGGCAGCTTTACTTCCGCAGGTTCTTTCATCCGCTCAGCGATCCTCATGTAGCGGTCAGCAAGTGTGCTGAGAAATTCCTGGGCGCGGGCCGCATAGCTGCTGAGCCCTGTAAGTGTGCTTACCTTCCAAAGCTCTGTAAGATGCCTGATGATTGAGGCATAATCGAAAGCAGTGTAGATGCCAAGCTTTTGCGTAATAGCAGAAAAGCGGCTGAATAAATTGTGCTCACCTGTTCTATCCATGAGTATTGCAGGCATGGCAATCTGTTTGCGCATCATTTTTTCAAAGGCCAGCAAGGCCCCGGCAGGATCGATCTCGAATATTCTTGTCATAAAAGCCTTATAGGCCTTTTCATGCCGCGCTTCATCGCCTGCAATGGTTTTACATATCCGTGAAAGCACCGTATCGCCGCCTTTTTCCGCAAGCTTACCTGTGTTCACATGGGATATCTTAGTAGCTCTTTCCTGAAAAGAAGTATAGATCATGGCCTGATAAGGATCACCTTCGGTCTGAGGGTCAAAGCCACTGCCAATCAGGTTGTGTATAGTGACCTCGACCTGCTTCATATCAGCACGGCCCGACAGGTAAAGATATTTGTTCAACAGGTCGCCATGACGGTTTTCTTCCGCAGTCCAGTTCCTAGACCAACGGACCCAGCCCTTTTCCGACGCCATATTTCCCTCCTCATTCACGCCTTTGATTAGGTTGAAAAAACTCTGATAAGTTGGAAGCGCCTCTTCCGTGATCATATTACCGACAAGCGAGGTGATAACACCGGCTGGGATGCCAGCTGCCCGCTGTCGCAAGGCCGCAACGGACTCAAGGGCGTCCGGGCTGCTCATATCAGGCAGGAAATCGCTGGGCTGCCAGGCTATTTCCGGTTGAACGAGATGAATCTCGGCTGCTTCACCAGCCATGCCTTCCATACCCATTATTACTTCCCTGTTCTTTTCCAGCTCATTGGCGCTGGTCACAAAATGCATCATGATTTATTGAACACTGTGCTTAATACGGCAGTGTGACACAGGAAGCAGCAACAATAATGCCCCATGACTATAACGCCAGACAGTTGTGATGGATTTAGCAAAGCCTGCTGCACACCGGTCCTTATGTCAGACCGGCGAGTGGCTTTGGCAATATGCGGGCAGGCAACTGCCAAACTATATCTGGCGTTGTCATTATATATGACTACCTTACATGCATAAGGCAGAATTTCCGCACTGCCTCATTCAAACCGCATACATCGTCATTCATTTCAAGAAAGACACTCAGCTAGCGAAATATTTTTCAACCTCAAAACTTTTGTATGATATCATGCAGCGACCTAAGATTGGGCAACTATATACTCATCCGCAAAAAAATAGAACGTATTACCTTGATCAATAACGACCCCGGCTTTGCAGATACGCCGCTGATCGGCTTTGAGGGCAGCAACGACAATTTTATCAGCTGTGGGGAGGAAAGCGTTCAACCGGTGGTTCTCTCCGCAGAGGTACTCAATCAATGCGGCTTCAGCTTTCATAGCCATTTTCATTTTTGGCAGTTGATCGATACCAGCGCCGGCCAGAGATCGGAAATGGACATTGATCCCGACTATAATCTCATCGATTTTATGCGCAGGCCCATTGTAAAAAAAATAAGTTCTCTGCACCAATTGCAGAATCTCTATTTCGCGCTCAAAGGCTCAGAGATCAAATTCGATCCTGCCGGTTGGAAAAGGAACTTATCCTAAAAAGACAGACGAGTCTAAGCCTTGGCTATTACAATTGTCATTTGGAGCTGAAAACTGACTAACGAAGACAATGTTTCTGCTTAGACGTATCGAAGCTTACTGATCCATTTCATAACCCCAAGCTCCAGGCAGGTATTATCATGCCTGAGCCGGATCGATGTGTTTCCAAAAGATCAGCCGGCTTTGCACGATCATTAATGTGCTATGCCGGCTGATGCGGGTATGGTCGTTATTGTTTGATAAAGCGGATGCTTCGGAGACCTCCTTCATCTTCAAATACCAGCAAGTATACACCGGCGGGAAGCATGCCTGTATCAACAGCGATCCTGCTAGGACCAGCGTTCAGCTGAAGCCTCCGCGTGAACATCCGCTTGCCCGACATATCGATGATTGAAAGACTGGCTGCAGTCTTGCGCTCGAGTTGAATATTCAGCACGGCCTCCGGGCCGGAAACCGGGTTAGGACTCAACACAAGACCTCCCTGGTCAGGTTTGGTACGGTCTATGACAAGGATGCCCGAGTAGCTGATCTCCCCATCATCTTCTCTCATCCGCAGACGATAATAGGTTCTTCCCATAGTTGTTCGTATATCATTAAACTTAAATGGCTGACTGCAGTCCTGTTCCCGCGCGAAGATTAGGCCTATTGCCTCAAAGCTGGAGCCGTCCGTACTCCTTTCGATCGTGAACTGAATGTCGCCGATACAGTCTGCCTTCCATGTAAGCTCGTTGGATGCAGGAAGAGGCCGGCCGGAAAACTGCAGCAGCGAAACAGGCAAAGCTGTATGTATGTTGCCGGCAAAATAGTAGGACGACAGGGAGCTGACCTCTGCGGTATACACGTAATCAGCTGCCCAGCTCTCCAGGCCGGATGCCAGCTTGGTAGCAGAACCTGCGGCGGCCGCACAAAAATCTGAGCCCTGAAAAACCTGCAGGTCGGAAGGTTGCATTACCCAGGAACCGGGTGTATTCTTCAAGGCTTCGAATTCCTGCTTGCGAATGTATAAACGGATGCTTACTGTAGAAACCGGTGAGTTTTCGGCTGTAACGTTGATATTGCGGTCAAGGTAATAAGCTCCATTGCCATCCTTGCGGGTGGGCCCTGCATTGATATAGAACCGCACCGTTGTGTTTCCCAGCACATTGCCATTGGCATTGATCTCGGCCACCGCCCTGCCTTCGGCATCCGTGAATGCGATCCATTCCGAAGCGTTGGCCGCGGTTATCTTTACGGTATTGGCATTGATGCAGGCGTTGGGACTTCCCGGGGCAACAAGAGCAGGCACCGCAAGCAACTCGCCGGTACGCGCGTAGGCAGCGGTTTGCAGTTGCAGGTCCGCTTTCTTTATAAGTGTGCCGGTTTCCGTACTGTATTCGAAAGAAGCCCCAAGGTTATTGCTGCCCCCGAAACTGGTTATACCATACAACTTATCGTTCAATAAGCTAAGACTATTCTCAGGAAAGGTGCCGGTAGAGCTATTAAGATCTTTCTTTTTAGCCAGCGTATTTGTTACCGGGTCAAAGGCGAACAAAATTCCTGAATCCAGTGACCCTCCCTGTTGCGTAAGGCCATAAAGCAAATTGTTATGAATAGTCAATCCACCCCTGGGATTGCTTCCATTAACGCCATCAAAATCGTGCCGCTTGATAAAGCCATTGATATCGGGCAGGTATTCGAACAAACTGCCTTTACCATTGGCTCCGCCCAACATGCACATGCCGTAAAGCTTATTGTTATAAAGCGTCAATCTTCCGAAAGGTCTGGCGCCATTAGCGGCACTCAACACCACCTTTTGTTTGT
>DASTPZ010000093.1:0-19993 GCA_035761965.1 Flavisolibacter sp. | reverse complement strand
TAACCGGGGCAGGCGATACTTATCTGGCAGCTTTTGCCTGCGAGTACCTTCGCAGCGGCGATATTTTTCATGCCTGTGAATTTGCCAATGCAGCAGCGGCTGTGGTCATATCCAAAATCGGGAGCGCTACAGCCACGATCGAGGAGATTGAACAAATGAAAATCGATGAAAGTCTTTATGAGCACTAAATCCATTGAACGTTCCTTTGAGCAGCATATTCAAACTGCGAAAGCATCACAGGAAAAGCTGCAGGCTGAGGTAGCAGATGCGGGACAATTGATTGTAAAGACCATCGCTTCGGGCCATACCGTCTTTATTTGTGGAAATGGCGGCAGCGCAGCCGATGCTCAGCACATAGCGGCGGAATTCACAGGCCGTTTTGTGACAGAGCGGATTGGACTGCCTGCGATTGCATTGACCACCGATACATCTGCACTGACGGCCATAGGCAATGATTACGGCTATGCAAGGATATTCTCGCGTCAGTTGGAGGCGCTCGGTAAAGCAGGTGACCTACTGTTGGCAATATCCACCAGCGGTAATAGCCCGAATATTATTGAGGCCCTAAGGACGGCAAAAACAAAGGGTATGGTTACGCTTGGACTTTCCGGCAAAGACGGTGGGCAGATGAATGATAACTGTGATGTGAACATCGTAGTTCCGTCGGCTGTGACAGCCAGGATTCAGGAAATGCATATTCTCATCGGACATATATTTTGTGAACTTGTGGACGAGTGGTATGGATCATCCTCGAAAAACAACGACACTGCGGAAAATGAAAAATCTACCTTAAGCTAATGAGTACAAAAGCCGTTGGAGCAAAGCTCAAAAGAAATGCGCTTTTCAGCTCATCGTCTTTTGTGTTCATATCCGCTGTTAATTTTATCACGCTTCCGTTCATCATAGGCAAGATGAATGTGGAGGTGTTCGGGATTTATACTTTATTGACCGGTCTTTTCGGGTATTTCGGGATTTTCGATTTTGGGCTGGGCCAGGGGCTCGTCAAGTTCGTTTCGGAGTACCAGGCACGCAATGAGCACCGGAACATTTCACTGGCCATCAACTCCTGCCTGATCTTTCAGACGGGATTGGTTTTGGTGCTGGCTGCCATATTGTTTCTCAGTGCAGGCTCGATCATAGCCTTGGTCAATGTATCGCCCGGCTACCTTACTCAATCGATCGCTGCATTAAGGATTTCCTTGCTGGGCCTGATCTTTAGCTTCATCTCAGCCACTTTTTCCTCAGTATTGATGGGTATGCAGCGATACGATCTTACTTCCTCGGTTGATTCTATTTCCAACCTGGTTTTGAATGTGAGTCTTGTCGCCTTGTTGATGATATACGACCTTTCTTTGTCCCAGGCTGTCGGTATCTCAGTCGTATTTTCCTTTGTTTCCCTGGCAGCCTATGCATTTTTGCTTCGCCGGCATGTTTTCCACTATCGCCCCCGATTGGAGTTTGACTTGAGCATCGTAAAAAAATTTATTAAGTACAGCATCAATATCTTTTTGTCCAAACTCTCCGCCCTGTTCTCCAATCACTTGGTCAGGTTTATTCTCGCTTATTTTCTCACGCCGGCTGCGGTGACCTTGTTTGTTGTGCCTTCCAAGCTCCTTGCTTCAGTTGGCGGGATGCTGAGCAGTGGTGCCAATGCCATTTTCCCCTTTATCAGCTCCTTGCATGCAAATAAAGACACCGGCGGCATCCGCAAGTCTTTTCTCACGGCTTCTATGCTATTTGCGGGAATTTCCATTCCGGTCTTGCTCTTTGTTGCACTATATGCCCATCCCATACTTAGTATTTGGATGGGTCCTTCATTTGCCGGGCAAACCTGGGCACTATTGTGCATCATCAGCATAAGCGGATTGATCGGCAGCGCCAGTACGATTCCTAATCTTGTTATCATGGGTATGGGTAACTCCCGGTTGATTGCTTTCTTCTCCTTAGTGGCGATAATTCTTTACCTGATCTTCCTGCCATTGTTGACGTCCCGTTTTGGTCTGATTGGTTGCGGGGTGGCTTTGCTTATCAACACAGTAGTTACCATAGGTATGGTATTCCATTATAATCTTCGCTTTATTGATATTCCAATGGGTGAATTTTTGCGTGCTACCTATATGCCACACGTGCTACCGGTGGTGCTGTTTGTCGGTCTCAGTCTGATCCTTGGCCTTGTTTTGCCACAGTCTGCATGGCTTTTGATGGGATGTGGCATGATGCTTACCGCTGCTTACTATTTATTCATTTACAGGACCATGTATCATAAATGGATGAAAAAGGATTCGACTGGAGTGGGCTCACTGGCCCCGGCAGAGGCTGTGGCATAGCATTGAACTTGTAATAAAAAAGATAGTGAAGAAACCGCGATTACATTTTGTTTATGCTGTTCCGAGAGCATCGAAGATCAGGAAACTGACCCTGAACAGAACGCCCCTTTACCGGAGGTTTTGGAAACGCTTTCTATTATGGCCGAATCCCATATCTGCCCCCTTTTCCATTACCTATAATATTCTTTACGCTTTGGAAAAGCACTATGAGATCAGGCTGTACGATGTTTATGAGAACTCAGATATAGTGCTGGGTGAAAATGATAAGTTTCTCGGTCATTACTGGCCTGATATGAACACCAAGGAGCAGGGCAATAATAGCTGGAGTCGTTTCGACGAAGATCACGTGACCAATAAGGTGATGGTGAGGTATCCAAACGATCCCAGGGTTTTTGGCATCAGTCCTTTTAATCATTCAATTGAGCAAAATGGCTGGGCAATCCCCCTGCTCAGGCAATTGCATTGTTACATAGGCATCAATGGAGACTATTGGATGGAGAGTCTTGCGCAGTCGCCCTATGCCTTTATGAAAGGCAGGATGTTTCACCTGAATATGCCAATCGACCAGGAAAGTTATCCAAGGATAAAGAGAAGTTTCGGTAAGAAAGGAGCGAGAAAGTTTTTCTATATAGGCAGGGTCTCCAAAGAAAAGAATACTGCTATGCTTGAGCAGATCGCAGCAAGCTCTCCTCATTTTGAAGGTGGCTATATCGGTAATGGCTTGATAAAAGGATGGAAGCAGATCGCGGCTAAAGCAGCACTCACTCCAGACTATATGATGAAGCTATCTCAGGAATATGATGTATTCATTAATACAAGCACCTTTGATGCGCAGGCTACAACGGTGCTCGAAGCTATGTCCTGGGGTTTTGCTGTTGCCTGCACACCAGAGTCTGGCTATACGGACGCACCGATATTTCAGCTATCGGCCACAGACCTGGAACATAACTTAAAAATGATCGATGCTATTCAGGCAACCGAAGAATCGGAGCTGCATGAGCGTGTCAGGCAATATGACCATTTGCTTGCCGAAAAATATACTTGGAAAAAATTTGCTGATAAACTAATAAAAATCCTCAATAATGAGCTTGTACAAACCAATTGAACGGATACAGATTTCCAAATCCGACCTGCTGCAAATTGAAAACCAAATCCGCTTCCAGGAGCATATACGGCGGTATGCGTCGGCACGCCGGTTTTTGTATGGGAAAGTACTTGATTTTGCCTGTGGCTGTGGCTATGGAAGCCACTTGCTTTCCACCAACCCCGAAGTGTCGAAAGTGGTAGGGGTGGACAAGGATGAAGAAAGCATTGCATGGGCTAAAAAGGAGTTTGAGACGGCAAAATGCGAGTTCCGTTGCGTAGACGTACTTGACCTGCATGAAAAGTTTGATACGCTGATCAGTCTCGAAACGATAGAACATTTCGAAAACAACGATATCTATCATCAGGTACTGAAGAATTGCCAGATAGATCAGCTGATCCTTTCCTACCCGAACAAAAAATCCACGCATTTCAATCCATTTCACGTTCGCGATGTCATAGCCCAGGATGTTTGTACTGCTTTTCCTGATTTCGTGCTTGTACACCGTTACCTGATGGGAGATGTGGATTTCCTGATCCTGATACGGAAGCCTGCTGCCATGCCTTCGCATATCTATCAAAATATCAGTGACCTGAGATCCTGACGGCTTTTCTGTCGAGGTTCCAGATTTCAATATCCTGAGGAGAATGGCATTTTACCGGAAATTTCATTGGAAATGGATTGCTGCGGCCGACCGCTTCTTCATCATACAGAGGCGGCGGAAGAGTGGCGTTGTGATTGTAAGGCTTGACGCCATAGGGGATTTCGTGGTATGGTCACATTCCGCACCGGAGTACCGGCAGCTTTTTCCCGGTCAGAAGATAACCCTGATCGCCAATGTTCTTTGGAAGGGTCTGGCGGAAAAGCTGCCTTATTGGGATGAGGTCTGGGCAATAGATCCGGACAAGTTCAAGAAAAACTTGGTATACCGGTGGAAATGGCTGTACAGGATCAGCCGCGCAGGTTTTGAAGTTGCCTTACATCCGACTTTCTCCAGACGCCTATTGATAGGCGATACCATGATCCGCGCCAGTCAGGCCCGTAAGCGTGTAGGCCCTCAGGGCGACCTGAGCAATATGAGCGAAGGCATGCGTTTAATGGCAAATGAGTGGTATACGGAGTTAGTTCACATCAAGAAAGAAGCCAGTACCGAGTTGGAGAGAAATGCGGCGTTTGTCCATCATCTTTCCGGCAGGCCGGTTCAGGTAAAGCTGCACCGGATGCCTTCCATGGGCCCATTGCCGTCTAATCTGGTGATTGAACGAGATTATTTTATCATTTTTCCCGGTGCCTCGTGGCCAGGCCGTCAGTGGCCTGCTGCACACTTTGCCAGCCTCGTACGGCAATTGAATGAGAAAACAGGCTGGATCCCGGTTTTATGCGGGTCGGAAGGTGAGAAGGAATTTTGCTCGAGCATTGGCCAGCAGTCGGGGGTATATGTGATCAACCTGGCTGGTGCTACCAATCTTTGCGAGTTTACAGAGGTCATAAGAAGAAGCCGTCTACTGGTGGGTAACGAAACTTCTGCTATTCATATCGCTGCGGCGGTTCAAACACCTGTTGTTTGCATTACCGGTGGAGGTCATTTTGGCCGCTTCGTGCCCTACCCTGAGATGGGAACACCGGGAATGCTGATTGCGTCTTACCATATGCCTTGTTATCATTGCAATTGGTCATGCACACAGGGATACAACGGTGTAAATGCTGTTCCCTGCATACGCGAGATACCGGTTAGCCTGGTTTTAAAATTATCTCTTGAAGCGTTATCGGCCCAGGCGGAAGTGGGCCGCCAGACGAGTATGTAAGCAATGCGATTTATCTACGTCATAGTGCTTTTTTTTAGTTCGCTCCTGCTGGCAGATATAGGGGCTTTCCAGCTCTTTACAGTTGGAACGGCAGTATACTTTATCGATTTTCTTTTTTTCTTTTTCCTGCTTTGTTTTGGAATAGTCGGTATAAAGACCGGCATGAAATTCTACGGCCTTAACCGGTCGTTTGTTATATTCCTGGGAGTACTGCTGTTTTCTATCTTGTATGGATCGTTGCGCTATGGCTTCAGTGCAATTGGTGAGGGACGCTATATCTACTGGATCTTCTTTTTGGCTGTTCCACTTTATTTCTACCTGGCCGGCTTTATCCGCAATTTGCGGGATTTTGACAAGATATTCAAGATCAGCTATATCCTAATTATCACCAATGTTCTGATACTGCTGGCAGTGGAAATAGCTTATGGTGGAAGATTCTTCCTGGCGCCTGAAAATCGTGAATTTGCGCGGTTGGAAGATGAAAGAGGCTTGAGATACCTTGGCTCGGAAGAATCGTTTCATTTAGGGGTTGGGGTTATTTTCCTGCTTATCGATCAATACATCAATAAGCGAAAGCGTCTTTGGAAAACAATTGCCATACTCGTGCTGACCGGCTTGATCCTTTTTACAAAGAACAGAACAGCCATTATCGGCTTGTTCCTGTCGTTTGTTGTGGTTTTTGCACTGGAAGGAAAGGCGAAGCTTATCTTAAAGATATTGGCGGGTGGCGCGATCTCTCTAGGGCTGGCATTTCTGTTGTTTCCTTCGGCAACCCAATCGGTGCTGGAGCCGATCCAAAAGGCTTTCAACATTACCCAGGATGAGACCGGCAGCTGGCGCTTACTGGTACAGGCCGTAGCCATTCGGCAAAGTCTGGAAACACCTATCCTGGGACAGGGATTCGGCGGTTATTTCGAGTATTACGTGGAAGAGCTGGGGGGTGTTGTAAATTATCCACCGCATAGCATCTATATCTATTTATTCCAGAAATCAGGCCTCGTCGGACTGCTGAGCTATCTCATCGGTCTGGGAGCACTCATACGCGAAAGCACGCGGCTCAAGAAATTTACTGCGGACAGCGCTACTGCGGAAAAGTACAGGCTCCTTTTCAAGGTGCTGCTCATCGCTCAAATACCTTATGGCTTTGCCTACAATTTTTCCACTTACCTGGGATTTTATATAGGCATGCTCATTGTTCTGAAAAACCTCGTTAACAAACCGGCACTGCAACCTCTACCTGCATGAATACTCCAAAGATCTCTATTGTAACGCCTACATATAATATGCTGCACTACCTCAAGCACTGCATCAGCTCGGTAGCCGACCAGGATGTGGCGCACGAGCACATCATCGTCGATGGCAGGTCCTCGGATGGAACACCGGAATGGCTGCAAGCAAATGAAGGGTTGCGATGGGTCTCGGAAAAGGACCGTGGTATGTATGATGCATTAAACAAGGGCCTTGGAATGGCCCGGGGTGAGATCGTTGCTCACCTGAACTCCGATGAGCAGTATCTTCCCGGTACACTCAGGTTCATTGCTGATTATTTTGACCGTCATCCTGAGGTCGATTTTGTGGTTGGAGATTTTTTGCTTATCGACAATGAAGGAGACTTGAAAGCATATCGTAAAACATTCACACCGTATTGGCCTTTCTTTTTCAGCAATTATCTTTACACGTTTACCTGCACACTTTTTTACCGTAAGCGGGTCATAGAGAAAATTCAATACAATACCGAGTTCAAGTCGATCGCTGATGTCGATTTTTTTTATAAGATGATTAAAGAAGGTTTTAAGGGTGCCCATATACGACAGTTCCTGGCTGTCTTTACGCTAACCGGAAAAAACCTGAGCGCTGATCCCATATCTGAGAAGGAAAAGGAGATCTATCGCTCAAAATACCTGCCGGGCTGGTTTCCACTGGCCAAGCCATTTTTCCGTGCCGGCTTTTATATAGCGAGGATATGGCACGGTACGCTTAAGCACCGGGGCTCTTTGTCATATGCTATCTACACAAATAAAAGCCCTCACGAACGAATAAGTAAGCAGGTAAGCAATATAACATGGAAATGGAATTAAATGAAGGCTATGTTAGCCATGCCTTTTTCAAATACAATATAACTAAACTATGACGCCAACACGGTTCAGGGTACTGCAGCATTTTGCCAGAAAGCGAAACAATCTAAGCTACCGGGAGATGCTGGCTTTCTTTTTTGCGCCGTCCTACTCAGCCAAGGCAAAAAGGATCATTAACCGCACTGAACAGGGAATCCCGTTCAATAAGGTATTCTTTAAAAATGATCCCAGGCCTTTGTATTATCCTGCATCTTTCCCCTACCTGTCTTTGCAGCAGGTGGTCTGCGAATGCTTTTACCCGGATAACTGGCATTTTTATGAAGTACCGGAGACCCGGGTTCGTCCTGATGACACAGTAGTGGATTGCGGCGCGGCCGAAGGACTATTTGGTTTTCTTGTAGCCGACAGGTGCAAGAAGCTCTACCTGGTTGAGCCGGTAAAAGACTTTTGCAATGCACTGGCTCTTACATTTGAGAGTCAGGATAATGTTGAGATTCTCCAGGTAGCGGTTTCAAGCGAGGATGGCGTTGCAACCATCAGTGAGAACAATATTTCATCTTCCATCACTCAGAATGGAACGGGTGCCCGCATTCAGGTTGCCAGGCTCGATGCACTGTTCTTCGATAAAAACATCCCGGTATCATATATCAAGATCGATCTGGAAGGATTCGACTATGATGCGTTGAGAGGTGCCGAAAACCTGATCCGTGCAAACAAACCCAGGATCGCCGTAACTACATATCATAAAAAGGAGCATGCAGCCCAGATAGAAGCATATCTCAAAGGCATCGTTCCGGAATATAAGATCTTTACAAAAGGTATTTACCAGGAGACCGGTTCACCGGTGATGTTGCACGCCTGGGTAGATTAAGCTGATATTATTACCGGCTTATCTGCATCAAAATTTGTTTTATAAAGTGTACCAGCGATTATGAGGATCGGCATCGATGCTAAATGGTTTTTTAAAGGCAATCCAAGCGGAAAGGTAGTAGTGCGCAACCTGGTTCGTGAGCTGCTGGCTGCAGATAAGGTCAATGAATACTTCATATTCCTGCGAAAAGAGGATCGCGGCCAGGAGTTCCCATACCAGCTTCCGAATGTACGGTTGGTTTATATCTGGGGTGGCAATAATCTGCTATCGAATGCCCTCGTTACCCCATTTTATGCCAGGAGGTACCGGATCGATGTTTTCCTTTACCAATACTTCGGGCCGTTGTTCAAATTCTCCAAAGTCGTTACCCTGATACATGACGTGATATTTGAGAGCCACCCCGAGTATTTTTCATTCAAAGAGCGTCTGTACTTCAGACCTATGCGTTTTCTGGCGAGGAAAGCCGACAGGATTGTCACCATATCGCAGAATGAGCGCAATCGGCTGATTCGTTATCGTTATGGCTCTGCAGGTTCGATAGAAGCTGTCCACCTGGGCGTATCAGACCGATTCAGGGCGGCGGAGTTGTCGCCGTCGGAACAGGAACGCGTTCGCAAGAAGTATGGTCTGCCGCCGGATTTCGTGTTATATGTAGGCAGGCTGAATCTGCGGAAGAACATACATCACCTCATCGAAGCTTTCTCGCATATGAATGGATCGGAGCTCAAGCTGGTGCTGGCGGGCAGCTACGACTGGAAAATGTTCGATGTTCCTCAGTACATCAACAAGCTTGGCTTATCAGAAAAGGTTCACCTGGCCGGTTTTGTCGACGACATGGATCTTCCGGTTATTTACCAGATGGCCTGTATTTTTTGCTTTGTATCTTATGAGGAGGGCTTCGGACTTCCCCCTCTCGAGGCTATGGCATCCGGTACGCCGGTGGTAGTGGCTCATAAGGGATCGCTGCCGGAGGTATGTGGCGAGGCAGGAGTTTATGTAGACCCAGACCAGCCTGAACAGATAGCAGCCGCCATTCGTGAATTGGAAAGAGATGCCGGATTATTAGCCCGAAAGAAAGAAATGGTGCTTGACCGCTCTGCTGATTTTACCTGGAGACAAACGGCCGAAAAATATCTTGATGTTTTTAACTCAGTATGGAAAGAAAGAAATTGAAACTAGCAATAATCGGCTCCCGTGGCTATCCCTATGTTTACAGCGGGTACGAAACCTTTGTACAGGAGGTGGCCCCGAGGCTTCACCAGGCAGGTGTGGAAGTGCACGTTTATTGCCACCGTCATCTTTTTGCAAAGAAGCCCAACCAGGTGAATGGGATCTATTTGCATTATATGCCATCCGTTCCCACGAAAAGCCTTAGCCAGCTTTCCAATTCATTTCTCAGTACGGTTCATGCCCTGTTCAAAGGGTACAGCGCAATTCTGTATGTGAATTCGGCCAATGGGATATTTGGCGTGCTGACCAGACTGTTTGGGAAGCGAACAGCAATAAATGTGGATGGCCTGGAATGGCTTCGTCCTAAATGGAAGGGACTGGGGGCTAAAACTTTTTATTTTACTTCCAGGATGGCCACAAAGTGGATGGATGTAATTGTTACAGATGCAGAGGCCATGAGACAGGTCTACCTGGCGGAATTCAAAAAAGATTCGGTTGTGATCGCGTACGGTGCCAATATCCGCCATTCAAAACAGCCTGAGCTGATCCGCCGGTGGAATTTGAACCGCCATGACTATTATCTTATCGTGGGTCGTTTGATCCCGGACAATAACGCATTGCTCATTTTGCAGGAGTTTATCAAATCGGATTCAAAAAAGAAGCTTGTTGTGGTGGGCGATGTGCCCTATAAAGATGAGTACGCTACCAATATCAAGCAGATCAAGGATGAGAGAGTGTTGTTCACCGGTTATGTAAAAGACCCCGATGAGCTGGCTGAGCTCTATCATAACTGTTTTGCTTACTTCCATGGACATGAATTCGGAGGAACCAATCCTACCTTGCTCAAGGCATTGGCCTATGGTTGCGCTGTACTGGCGCTGGATACGACCTTCAGCCGGGAAGTTTTAGCCGGAGACCAGTATGGATTGTACTTCAGCAAAGAACAGGGAAGTCTCAGGATGCTGGTACGCACCGTTGAAAATGAGGAGGCATTGATTGAGACGCTCAGACATAAAAGCCGGCAGCGGATTATTTCGGAATATACCTGGGAAAAGATCACCAGGCAGTACCTGGATCTTATTGACTCAATGGTAAAAATTAAATAGCCAATTGCATAAACTTTTTTAATATGTCGAAGATTGCTTTAATAACCGGTGTAACCGGTCAGGATGGCGCATACCTTTCCGAGCTTCTGCTGGGGAAAGGTTATATTGTACATGGCATCAAGCGAAGATCTTCCCTTTTCAATACGGAGCGGATCGATCATCTATACCAGGACCCACATGAGCGAAATCGTAACTTTATTTTGCACTATGGTGATCTCACCGACAGCACCAACCTGATCCGCATCATTCAGGAGGTACAACCCGATGAGATATACAATTTGGGTGCAATGAGCCATGTAAAGGTGAGCTTCGACACACCCGAATACACAGCTAATGCAGATGGCATTGGTACCCTGCGTATTCTTGAGGCTGTGCGTCTGCTGGGTCTGCAAAAAAAGACGAGGATTTACCAGGCATCTACTTCCGAGCTGTATGGACTGGTTCAGGAAGTGCCCCAACGGGAGTCTACACCCTTCTACCCAAGGAGCCCTTATGCTGTAGCCAAGCTCTATGCTTACTGGATCACCGTCAATTATCGTGAGGCTTATAATATGTATGCCTGCAATGGTATTCTCTTTAACCATGAAAGCCCATTAAGAGGTGAAACCTTTGTAACACGAAAAATCACCATGGGAGTAGCCCAGCTGGCATTGGGACTTTCCAGTAAATTGTACATGGGAAATATCGATGCAAAGCGCGATTGGGGACACGCAAAAGACTACGTGGATGCCATGTGGCGTATTCTGCAGCAGGACGTTGCCGAAGACTATGTGATCGCAACAGGCATTACAACGGAGGTGAGGGAGTTTATTCGCATGGCCTTTGAAGAATTGGGGGTAGAAATCGAATTCAAAGGCAGGGGTGTGGACGAAAAGGGTTATGTAAAAAGCACAACCGGCAACTATGCATTTACGACAGGACAGGAAGTAGTTTGCATTGATCCACGCTATTTCCGGCCCACTGAGGTTGACCTGCTGATAGGGGACCCTTCGAAAGCCCAGGAAAAGCTGGGCTGGAGGCCAAAATACAGCTTAAAGGAAATGATCCGGGAAATGGTCCAATCCGACCTGAAGTCGTTCCAGCAGGAAAAGCTACTTATGGAATCGGGATTTCATATACACAGACAGTTTGAATAAAATGGAAAAGAACAGCAAGATCTATATTGCCGGTCATAGGGGAATGGTGGGAAGCGCCATCGAGCGAAAGCTTGTCAAGGAGGGTTATCATAATATTATTGTCCGGTCCTCATCCCAGTTGGACCTTCGGAACCAGCAGGCCGTAGCTGATTTCTTCGAGGCTGAAAAGCCCGCTTATGTGTTCCTGGCTGCCGCAAAAGTGGGCGGTATTGTTGCCAACAATACCTATAGGGGGGAGTTCCTCTATGAGAACCTGATGATCCAGAATAACGTGATTCACCAGGCCTACCTGAACGGAATACAAAAGCTGATGTTCCTCGGTTCTTCCTGTATTTATCCTAAAATGGCCCCGCAGCCATTAAGAGAGGACTATTTGCTTACAGGACCGCTGGAGCCTACCAATGAACCCTATGCCATTGCAAAAATTGCGGGGATCAAAATGTGCGATGCCTACAGGGCTCAATACGGCTGCAATTTCATCTCGGCCATGCCTACAAACCTATATGGTCCGAATGATAATTATGACTTGAACAATTCACATGTGCTGCCAGCCCTCTTACGAAAGTTTTATGAAGCAAAGCAGGAAGGTATCGATCAGGTTGTAGTATGGGGGTCCGGAAGCCCTAAACGGGAGTTTATGCATGTGGACGACCTTGCAGATGCCTGTTTTTTTCTCATGAAGCACTATAATGAACCCGGGCATATCAATGTAGGGGTAGGTGAAGACATCAGTATTCTCGAGCTGGCTGGGATGGTTAAAGAAATTGTTGGCTATCAGGGGAACATTGTGTTCGACAGTTCCAAGCCGGACGGCACGCCCCGGAAGCTTATGGATGTTTCAAGGCTTGCCAGTTACGGGTGGAAGGCATCTATCCCGCTCAGAACTGGTATTGAGGCAACGTTTAAAGAGAAATTTGGCTTTTCTGAAGAGCTTGCCTGATCGACGGGTTTAAACACATACCCGAGTGCCGTTTTGTTGAAAAGATATTATCTCGTTTTATAATGGGTAGCCGGTCTACCCATTTTTATTTCCAGAACCCCGGTTTAAACCTAACCATTTGGGGAGATTTGGCGTATATCCCCTTGAAAAAGCGCAGGAATTTTATTTCCACCGCGCAACGTTTAGGAATTTGGCCTTGTCAAGACCTTGTGTATTTGAAATATTCAGAATATGGATTATGTTTGTAAACAATTGTTAACCAAAAAGAAGCTGTCATGAAAGGAGCATTTTCCCCCGATGCTGTGTGCTGTTTGAGCGTATTCCCTGCCTGTTCTAACACAATTTTACAATTGCATATTACCGAATAGACCAATAATGCACAACTTTTACAATTAGATCCACCACTATCACACCAGAATGCTTAGAGAAAAACCAAGATTATGCTCAGAGAATCCATCCTTTTGATCAGGGCAAAGGTTACCACCGACCTTGCTTTACTGGCGTCAATTGTTCTCTCGCTACAAGGCAGCTTTGGAGGCGTTGCAACAAACCTGTTTACAACCTCATCTTTATTTATCCTTTTTGTCAGCCTTTGCTGCTGGCTTTTTGCCGGAAGAACCCTCGGCTTATACGAAGACCTTCGAATGAAGCCTTTCTCCATTGAATGGGTTGCTTTCTTAAAGGCCTTAGGCGTTTATACACTCCTTACCTCCTTTATATTCTTCCAGCTGTTTCAGCAGGCTGCTTTCAGCAGGAAAGAGTTTCTTATACACTGTGCGTTGATTTTCATCCTGTTGCCGATTCAAAAGCTGATCATCAGGATTATCGTAAAGCAGATCAGCAATAGTGAGAATGTGGTTCGGAAAGTGCTGATCGTTGGCGCAGGAAATACAGGTATCGATTTCTATCACCATTATGTGAAGAACAACCATTACGGTTACCGCCTTACCGGCTTCCTCGATGACGAGACCCGGCCCTCTCTCAACGGTCATTACCTTGGAAAAACAACGGACCTTGACAAGGTGATCGCGAAGCATGAACTGGACGATATAGTGGTAACCCTGCCTATGACCAGCGAAAGCCAGATCGCCCGGATCGTTTCTGTGGGAGAACAGCAGGGCAAGCGGGTAAAGATCATTCCTGATTATCAGCGTTTTGGCGATGGAAAACTCCAGGTGGACCGTATGGGCTCACTTTCCATTATCTCCCTGCGCTCGCTGCCGTTGGATATTGTTGACAATAAGGTTTATAAGAGAACATTTGATGTGATTTTCTCCCTACTGGTGATTGTTTTTGTATTCACCTGGCTTTTTCCGCTCATCAGCCTTATCGTGAAGCTCAGCTCAAAAGGCCCCGTTTTCTTCAAGCAGGAGAGATGGGGGCTTAACAACAAAACCATCGTCTGCTTCAAGTTCCGCTCTATGGTGGCCTCCAGCAAGGATGTGGATGATAAAGGAAACTACCTGCAGGCCTCCAAGAACGACCCGAGGATTACCAGGATAGGCCGCTTCCTGCGCAAAACCAACCTTGATGAGCTGCCCCAGTTCTTCAATGTACTGCTCGGCTCTATGTCGGTTGTGGGACCAAGACCGCACCCTGTTCCACTGAACATGGCCTCAAAGGATAGCGTGGAAAATTATATGAAGCGTCACTGGGTGAAGCCGGGTATTACCGGATGGGCCCAGGTAAACGGTTACCGCGGTGAAACCAGGGAGCCTTCGCAAATGAAAAAGAGGGTGAAGCTGGACCTTTGGTATATCGAGAACTGGACTTTCTGGCTCGACCTGCAGATCATCGTTCAGACCCTTGTCAATATGGTCAAAGGCGAGAAGAACGCATTTTGACCTCTGTTCTATGAAACCAGCCTCCAGCTTTCTGAAAGTTTTGCGCTATGCGATAGCGCTGTTCATCCTCGCGAGGACGGTCCCGCTTTCTGCCCAAACCGTTCCCGTCGGTATGCCGGTCATTGAAGAAAGACTGCGAAGGGCCCAGCTGAGAAATGGTTCGCAGGATGGATCTTCCTTTACCATCAGGCCCATTCATTCAACAGACGCGATGCCTTTCGACTCCCTTGTAAAGGCTGCACCCCGCCGCTCTTCCACCGCCGATAGCCTTTCCAAAGGCATGTTCCACCTGCTTCCTCTTACCATCAACCAGCAGTTTAACAGCCATCATCCCTATGGATGGAACGATGGATCCATGATACAGGCCAAGGGCTACCAGGGCCAGGTCTCAATGGGTATCTTCGCCAGGGTTGGGCCGCTTACCGTACAGCTCAGGCCGGAAATGGTCTTTGCTGCCAATGACCGGTTTTCAACCTTTCCGACTTCCCATAGCGACAGCATCTGGAACAGCTATTACTATGTGCTCAACAGGATCGACGATCCCGAACGCTACGGTGAGGGCAGCTATACCCGCCTGCTGCCCGGGCAGTCCAGCATCAGGCTTAACCTGAAAAAGCTCTCATTTGGCCTTTCAACGGAAAATCTCTGGTGGGGCCCCGGCATAAGGAACTCACTTGTTATGAGCAATACGGCACCGGGATTTATGCACCTGAGCTTTAACAGCAATGCGCCGGTTGCTTCACCTATCGGGTCATTCGAATGGCAAATCGTATCAGGCTGGCTCAGGGGATCGGGTATCCTGCCGCCTGAGACTGACCGTACCTTCAATGGCCAGGGCCTTTACCTGCCCAAGCCAGATGGGGCCCGGTACCTGAATGGCATGGTGGCTACCTGGCAACCCAAATGGACAAAGGGGCTTTTTCTTGGCCTGAGCCGTGTTTTTTATCAGTATCAGGCAGATGTAAAATCATCCTTTAATGGCTACTTTCCTGTTGGCGGGGCCTTTTTTAAAGGAAATGCAGAAGATGAGGGTGCACAGGGCAAGGACCAGCTGATCTCGCTCTTCTTCCGGCTGCTGCTGCCAAAGGAAAAAGCCGAGCTGTACGGTGAATTCGGAAGAAACGACCATGCCCAGCGTATCCGCGACTTCCTCCTTCAGCCGGAACATGCAAGAGCCTATCTCTTGGGCGGCAGAAAGATATTCGATACAAAAAACGGGGGAGAGGTCGAGCTCTTTGCCGAATTCACCCATCTCCAGAACCCGCCGACAGTGAATGTTAGGGCACTTGAGGGCTGGTATACCCACTACCAGGTGCGGCATGGCTATACCCATCTCGGTCAGGTGCTGGGTGCGGGCATAGGGCCCGGTGGCAGCAGCCAGACCCTGGGGCTTCACTGGCTTAAGGAAAATGGAAAATGGGGAGGCATGCTCGAACGGGTAGTGCGCAACAATGATTTTTATTACAGCGCTTTTACCGCAAGCCAGGATTTCGATAACCACTGGGTAGACCTCTCGCTTAACCTGAATAAAAACTGGCAGAAAGGTCGCCTTCTTTACGATCTTAATCTCACATTCATCCGCTCCCTCAATTATCAATGGATAGAAAAGCGGGACATCAGCCATGTGCAGGCAAGGGCAGGTGTATCTTATCTTTTCTGATTAGCTAAATGGTTTTGCCGCTAAGCATTCATTGTTCCGGCTCATCTTCGATGTTGCATTCCATTCTCGTTCGACCGGACGTTCTCAACAGTCTTCTTACATAAACCATGTTCTGCCAGCGGGTCCTTTACCCGGCTAGCAGAGAACTCATTCCTTTTCTCTTGAAATTTAATGGAGAAGGAATGATCATACAACAGTCCGTAAGAAAAGCAAGGAATATTACTGCTCAATATACTTCCTCCAGTACAAGTGTGCGACGCAACCGAGGCCGATGGCTTTACCGGGCTGGTAACATGATTCTCACGCCACCCGTTAGCAAACGATCTCTAGCAGGTAATGATATCGCCTGATAAGCCTGGAAGATGAAAGGGTTTTCCACATGGCCTGTGCGGCAGCCGGGCCATAGCTGTATTTGGGGGCTTGGTATAAGTACATGGAGAAAGAGCTGCATGGGAACGATACATTTGCACAAAGCAGTCTGTATATGGCTCGGGTTTTTACAGTGGGGTTCGAATTCAATGGTGCCTGGCAGACAGCCCTGGTGCAGATAAGCAAGCGGGATTGCAATATCAACCTCACCGTCCGGTACATAGACCAATCGCTCGGGAATTGTTTTGAGGAGGGCAGGCTCAGGTTTTCCTTACCCGAAGGCTTGCAGGAAAAGGACGAACTCACGCCATTTATGAATGAGCTGATCCAGGCCACTTCTATCGCCATCAGCAACCAGCTTGACAGGGACAACCACAGCGAAGGGTAATGAAAGGTCAATCGGCGGCAGGACCGCCCCTCCCTTTGAAATAGATTCAGAAACCTGCAAGGTTTTCCATATAAATCGTAATATTGCGATAATGGGTGCAACAAAATCATCCTCATTCAGTGTAAAAGAGAACCGCCTGGCAAGGTATGCCAAGGCCATGGCTCATCCTGCCCGTATTGCCATACTGAATTTCCTGGCCAGGAAGCAGTCCTGCATGTGCGGGGATATCGTTGAGGAGCTGCCTTTGTCGCAAAGCACGGTATCGCAGCACCTGAAAGAGCTCAAGGATGCCGGTTTGATCAAGGGTGAGATAGAGGGTGTGAAGGTTTGTTATTGCATCAATGAAAAAGAGTGGCTTGCGGCAAAGGCCTGGATGAACCAGTTCTTCAATGGCTATAAGGGTGGCAGCAATTGCTGCTGATTTTTTTTCGCTCTTTCATCGGCATATTACGATTGAAATGGTGTATCTAAGGGAGGCGAGGCCGCGGTGTCAAAGGCAAGAATAGTGATTAGAAGGACCGGAGGGCTTTGTATGGCCAGGTAATCAGATCCTTAAACAAAAAATAACTGGTATGAAAAAGATCCTTGTTCTCTGTACAGGCAATAGCTGCCGCAGCCAGATGGCTGAAGGTTACCTGCGGTATTTTGCCGGAGGAAGGGCCGAGGTATACAGCGCGGGCGTGGAAACCCATGGTGTCAATCCAAAGGCCATTGCCATCATGAAAGAAGATGGCATTGATATATCTGCGCATACATCCAACCATATGGATGAATACCGCCACCTGTCCTTCGATTACGTGATCACCGTATGCGACAATGCAAAGGAAAGCTGCCCTTATTTCCCTGCAGGGGCAAAAAGCTTTCACCATAATTTTCCTGATCCCGCAAAAGCCAGTGGAACGGAGGAGGAAGTACGGGAGCAGTTCCGTACTGTTCGTAATCAGATCAGGAGTTATGCCCAATCCTTTGTGACCACCCATATTGATCAATAAAAATCCAACATGTCTGCTAATCATTGCGCTCCCGCGCACGAGCGGAAAAAGCTCGGTTTCCTGGACCGCTATCTTACGCTCTGGATCTTCCTGGCCATGGGCATGGGCGTGGCGATCGGCTATTTTTTTCCTTCATCGGGAGGGCTCCTGAGTTCTTTCGCGGTGGGTGAGACGAACATCCCGCTTGCCGCCGGCCTTATACTAATGATGTATCCACCCTTCGCCAGGGTGCGTTACGAAAAGCTCAAAGACGTTTTCAGGAATACGCGGATAATGGCCATATCACTTTTGCTGAACTGGGTTGTTGGACCCGTTCTGATGTTCCTGCTGGCGCTCCTGTTTTTAAGGGATCAGCCTGAGTATATGTCGGGTTTGATCCTCATTGGTCTTGCCCGCTGCATAGCCATGGTAGTGGTATGGAATGACCTTGCCGGTGGCAGCAGTGAGTATGCGGCCGGCCTGGTGGCATTGAACAGCGTTTTCCAGGTGCTGCTTTACAGTATATATGCATGGTTCTTTATTACGGTGCTGCCGCCTTATTTTGGAATAGCCGGCTTCGAGGTGCCGGTTACCATGGGAATGATCGCGGAGACCGTTGCCATCTATCTGGGAGTACCATTTGCTGCAGGTATACTGAGCAGGCTTGTGCTTCAAAAGCTCAAGGGCGAGGATTGGTACCGTCAAAGGTTCCTGCCACTGGTTTCGCCCATCACGTTGATTGCCTTGCTTTTTACGATCGTCATCATGTTCTCTTTAAAGGGAGACCTGATCGTTCGCATTCCCCTTGATGTGATCCGTATAGCCATTCCATTGGTGATCTATTTTGCACTCATGTTCCTGCTAAGCTTTTTTGCCGCCCGCAGGATGGGGGCGAATTATACCACCAACGCGGCTATTGCCTTCACGGCGGCAGGTAATAATTTTGAGCTGGCCATAGCGGTTGCCATCGGTGTTTTTGGCATTCATTCAGGACAGGCATTTGCCGGTGTTATTGGTCCGCTGGTGGAAGTGCCGGCTCTTATTTGTCTCGTGAATGTCGCGTTGCGGTTAAGAAGTGCTTTTTACCACCGGCAGTCCTGAAATGCAGCGGTCCTTCATCGTTATATCGCCGGCACAAGCTGATGAGGCACAACCCTGCTCATTTAAAATTCCTGGCATCGGGGAAGAGTTTTTCCTGCTGTTTCGGCTGTGATCTTTTATCCGGAACAGGCGGAGCGCTTTTTTCGTC
Organism: Flavisolibacter sp.; assembly: GCA_035761965.1. Taxonomy (GTDB): domain Bacteria; phylum Bacteroidota; class Bacteroidia; order Chitinophagales; family Chitinophagaceae; genus Flavisolibacter. Next base: position 998 of record DASTPZ010000093.1, on the reverse strand, counting down.
GGCACGGGACAGGGTATTTACCGGCGGATCTTTTTGAAATGCAGGTGTGAGGTGCCTGAGCAGCCGTGAAAAATCGTAACAGGCTTTAACGATCACGTGGATCACTTCACCTTCGATCTGTACTTTGCCTTCTGCCATGATAAGGCGTGATTGCAGTATGGGTTTCCTGAATTGTTCGAATAAACTTTGAAAGATCACGAGGTTAGCAAAGCCCGTCTCATCTTCTATCGTCATAAAGCAGATGCCGCCTGCAGTACCGGGTCTTTGCCTTACGAGCACCAGGCCGGCTACTTTTACGCTCATGCCGTCCCTCAACGTGGACAGTTCTGCCGTGGGGGTGATATGAAGCTGCTGAAGCTTGTCGCGGATAAAGCTTACCGGATGTGCTTTCAGAGAAAGCGAGGTAGCCGCGTAATCCTGTACAACGTGCTCGGAGGTGGTCATCAGGGGCAGCGATACATTTTCTGCCGGTACCTGCTGCTGCCTGAACAGGGCAACCGGGTTATCTTTCACCGATACTTCCCACAGCGCCTGCCTGCGGTCGAGGCCCATGGAGCGGAATGCATCCGCATCGGCCAGCTTTTCCAGCACGGCCTGCGAAAGTCCTATCTCACGCAGCTGGTTCATGCAGGTATAATGCTGCTGCCTGTTCTTTATGATCAGTCCTATGTCTTCTTCGCGCAAGCCCTTTACCTGGCGAAAGCCAAGCCTGAGGACGCAATAAGCCCCGGACTTTTCTTCTAGGCGGTTGTCCCAGGTGGAATGGTTGATGTCTACCGGTCTTACCTCAACACCATGCTTTTTTGCATCGATCACAATTTGTGCCGGCTGGTAAAAACCCATAGGCATGCTATTGAGCAAGGCACAGGCGAATATATCCGGGTAAAAGCATTTGATCCAGGACGATACATAAACCAGCAAGGCAAAGCTCGCGGCATGGCTTTCAGGGAAACCATAGCTGCCAAAGCCTTCGAGCTGCCTGAACACGCGCTGGGCGT
>DASTPZ010000092.1:0-4418 GCA_035761965.1 Flavisolibacter sp. | reverse complement strand
GGTGCTGCAGGTAATTGAAGGCAGCCTCGGTAAACTTCCATTCCACAGCGGGCTGTATGGCAGTGAAATGCTCCTTGATCATCTTGTCGATCTGCAGCTCCAAAGTCTCGCCGCTTTTTTCAAGAGCAAGCGAAAAGAGCTGAATGGCGGGCTGGATCTTCGTGAGATGATGGAACTGCAGCTGTCCCGCTACCAGGCTGCAAACCTCGAGCAGGCCGATGAGGTTGCCGCTGTCGGTTTTAAGCGGACAAAGAAAAATGCTTTTGGCACCCTGCTCATGGTAGTATTTCAGTATCGGGTTGTGAAGGGTGCTGGCTTCGTTCAGTATCTCGTAAAGCATGGGCTGCGGGCTTGCATCGAAAGTCTCCTGGCACATCCTGCTGATCCTTTCTTTTTTTTCGATAGCCTCCGGCGTTTTGAACAAAAGACTATTGCGGTAGAGCGACTCGGTATAGAGATAGTATCCATTCATTTTAAAGAAGGGTGTGATGCCAATAAGCACATTCTTCAAGCCTATAAGGCTTTGCACATGCTGCTGCAGCTCATCGTATACCGTCACATCCGAAAAAGAATTGATATTGAGCAGCGAGGTCTTGATTTCCACGATCACCTGGTCCTGCGTTACATCGTTCAGCTCGATCACCGTGAGTCCCTCAAAAGAAAAATTCTCCAAAGGAAAAACATCCCTTAGCTCATCTACCTCCAGCGTTTGCTGCGGTGTGAAGTTGACGGGCATGGCGAAGTCCTTATTGATGCATTTCACATCAATGAACTGGGTATTTAATCTTAGCTCGTAATAACGTGTGAGCCCGCTTTCATCTTTAAAAGGATGTACCGATGTGGCTGTAATGGGCAAGGGGTGTGAATAGAATTTATGAAGGATAAGATCATAGGCCAGTGATAGATTGGCCTTGCTTACCTCAAGATTGGTCCTGAGATCGGTAAACCTAATAGTATTTGATCCCTCTTCCATAAAAATGTCCCTAAAACCCGGCGAGGCATATACCGTTTCCTCGCGGAATGGAAAGGAAATAGCATAAGTACCCTGGTTCGATGTGGTGGAAGGGGGGAAAATCGTGGACAAAAGGCTTTCGACAAGGTCCATTTCCTTGTCCAGCAGGCTAATATCAGAAATAGGCTTGAGCAGCTCAGGCTTGGACTCGATTTCCTGGATAAGGCCCTGATACAGCCGTTTTGCGCCTGATTTCCGCTCTGCTATCATCTTTTTAAGCACCACGACTAGCGGTTGCAGGGAAAGATAGCTGTTGAAGCCCTGGTATATCGTTGAAACTGTTGACATGTGATCCGATGGTTTAGGCAGAATTCAATAATCCGGTTCCTATAAACAAATCAACCTCTGCGCCAAAAAAGCAAGCACGGCCTGAAAAAATGGTGAAGATCCAATCATTTAGGAATGAAGTTTTCGGGCGGGATAGACAAAAATGGATTTCATCTACTGCAGGGCTGTTTCGAAAAGCCAAAAACAATTTAGGCTGAGCCATTTCCGGGCAAGACTTGCTTTTTTTATATCAAATCCAGGTTCAATGTAACAGACAGGTAAAAAATTGGAGCCTTTTATCAGGTATGCGAGCAGGTTGTCAGGTGGGGCTTTATTTAGAACTCTGATTCTGTTTCCTGACCACAGTGTGGTAATATTTACACACCGGCTTAAGACCGCATTCATTGCATTTAGGCTTGCGTGCAATGCAGATATAACGACCATGGAGTATCAGCCAGTGGTGGAACTTATGTACCAGCTCGGTTGGAATGTATTTGATCAGCTGCAACTCGGTTTGAAGGGGAGTTTTTGCATTAACAGTGAGCCCGATCCGCGCAGAAACCCTGAATACATGCGTATCCACAGCCATATTTGGCTGGTTATCAATAACTGATGTGATGACGTTAGCTGTTTTTCTGCCTACGCCCGGAAGCTGTACGAGCTCGTCCACCGTCATGGGAATTTGCCCCTTGAACCGCTCAACGACCAGCTTGGCCATGCCTATCAGGTGCCTTGATTTGTTTCCCGGGAAGGAAATGCTTTTGATCAGGGCAAATACATCGTCATAGCTGGCTTTTGCAAGGTCCTCGACAGCTGGGTATTGCGCAAAAATTGCCGGGGTGGTAAGGTTGACCCTTTTGTCTGTACACTGGGCGGAAAGAATTACCGCTACCAGCAGCTCATACGGGTTACCGAAAACAAGCTCGGTCTCGGCCTCAGGCCTGGCGATCTTAAAATAATCGATAACGGCGTCGAAACGTTCTTTACGGGTCATGAGAACTGGCGTACACCCCGCAATTTGACAGGGCCCTTTAGGGGCGCAAAGTTAAAGGCTAAAACAAATGCTCAGGATATCCTGGCTTTGTCTCCCTGGCGTGCATGTCTTAAAATATTGAGAATGACTTCGGTGCGAGGAGAAACGGTAATGTTGTTCAGGCGTTCCATAGAAGTTTTCAAGACGGCCAGTTTTTCCCTTAGCGTCCAATCTTCTTCAAGTGCTTTCTCAATAGCTGTGGTGGCTTCTGCTGATGTTTCCTTATACAGGTACTGCAGCAGGTCCTCTGGTGAGTAATTGTGCATAATATCCGATGTTCGGTAAAAAATATACAACGAGTCCTATTCGTCCGGTCTTAAACGACTGTCATCGAACTGTTATTGTACGCCGACCCAATTATTTGGCTTCGGCCGGCCTTACCAGAAAGATCTCTTCGTTGTCTTTCTTCATCAGGTATTTTTCCCGGGCAAACTTCTCAACGGCCGCTGCATTGAATTGAAGCTCATTTGAAAACTGCCTGTTTTCTTCGATCTGCTTTATGAAGTAGGCCTTGCTTGCCTGCATTTCCCTTAGTTCCTGCTTCCATTCCAGCTGCGTAAAAACATCATTTTTGTCGAAGAATAGCATCCAGATCACAAAGCCCATTCCCGCCAGCAGGAATTTATTTCTGAGAAAAGCAGGAATACGCTTGATAAGAGCCATAAGAAGGATGGTGCTGGTGTTTGATGATGGTGATTAGGACAGGTAAAAATAGAAAGATTTCGGAATTAATGCATGCAACGCCGGGCCATTTTTATGAGAACTGCCCCTGAACCAACGAGGCTTGGGAGAAAGACACATATTATGAAAGAACACTATGCAGTATAAAAAACCGGCGGCATATCGCCGCCGGTCTCTCCGTATTATTTTCCGAACCTTAGTCCGCTTCCGGGATAATAGGCAGAAGCGCCCAGGAGCTCTTCAATTCGTATCAGCTGGTTGTATTTAGCCATCCTGTCGGTTCTGGAGGCCGAGCCGGTTTTGATTTGCCCGCAATTAAGGGCTACTGCCAGGTCGGCAATGGTGGTATCTTCAGTTTCACCGCTGCGATGGCTCATAATGGTGTTATAGCCATTGTGCTGGGCCATAGTTACGGCATTGATCGTCTCGGTTATGGTGCCGATCTGGTTTACCTTCACCAGCAGACCATTGGCTATCTTTTTGTCAATACCTTGCTTGAGGCGGTTCACATTCGTAACAAAAAGATCGTCGCCCACCAGCTGAACCTTTGTGCCTACGGCCTCGGTCAGCATTTTCCATCCTTCCCAGTCATCTTCGGCCATGCCATCCTCGATAGATACGATGGGGTATTGGTTCACCCAGTTTGTCCAGTATTTTACGAGCTCCTCGCTGCTCAGGCTTTTTCCATCGCTTTTATGAAATACGTATTTGCCGTTCTTATACAGTTCGCTGTTGGCGGCATCCATAGCTATGAATACTTCCGATCCGGCCTTATAGCCGGCAGCTTCTATAGCCGTAAGCACCGTTTCTATGGCTTCTTCGTTAGAACCGATATTGGGTGCAAAACCTCCTTCATCGCCTACATTGGTGCTATATCCCTTCTTTTTCAATACCGATTTAAGGGCATGAAAGATCTCAACACCCCAGCGCAGCCCCTCGCTGAAAGAAGAAGCTCCGGTAGGCATAACCATGAATTCCTGGAAATCGATCTTGTTATCCGCATGGGCACCTCCATTGAGGATATTCATCATTGGAACCGGGAGGGTCTTTGCATTGGTGCCTCCAACATAACGGAACAGCGGCAGCCCGGCTTCTTCGGCCGCAGCCTTGGCGATGGCCATACTCACTGCGAGCATGGCATTGGCACCCAGCTTGCTTTTGTTTTCCGTGCCATCCAGCTGTATCATCAGCTCATCGATGCCTGTCTGATCTGCCACATCATAACCTACCAGTTCAGGCGCTATAAGATCGTTCACGTTCTGTACCGCCTTGAGCACTCCTTTGCCCACATATACCTTCTTGTCGCCATCGCGCAGTTCTACCGCTTCATGAACGCCCGTGCTTGCCCCGCTGGGCACTGCGGCGCGGCCAAAAGCACCATCGTCTGTAATTACGTCCACTTCTACTGTTGGGTTTCCACGGCTG
>DASTPZ010000091.1:0-4699 GCA_035761965.1 Flavisolibacter sp. | reverse complement strand
CTTCATCATTTCTTCTCTTTTCTTCCGCTGGATGGCAGACATCTTATCGCCATATTCGGCAATCTGCTTCAGGCTGTTCTTCGACTTGTCTACCAGGTTGATGGTGAACTCTACCACGGCCTTTCCGTCTTTGTATTCGCCGCCGCTGCCAACTATGTCCTGCCACATGGCAATAGAAGCATCATAAGTAGCGCTGTCGCTGGCATCTTTCAGCTGGGTGGCACCCACCTTCATGATCTTCTGGATATCTATGTACATGCCAAAAGGATGGCCGCTGATCTTGTCGGCAAAAGGAACCTTGTTGTCACCGCCTGCCAGGAATTTATCGACAGCATCAGGATAGTTGCTGGCGGCAAACCACTCGTTGGTGGTTTTGAAGTTGATTTTTGACAGCTCTTCGGGGCTCATTTTTTCGGTAGCGAGGCCGATCAGTTTGTCAAAGGAAGGCTTGCTGTTGACAGAAGTGGCAAAAAGCACTTTCATGTCGGGCTCCGTGCTTGAATAAGTCGAAGGCTCATCACCCTGGAAATAAGCAGGGATCGTTACTTCCTTCTTTTTCATTTGCAGGTCGGAGACAGACACAAGGAATTGTCCATTGGTAGCCTGTATGAGCTCATCGAGACTGTAGCCAAGCTGACCGAGGAACATATTGGCGAGGCCGTCCATGCCTGTGGTCTTCAGGATTTCTTTGATCATGGCGGGGTCGCAGTTGGCGGCCATAGCGCCGATCACATTCTGAGAAGGTATGCGGTTGATCAGAGCCTGGTCTACATTCTTGCTTTTGTATTTGTCGAGCAGCTTGGTCATTTCCTTACCATAGTACTGGGTGGATTTCAGGCTGATCTTACCATTGTCGAAGTTCAGCGTCATTGCCGATACATTACCTTCGAGCAAGGCGTTCAACTTGAGCATGGAAAGCATACCGCCACCGAGGGAAGAGCTGTACTGCTCAGAGTTCACCCACAGGTGAACATCGCCCGATTCCTTCAACAGGCTCGAAAAGCGGTCGTCGTCGCCAATGCTGTTGTCGTTGCTGAGACTAAGCAGTGCCTTGGCGAAAACCCTGAGGCTGTCGGCAGTAAAAGATTTCGACTGGGTCGATCCGCCGCCATAAGGGTTCATCTGGTTGAACATGGGCATGTCCGTAACAGTAAAGAACTGATTGCTCGTCCAGCTTACAATGTTCTTGCTGCTGGTATTGATATAGCTAAGATCGCCGTCCTTCTGCACCTGTCCGCCGGAAGCTGTCTTTTTTACAAAGGCTTCGAAAGCTGCGGCATCTTTCAGTTTTCCTTCAAATACCATGTAGCCGCCGTTGCCCTGCTTTTTCATAAACATGGCCATATCGGCGTCAAGATCAACACCCGAGCTTTCCGGGTTTTCCATCAGCTTACGTGTAAAGGAATCCTGCTCTTCTTTAGAGGCCTCCTTAAACCAGCCAGAGGCCTTGATCTCATCCCAGCTAAGCTTAGATTTAAGGGAGGAGCCGCTAACATGCAGCACAACCGCCGCATCTTTTGGGATGGCCAGATCGGAACTGCCGGAATTCTTACAGGATACAAAAAACAGGGAGGCAAAGGCCGCCGCAGTCAGTAATGGTGTACGTTTCATAATATAAAGTCAGTTATGGGGTCAAATAAACAAAAAAGCATTCAGATTTTCGAACGAAACGGCTTTTTGTTCTCCATTACGCAGGTCTTTTAACATGATCTGTTTTTCCTCAAGCTCTTTTGAGCCAAGGATGGCTATGTAGGGGATATGCTTTTTTTCTGCATACCGGAATTGCTTGTCGAATTTGGCCGTTTCGTGGTAAAGCTCTGCTGCTATGCCACTATGACGAAGTTCCTGCATCAGCCTGTAGGCAGCTCGGCTTTCCGTTTCCCCCAGGTTAAAAAAAAGAACCTTGGTGCCTTCCTCAACTGTATCAGGAAAAAGTCCTAATTCCTCCATTACATCATAAATCCGGTCGACCCCAAAGGAAATGCCTGCGCCCGGCATATTGGGAACGCCAAACAGGCCTGTAAGGTCGTCGTAGCGCCCGCCGCCACCGATCGATCCGATCTTTACAGCCGGGGGAGCCTTGACCTCGAAGATCAGCCCCGTGTAATAGTTCAGTCCGCGAGCCAGCGTCGTGTCGATTATAACAGGGCCTGAAAGTCCCGTTTCGCGGCATTCCCTTGTAATGAATGCCACTTCGCTAATGCCGGCGCGGCCTGTTTGGGATCCTTCGAAGAGGCCTTCGAGGGCTTTGATCACATCCTCATTGCCTGATGAGTGATGCGACAGGTCCAGGAATTTTTCTATGATGGTTACCTGCTCTTCACTCAATCCCCTTCCAGCCAGCTCCAGCTTCACTTTATCGAGCCCAATCTTGTCAAGCTTGTCGATGGCGATCGTGATGTCCATCATCCTGTCTGCGCCCCCGCACCGTTCCGCCAGCGCCAGCAGGATCTTTCGCGAGTTGATCCTGATCTCAAACCCGTCGATGCCGAGGCTTTTGAAAACATCGTTGTAAATATTCACGAAATCAAGCTCATTCAGCAGGGAGCGGCTTCCTACCACATCGGCATCGCATTGGTAAAACTCGCGGTAGCGGCCTCTTTGGGGCTTGTCGGCCCGCCATACAGGCTGCATCTGGTATCGTTTGAACGGCAGGGCAAGCTGGGAGTGGTTCATTGCCACATAGCGCGCAAAGGGGATGGTGAGGTCATATTTGAGCGCACGCTCGGTAAGGTCCATGGTATTGCGGCCCTGCAGCAGCTTTTCAAAAGCCTCCCTGGCCTTCGCCTCTTTTTCGGGCCTGTCGAGCCCATTGTTGAGGATCTTGAAGATCAGCTTATCGCCTTCTTCGCCGTATTTGCCCATCAGGGTGTCCAGGTTTTCCATAGCCGGTGTTTCCAGCGGCTGAAAACCATAGAGCTCGAATATGCGTTTGATGGTGCCGAAAATATAATTCCGCTTGCGGACAACCTCGGGTCCGAAATCACGTGTTCCCTGCGGAGTCGATGGTTTGGCCATGGATCGGTAAACTCAGGTTTGGTTAAAAGAAGCAGCGAATATATTTCCTTTAGCCGACAGGCGCATATTTGCGTACGATTGCCTCAGAGGTTTCATCTATCAGCTTATACACCTCATGATAGCCTGGCTCCGTGCCGTACCAGGGGTCGGGCACCGACCGGTGTTCGCCGGGATAAAGCTCGTTCAAAAAGAGCTCCACCTTCGATGCATCGAACCGGCTGCCGCAAATGCGTTTGATATCATCTAAAACATCATCGGCCATGGCATAGATCTTATCGTAACGGTCAATGTCTTCTTTTACAAACTGTCTTGCCCTTTGTTCGCAGATGTCAATGCCATTGAGCAAGGCTACTTTCTGCGAGAGCCGGTGAGGGGCTTCGCCGATATGATAGCCATTGGTGCCGGCGCTGTCAACGGTCCACCGCAGGCCCATATTTTTGGCTTTATGCGCCAGGATGCCCTCTGCCAGCGGACTCCGGCAGATATTACCTAAACATACCATCAGGATCTTCATGTATTCTCCTTTTTTAAACCGTGCAAAATTAAACCCGCCAACGAAAGGAGACCGTTAAAACCGCGATCTGATGTTTTATGGAATAATGGCGTCGGACCATCTCAACAATAAACCACTACCATGACAAGCAATGAGATCCTCAAAGCAGACATATTGGACATCCTGTTCGACAACCGCAACAAAGCTTATGGCGCCTATATGCTAAGGAAGCAATCTGGCGGCAGGCTGCTGCTCTCGCTCTTTCTGACGCTTGTGCTTTCCTTCCTGCTCATCAAGCTCGTAACAGGCGGCAAGCAAACAGCACCGGTTTATGAAATTCCGAAAGATGAGGTAAGGATCGTTTCGGTCTCCATGCCTGAGCCTGAAAAGCAGCAGCAGAGGCAACAATCCTCTTCGGCAGGTGCGGCCAGAAGAGTATCGGCGGCGCCGGTTGCAGGCCGGATCGTGCTCACCAGCAATCCGGTAACCATCGATCCGGTGGATCTTATGGCAGGACTTTCTGATCCAGGTCCCGCAGTAGGCAGCGGCGAGGCTCCTTTCGGCGGCGGAGGCTCCGGAACCGGCCCTGGTACGGGCGAGCCCGCAACAGCCGCACCAACGGAACCTGAAGTTCTCGTTCAGCAGGAACCCGAGTTCCCGGGCGGCATCCAGGCCTGGCTGAAATTCCTTAACCGTAATTTAACCGTGCCTGGTGAGCTGGAAGCAGGCGAGAAAAAAACTGTGCATATCCGATTTCTCGTAGCGGCCGATGGCAGTGTAACATCTTTTGAGATCGTGCGGTCTGCAGGCGCCCAATACGATAGCGAAGTGATCCGTGTGCTGAAGAAAATGCCTAAGTGGAAACCAGCCATCAGGAATGGACAGCCTGCTGCCAGTGCCTTTACGCAGCCGGTCACATTTATGGGCATTGAGTAAAATTGTTTTAAATTGCTCCTTTCAATGCAAGGGTATGGCAGAAGATTATCAGGAAGAACATCGAAGAAAAACGTCCCGTGTGCGGTCCTTTATGGATATTGCCATGGGCACTATCCTGATCTTTATCGGATTGTATTTCCTGCTTTATGAAACACTCGGTATCAATGTATTCAGGCGTGACCCTTCGGAGATCGATTATCTTATAGGAGGCGTATTCATATTGTATGGCGCATGGAGGATATACAGGGGAAA
>DASTPZ010000090.1:0-3802 GCA_035761965.1 Flavisolibacter sp. | reverse complement strand
TATCATGGCATAGCAGAGATAGTCTGCGCCGCGCTGGCGCAGCTTGCTATTGGCGATCTTGAGCTTATCGCGGATGGGATTGAAAACATCCCTGTGAGGATCTTCCTGGAAGGTGATCACGAAACCCTGTCCCAGCACGATGCTCACCTGCTCCTGTTCTACGGTCTGGGTAACCTGGTCATAATAAAGCATGTTGAGCAGGCAGTATAATATGCCTTCCACTTCATCCATCTTTGGCCGCTGGCCTACGCTAAGTATATCTTCGGCTATAAGCATATGGATGCCGTATTTCTCGCTGATCGCATCAACATCGCGCTTGGTAAGACCGTCAATATTGATCCAGCTCACCCTGTTGTTTTCCTTGAAAGAAAAGCTCTCTTCTACCGACTGCAGGGTGCATTCGCGTAAGGAGTAGGCATCATAATCATATACGCCGATAAAAACCTGGTCTGCGTCCTTGCGGCTTAGGTTCGTCACCGGGTTGATATTAAGTATCTCCTTGGTGCGGTTGGTGCCGAAGAGCGGAATGAGGTAACGGATATATTTTTCAGCCTTTGTCATTCCATGAGCTTTGGGGAAAGGTTAAAGCTAAGAAAAGGCCGCCGTAGTTACCGGGCGGCCCTGATATTTTTTGGCAACATCGCTGTTGTTGCGACGGCATGTATACAGCGCAAGGAGTTCCTGGCTCAGATCATCGTCCTGGCTTTTTCAAGGTCTGCCGGCGAGTCGATAGACACACCGATATAGTCTGTAACCGCCATTCGAAGCGGAACGCCGTTTTCGAGGTAACGAAGACATTCGATCTTTTCGGCATCTTCCAGCGGCGATACCGGCCAGCGTGTAAAATCGAGCAAGGCTTTTTTTCTGAAGGCATATACGCCGATATGCTCATAGTAGGCTGCAGGGGCCTGCTGATTGCGTGGAAAGGGAATAATGCTCCGGCTGAAAAAAAGCGAGTTGCCAAAACGGTCGACACAAACCTTAACCCTGTTGGGATCGGCGATCACATCCTGCTCGGTGATTGCCTGCATGAGCGATCCCACCTGCACGGAAGGATCGTCAAAAAGGCCGAGCAATTTTTCCAGGGGTGCTTTTTTAATGAATGGCGTATCGCCCTGCACGTTGAGTATGATGTCAACATCCATTTCTTCGGCTGCTTCGGCGATGCGGTCCGTGCCGCTTTCATGCTCTTTCTTGCTCCTGACGGGCTTTCCGCCCAGTGAGCTGATTTCTTCAAAAATGATCTCGCTATCGGTTACCACCACTACATCGTCGAACAGGCCGGTATCGCGGGTTGCTTCATATACCCTGGCAATAATGGTACGGTCGCCCAGCTTTTGCATCAGCTTACCAGGAAAGCGGCTGGCCGCATAACGGGCAGGGATCATGGCGATCTTTCTCATGGTGCGAAGATAAGGGCCCTGCCGCCTGCATACGATCTGGAGTGCTATTCCATTTTGCCAAAGGGTCGCCTCAGGAGCTCGCCGAAATTTTCATCCTGGTCATTGGGATAGTACCTGTCGAGCCCGTACCTGATCTGGCGATGGTCGAGGTGCAGGTAGGTGCCGAAAATACGGTCCCATACAGCCAGCACCGCACCGTAATTGCTATCTGTATAAGGCTGTTGCCAGTGGTGGTGCACCTTGTGCATATTGGGTGAGACAAAGACATAGCTCAGCGGCCTGTCTAACCATGACGGCAGGCTGATATTTGCGTGCGTGAACTGGGTGGCTAGCACCAGCACGGTCTGAAAGATCATGACGGCATACACCGGTGCGCCCGCCAGCAGTACGCCTGCGAGGAAAAAAACGCCGCGCAGCACGCTTTCTACGGGGTGATGGCGCAGACCGGTTGTAACATCAACACTATTGTCCGAATGATGTACCACATGAAAGCGCCATAATATACCGGTTTTGTGCTGCACCAGGTGTACAAGCCATCCGCCAAAAAAATCCAGTACAATGAAGGTAATCAGGATGGCGCTGGCCACCGGAGCCTCGAGCCAGTGCACAAGCCCGAAGCCATTGCGCCTGCAGGCGTCGGACAACAGTACAATAAGCACTGCAAAGCCTGTATGGATCAGCAGATGAATGACCGTAAAGGAAAAATTAATAGAAGCATGACGCCATTTGTTCTTTTTATATTTTAACGAAAGAAGTGGAATGGCTCCTTCGATCATCCATAACAACAGCATGCCGGTTACGAGGAAAAGCATGCGTTCCGCCGGCCGGCTTTCGAGAGTTTGAAAGTGGTTAATGATATTTTGCCACATAGGCTGATCTTTATAGATATAACAAGCTCTCTAAAGTTACGAAAATGGTCTACCTTATTTAACCGGTAGCTCTTTAAAATCATAACCGCAGCTGGCACAGCGGTAGATGCGGGTTACTTCGAGAGAATGGCCGTTCAATAACATGCTGGCAAGGCCCGCCAGCTTGCAGCGGTGTTTCCTGGTAATGCTTACCGACTCCAGCTTATGGGCTTTGCATACAGGACAGGCAATGCCGGCGAGATAGGCTTTTTCAGCTTCCTTCATCAGCTCCATGGCCCTTTCCACCTGCGAATGAAAGACCATCAGCTTTATACCGCCAATGGCAGGGCTGAGAAATGGATCGATGGTAACAATGTTCTCATCTTTTAAATGACAATTGATATGGGCATGCAGGAGCATGTTCAACACTATGTTGGCTTCAATATAATTATCAAATGAGCGGATTTCGATATAGTCCATACAGGTCCCTCCAGCAACTGTATTTTGATATGCCTGGCACCCAAGGCTGCTAACTGCCTTGGGTGCAACCCGGTCCCTCCAACCCCAGAGCTGCAATAAGCTTGCCTTTTTAAAATAAAAAAGCACCCGGCAGGGTGCTTTAAGAAAATGGTTTATTGATTGAGCATCAATGGCATTACGAGCATCAGCAGCTCCTCGTTATCGTCGAGCTCGGTTGGCTTTATAATTCCTGCTTTGGTAGGCGTGGAAAGCTCCAGCCTTACCTCGCTGCTGTCCGATGCATTGAGCATTTCAATGAGAAAGCGGGCATTGAAAGCGATGGTAATGTCTTCTCCATCGTATTGACATTTCATGCGCTCATTACCTTCAAAAGAAAAATCAACATCCTGGGCGGCCAGCTGCAATTCGCTGCCGCTGATGTTGAGCGCAACCTGATTGGTGCTCTTATTGCTGAATACGCTTACGCGGCGGAGGGCACCCTGGAAGTCCGATTTTCCTATGGTCATTTTATAGGGGTTATCGGAAGGAATGACGACTTTATAATCTGGAAAACGGGCGTCGATAAGCCGGCAGCTCATCTGGGTAGTACCATGCTTTACAAAAAGATGGTTATTGTTATAGCTGATGGTGATCTCGTCTTCATTGTCGGGCAGCGCTGATTTAAGCAGGTTCAGCGGCTTGCGTGGAACGATAAAGGAATCGGCACGGGGGCAGCTTACTTCTGTTCTCTTATACCGCACCAGCCTATGGGCGTCGGTAGCTACGAACTGAACGTAGTCCTTGTTCAGCTCGAAAAAAACGCCGGTCATGGCTGGACGCAGGTCGTCGTTGCTCACCGCAAAAAGCGTTTTATTGATGGCGGTAACCAGGGCTGTGGCCGTCATGGTAAAGCTCGTTGTGTCATCGGCCGCAGGTTCTTTGGGAAAGTTATCGGGGTTCTCGCCCATTACCTTATACTTACCATTGTCGCTGGTGATCTCAATGGCGAAATTTTTGTCTATATTAAAGCTCAGTGGCTGATCGGGAATATTTTTCAGGGAATCCATCAGGATCTTGGCAGGAATACAGACC
>DASTPZ010000089.1:0-7738 GCA_035761965.1 Flavisolibacter sp. | reverse complement strand
TTTGGCCTGGTAAGCGGTTTAAAATCAAATAGAAAGGTTCCGTAAAGTACTTGTGCTTCCAGGTGTATCTTTTAAGACTGTTTCAACTAGGTGCTAGTAGAATCTGCTTTCTTCGAATTCAGTTCTGACGAGTTTACCCTCTCGGTTGTAGATTTCCTGCTTGATAAACTTATTTTGGTCATAAAATTTCTTTTTGAAAAGCCTTCCTTTCGAATCATAATATTCCCAAATACCAACCTTTTTGCCCATGTCGTAAAACTGCTTTTCTTCAATTGTGCTGTCGCTTCTTAGTATCACGTTTTGGCCGTGTCGCTTTCCCTGTTTGTAAAATTGCTTACCGTCTGATTTGCCTGCGGTAAAGCTTTCCATCGGACCTTCCATTAGTCCTCTGTACTTGAAGTGCTGTATGAAAAAGTTTTTATCGTAACTGCTATCAATAAAGAGTTTTACCAATTCGTATTGTGTGTCCAGTTCATTTTTCAGGATTATTGCATATAAATCAGTGCCCCTGTATTTCCCTCTACTAACTTCCTTGTAGTTGCTTTCATTGTAAGGCTCAATCGTTTTATTCTGGCAAGATGCCGCCAAAAAAAGACAACAGATTAGGGCCGAGAGCCATGAATATTTTGGTTGTAAATACTGCATTGTCGCTTAGTGATGGTCAACAAACAAGATTTGAAATAGTATAAATGTCCAATCCTCTACTGCTGCATTGCCTTATTGTTGCTGCTAAAGATACATTGCAACCATAAGCTCTCCTCGCCTTTCACAACAATCAGAACCAAAGCAAGGTCAGTCTGGATTGGCATAGTCCTAAAAAAGAGGCTTTGATGGCAATTTTGGCCTTTATCCTCCAAACCTCTCACGGAACCAATGAATCCCGCTCGATGCTCCACCCATGCGATAAAAAATACTTCATCAGCATTTCGAGCGGCCTGCCGGTTGCAACCGTGTTCATATACATCTGCGCCTGTATCCTCTCACTCGCAATAATGGCCGTATAGGCTTTGGAGAATTTCGTGTTTTGCCATAGGGCTTTCACCTGTACCTGGCCATTGAGGAGGGAAACCTCGGCCACCAGATTGTTTTTGTAGATCTTGAACAAGACCTGTAAGGTAGGTTTAATGTTTGGCATTGTTCAATTATCTTATGTGTACAATCATACTGCTCAGCCATACGCCTGGTTTCCAGCTTGTGAACGAAGCTTTCCGGTTACAAAACCTTGATATAGGTCAAGACAAATTCTTGCCTTTTGTCATTGTACCGGCTGCTGCAGCTTGCTGAACTTTGCCTTCTGTTACAAGATTCCGTATAAAAGAACTGTAACCGTCCCTTTTGCCAATATCCCCTATTCCGGTAATCCGCAGGCAATGAGAACCATTGTGCTAAATCCTGAAAAGAAAGAAGTTATGACCGCTACAAATCATATACAGGCCAACCTGAGAAAGGGCCTCCTGTTTCTCCTGCTGCTGCTCGCCTTTGCTTTTTTGCAGGCAGTGGCTACACCCTGGACTTCCGATAGCTCGGGGCTGACGGGACGTTTTTTATGGAAGGTTGCTGGCACTATCCTATTGCTGGCTCTAGTGGCCTTTACTGAAATGAGGCTGCTTCCCACTTCTGCCCGGTCGAGCTTTGGCAAGCTGCTTTTTTTGCGGTTATCGATCTACGGCACGCTCGCTGCCGTCTTTTCCTTCATTTATTACCTGCTTTTTTCCAATGGCGGCACGGGCGCTTTTCAATGGTATTACCTCGTAACCGATCTTACCCTTGTCGGGGGACTGCTCTTTGCATTCAGCCTCTGGCTGGAGGTATCGAAGCTGGTAGGCAAGCACGCAGTTGAAAAGATCATACTTGGCGATTACCATGAGCCGAAAATGGAGAACAGGATCTTTCTTTTTATCGACCTTACCGATTCCACCCGCCTTTCGCAAAAACTTGGGAACGAGAAGTTCAGCTACCTTATCAAGGATTTTTTCGACGATATCGACAAGGCCGTACAGCGGTTCGGGGGAGAGATCTACCAGTATGCCGGCGACCAGGTGATCGCACACTGGCCGGCAACAGAGTCGCATAATTTCGATGCCAGCGTGGAAAGCTTTCTCGTCTTCCATAATATGATCAAGGGAAAAAGAGGAAGATACCTCGACCGGTATGGTGTGGTCCCCGGCTTTAAAGCAGCACTTCACGAAGGCAGCGTTATGGTAAGCTGGGTAGGAACATCAAAAAGAGAGATCGTATACCAGGGCGAAGTACTGAACATCACTTCCCGCATCACCGAGCTTGCCAAGAACCTTGGCCATCCGCTGCTGGTATCGGAAGCAGTCGCATCCCGCACCGGAAGCTTTGCGAAAAAAAGGCTTTTGTTCGCAGGCAAATATGTATTGAAAGGTGTAGAGCTGCCGGTGACCATTTATTACGGACTTACAAAACCCAAGTCGGGTGCCGACTGCGACGAGCTTTCGGATTTGATAGAAGACCCCTGCGCACATATGAATTAAAATACAGGATTGGATTTGATCAAAAGACAGTGGTTTGTTTAGTGATTGGTTTTGTAATAAGAAGGGAGCCCGGCTCCCTTTCTTTTTGGCTGGTCTAATATCCTATCTGGCAGCCATGGCTATCCGGCCGTTGGCTCAACCGCCTTGGCCGATGGTTAATCCCTCTTTGGACGGCCCCGCAAAGGCTCTACTTTGCGGCAAATCCTTGTATGCGCAAAATTTTCCTGGGCGGATTCCTGCTGATAGGACTGTTCATCGCGGCTTTTCTCTTCCTGCTTAAAGGTTGTTTATCACAATACGATGAGCGCTACAGCCTTTCTTCCCTGCTTTATTTTGAAAGGGGAGACTCGGCGGTGGTCTTCAGCATCGTTGGCTTTGAGGAAACGACCTCTTATTCGAGATCAGGAGGCATTACAAGAAAATCAATGAAGACGAGCTATCATGTCCAATCCAATGATGCCCGGTCGGGCAGGAAGCTCTCTGCAAAAAGAATAAAGGATCATTCCGATATCAGTCATCATCCCGTTGAAACCCTTGGCAGTGCGCACCAGCGTGCCTGGCTGTTTGCGGGCGAGCTCATGGCCTTTGATCCTTTTTCACTCCGCCTGCTGGCCGATAAGGAAAAGCTGGTTGAGCTCAATCCCGGTCTTCGCCATATTCTTCCCGATGAACGGCGGTTTTATTATTTCAATGAGGCCGATGGACATATCTATTTCACTGCCAGCGATGGCAGCGCCTGGCAGCTTAATACCCTCAGCCTAAAGGCCACACCTTCTACTTTCGAGCCTGGAAGCAGCTCTTACAAAACTGCCCTGGATCAATTGAGCCGGTTGCAGCAAAAGAACAGGGAGGCCCAGGATTCACTGTTCCGCCAGTATACTAAGTCAAAGGTTTTGTCAGCGGGCGGAACAAAAGCTGTCGAGCTCCGGCGTATACAAACGGCATTTGCCCAGCAGCGTGATGCATTGTACCGTACAAGAGATAGCCTGCAGGCACTTCAATCAAGCCTGCGCAGGCTCGAATCGGAAGAGAGCCAGCTGCGCAACACCATCCGCAACCTGCGCGGGACAGCCCCGGGATTTTCTCAGATGAAGATCAACCAGGATACGCTTGGTGGCAAGTGGTATGGATTGTATGCCCATACGGAAATGGAAAGGCTGCCTGTACGGCTTCAGTTCCAGGCAAGCTATGATGAAACGGCCCGGCGCCAGCTCCATATTGCCAATCTCGATCTTTTGCGCGATGGTGAGCCGGGGATCGACAAGGATGGCGCTTTGCCGGCGGCAGGCTATTTTTTACAGGGTGGATTCCTGCTTAACAAAAAGACCGCCCGACCCATCAGGCTGGCCGGCAAGGGAGGCTGGCTGGTGGTATTCAAGGACAGGATAGGCAATGAAGGCAGAATCGTTCTGGCCAGGCTTGACCTGTCGGGAAAAACCGTTTGGCAGCTCGAAACCGGACTTAAGGATTGGGCAGACTGGATCTGCACACCGGAACGGCTGATGATAACAGGCACAGACAATCCCAAATTAAGCAGCAGCCAGAGCAACCTGCTGCTGATCGTAGACCTTTCTAATGGCAGGCCCACCCGCTACGATTTTTTTGATGATAAATGAGGAGTCGTCCGGCTTATGGATAAGAAATTATATTTAATTTCAGTCTTTCATGCCTTCTTATGGGTATGAGAAACAATTGTACGGCAATCATGCAGGCAGACAAAGCTTTCTCCTTGCCAGTTTATCCCCGAATCCAACCTCCCGTATAAAAGCCCTCAGCTTACCTATTCTTATATCGACAACAATCGTTCGTTCTGTCTCCGATCTTACTGCCGGAACGATAGAGTAATGCCAGCAAATTCGGCACGGAGTTATTTAGGAGTGAATTCACCTTCAAAAAAAGGGTGGAAAAACGGTTTGTCGATAGGGGTGAAAAATGGAAACTTGTACCAACCAAAACTTACTACATTATGGAAAAGGAAATGGAAATTAAAAAGAAGATTAAGGATATGAAGGCGGCTATTGTCGTTCTGGCTATTCTTTTGGTAGCATCCATTGCACTGATTATTCAACAAAGACAAGACAGGAATAAAAATCAGCTGGCGGTTCCTGGAACTCCTCTGTTCAAGGCGGCACTGGATACTATTTCTCCCGAGTTGAAGGTCTATTCGGTGGGCGACAAACTTTTCAGGTCAATTAATGAGTTAAAAGCGGCTTCCAATGTAGGAGCTTACCGCCACATTAGACCAGAAGAAGAGGGTTTGGGTGTTTATTATGACTCTAGCGACGTTAGCTACTATGCAACCGAGATCTTCCCTAAACTGGTAGCTGCCCAAGAAAGGTACATGAAAGCAACAGGTGTTACATATCCTCCGGAATTTAAATGGAAGGTCGGTTTTTACTGGATGTTGAATAAGGATACCACTGATGGGCTAACTAAGTATGACTTCTGTGTGGTTCCTATACTTGTCAACGAAAAAAATCCTAAAGAACGCTTCGAATATTTCAATGTAGGTGATAAAAAATATGACCACAATCCTACGATTATGCTTCGACGCAGGGCCCCGGGAGCAGCGAATAGAGGGGATAGCCAGAGCATTGGCAATATCTTCAATACAGGTACTATGTTCCCTTAATCATGCTTTTTTTCACAATTATACCGTTTATCGAAGCCATCTGTCTCGTCACTGCCCTTTATTTCCTCTTCAAGAGCAAAATGGGGTGGTGGCAGTATTTCATACCTTTTCTCCTGCTGACCCTGGCGGTAGAAATAGCAGGTTATATGCTCTATTTCGAGTTGAACCAACCCAACTACTGGATATTTAACATATACCTGCCCATAGAAGTTTGTTTCGTATTCTACGTACTGGATAAGCTCGGAAAGGAAAGATTAGCAGGAACAATCTTGCTTTGGCTGGCCTTGCTGCTTTTTTTATTTATCTATTTGAAGGAAACATATGAATCAAAAGGCCTGCAGTATAGCAGTATGGCAAATACATTCGCGTCCCTGGTAGTGATATTCTTTTGTTTTATCTACTACTATTCGCTACTGAAGCAGGAAGACTATATCGACCTGCGCCGCCATCCTGATTTTTGGGTTATAAGCGGCCTGTTCATTTTCTATTTCGGAAGCATGGGTATTAACCTATTCCCTTCTCAGCTTTCTCAGTGGTATTTGAGAACCGGGGTACCTGTGCGGTACACCGTCATGTTAGCTTTGAATCTTTTTTTATATGCCTGTTGGAGCTACGCTTTCATATGGAACTATCGCCAAAGCAAATAATAATCATCATTATCGTTATAACAGCCGTCTTCGTGATGGCTGCGTTTTCTATACTGATATACATAAGGTTATATAACCAGAAAAAGCTGAAGCATGCGATTGAAAAAAAACAGCTTGCGGAAGCCCAGCTTGAGATACAGGAGCAGACCCTTAGGAATATCTCACAGGAGATACACGATAACATCGGACAAACCCTCAGCCTTGTAAAGCTGAACCTGAATACCATCGACTTTGGCAGGACTGAACAGGTCGAACAAAAGATCGGCAATTCAAAAGAGCTCGTGAGCAAGGCTATTAATGACCTGAGGGCGCTTTCAAAAATACTGAGCACGGACTATATCCTCTCGGCCGGTTTTATCAACGCCATTTCCCTGGAGCTGCAGCAGATCGAGAAGGCCGGCTACCTTAAGAGTGCGTTAAGCATTTCTGGTCAGCCCTTTAAGCCGGAACCACAGAAGGAGCTGGTGCTTTTCCGGATCGTGCAGGAGTCGCTGAACAATATCATCAAGCATTCAGAAGCCGGTTTTGTCAAGGTAGAGGCTGTTTTCGAGGAAAGCTGCATGAATATCTGGGTCATTGACGATGGCAAAGGCTTTGACCCTGCAGCTGTATCCGATGGCATCGGCTTGCGCAATATGCGAACCCGGGCCCTCCTGATCGGCGGCTCGTTAAAGGTTCACTCCACACCCGGCTCGGGTACCCGCATTCAAATCAGTCTGCCCATTCAACCATAAAACCATGAAAGCAAAAATAGCCCTGGCCGACGATCATGTGCTCTTACGCAATGGCCTTGCCAACCTGCTGGAGGACCTTGAATATGAGGTCGTTTTCCAGGCAGACAATGGCAAAGACCTGATCAGAAGAATGGAAAATGAAAACCGGCCCGATCTGGTGCTGATGGACATCAATATGCCGCAAATGGATGGCTATGAGACCACTGCCTGGCTTCGCAGGCATCATCCGGATATAAGGGTGCTGGCATTGAGCATGTACGACGATGAAAATGCCATCATCCGGATGCTGAGAAGCGGGGCAAAAGGCTATATACTCAAGGACAGCGACCCATCGGAGCTCAAAGCCGCCCTGCAGGCTGTGCTGGCGAAAGGATTTTACCAGTCGGAGCTGGTCACAGGCAAGCTCATATACTCGATGAACCAGCTCGACCTTAACGGCGGAGCCCTGAAAGAAGTGGCCGGCCTTAGCGACCGCGAATTGGAATTCCTTAAGCTGGTTTGTACCGAATTGACCTATAAGGAGATAGCAGACCAGATGCATCTTAGTCCGCGTACCATCGACGGCTACCGCGATGCGCTCTTCGAAAAGCTCCACATCAAAAGCCGGGTAGGATTGGTGCTTTTTTCGATCAGGAATGGCATCGTGATCCTTTAGCTGCCAGCTCAGGTTCAGCCGCTCGCACCCAAGCCGGCTCAGAAATAATAGGAATGATTATTGCTCAGGTTGCGAAAATTCTGTTCATGCAGGACGTTCCTTTATTGATCGAGCACCAGGGGCAGGTATTGCAGGGACTGGCGGTTCCGCTTGGCGATGGTATAAACCATGCTTTCGACATCATTATTGGCCATGCCTTTGCGGGTACGCTTCGACCACAGGATGGAGCGTGGCGGATGGATGCCGGCCAGGACCCTCTTCTTGCGGAAAAGATCGGGAGGTTCATTACGGACTGGATGGAAAGGGAAAGCGTACTTCCTGCAGATCATTACACCTCAGCATTTTCCGACCTGCCTGAACAGCCTTCCCGTTAACGGTCCCAGGATTATCCGGACCAACAGGATCAATGTGCAAAACAATGCCGGCTACCCGGCCTCGGCTTTCAGAAAGTCTGATACGCCTATCCTTCCTACCGCTTCATCCCCTATTTACCGGCAGTGGACAAAATGAAATGCTAAAACCTCCTTTATTTCTCCAGGCTCGTTAGTTTTACAGTAAACAAAATCCATTAA
>DASTPZ010000088.1:0-4044 GCA_035761965.1 Flavisolibacter sp. | reverse complement strand
GAGGTTTCCGCTTTTAGCAACAGAAGTCTGTTCCATGTTTTCGTTTTATAAAAGCATGACCAAGGACAGGCTATGGCTTCGCCTGTTAAGACAAACTGCTTGGTTATTGCAGCCATGAGCTTTAGACAGGGCCAGATTAAGCTTGATCAAGATCAATCAAACGGGCGTTCATAGAATAATGATAAGACAGTATGAACATTTAACACCGCGCTTTGCAGGTATGAAATCAATAACATGAGAAAAATAATGGTAAAAATGCATAATGCGAAATATCCGGAAAGATGAATTTGACCAGGAATAGTCTGGTATACACAATAGCAGTGGCTTTCAAGAGGGAAAGACTACACATCTTCACTACTATCAGCCTCCATATTCCCTTCCTTACTTTAGGAAAGCCTGCTCCAGGGCGGTACTGTATCCTTTGTGTATTGGAAGTGGGGTCAGGGGACGGCAATATTTAGGAAACCAGCTTTCATTTAAGCGGTCATCCGTCAACCTGTCTGAGGCAAGCCATCAGCCTGCAAATGAAACTTTGCCTTATCTTTCGCTGGCTAACATTCAGAGAATCGCTTTTGGGACAGAGCTCCTGGAGATGGGGTTCAGGATTGCGTGACAGGTATGTATGGGATGACCCCGGCAACAGTACTTATCCACACAAAAATAAATCATAAGCTTTTGTATATTTAGTTTGAGTGGTTATGGGCAGCGGGGAATAGAATGCCATCACATTGGCCTAATGCTTTAACGTTAGCTGCATCAGGAATACATATGTGCAAAATTTACAATCCAGTGGGTTGCCTGACGGATGTGAAGTCTCACCTGGAACGGCACAATATCACTGAATTCAAATCTTTAAATGAACTAATCGCATTTCAAAAGGAATTTGGAGTTCTGCGACAGGGCATTATTTCCAGGTCAGAGGCGGAAATAGTAGATGAGAAAAATAAACTTATATCAGACAACATAATATTGAGTGAATCGATCGGGGCGACGAAAGCGGCGATCAGAAATGAACTAACTAAGCAAATAGAGGTATTAAGGGCACAGTTGCAGCTTCTATCAAGTGCGACTCACATCTGGACAAGATTCGCCGGCTATTTCAGAGGCTTCGCACTTAAAAAAAGGATCCGCAACCAGGAACAAGCATTGGAGCTGGAGGTCGATCAATCAGTTTTCCATATGGTTGATTTGTATCAAAGGAATACAGCGAGATACAATTATATTTCATCAAAGTTTCAAGATGCGGTGATCGGTAATTGCCTTACAGAACTTAGAGCGCTGGAAAGGAAAAAGGCTTTGATCGACGAGGTCAATAACTCGATTTATGGAGCGATAGGCGAGCAAAAGGTTGTGAGAGAGCTTGAGCATCTGTCTGACGAATACGTGCTTATCAACGATTTTTATTTGTCTTTCGACCCCCCGATCTTCAACCGAAATGAAAACGATCATATAAGATCAATTCAGATAGACCATTTACTAGTAGCGCCCTCAGGTATATTCTTGATAGAGACTAAGAACTGGAGCGAGCAATCTTTGAATAGCCTGAGCTTACGATCACCAATCTCTCAGCTTAGAAGATCCAATTTTGCTCTTTTCGTTGTGTTGAACCAAAGAACGGCAAGGCTTCGCCTCAATGAGCATCATTGGGGTAAGAAAAAGATCACATTGAAAAACCTCCTGGTTATGATCAATAAGAAACCCTCGGAGGATTTCCAATTCGTCAAAGTTTTGACTTTAAATCAGCTCCTAAGCTATATAAAGCATTTTCCGCCGGTATTCACCCGCGATGAGACCGAAAGCATTGCAAATGAATTAATCCGCCTATCTGGAAATTGAGAAAGCTAAAACTGCCTAATGCATACATAAGCTTGGGCTGACAGCAGTTTAGTAGAATGCTGGATAGAGCATATGCTGAGCTTTGAGCCTTGCATTTCCTGTTCTGTAAATCATGGGACTTGGTTTGTCAAAGTTTTTATGCTAGCCGGCGGCATTCCATCAGGAGTAGGTGCCAAAGTTCGCCGCCATCCTTACATTCGCCAATTCACCTCTAAACAACTTTGCCTATATCTGATCCTTTTTCTGCAATCGCTTCTTTGCTGGTCAATATCAAACGACATGGGAATATATTAACCCAAAACTAGCTTTTGGGTTAATATGCCCGATGCTATCCTGGTTCCTGACCTACCTGTTTCCGCTTTTTCTCTTCAATAGCATAATACCGGCCGTTATGAGTAGGACCGTAGTAGCGGCCTTACCGATAAAAGCTGCGCGGTTATGCTTCCATTCGGCCCGCCAGCCTCTTTCTCTCAAGGGGTTTGGCAGAATACCATTTTTGAGATCATTGATCTTTCCCTGGATAACGTCTACCCGGTCCGCCAGTATAAGTGTCATCCAGTGCGTGGCAGTGGCCTCACTGTACTTATAGGCATACCTGCGGATGGCACCACTTAAACCGGCAGGCGGTGTGGAGGTGCCAAATACCCGGGTGATACCCGGCCGCTCTATGGAATGAAAGATCTCTATATCCTGGCGCTGCTGCGGTGCTTTTTCATAATTAAGACGCTCATGATCTGCACCATTCGAATGTTTCATAGGGTAGGTGGGGTCGTTCTCAGGATCAGCATCCATGCCCCAGCCAGGTATATTTTCAATGCGGCTATCCATGTTCCGGTCCGCTATTTTCCGGTCCTGGAACTCGGCTATTTTGTTTTCTAAAACGTTTTGCATAAAAAAGTTTTTAAGCCACGTTGGCGCGTGGAGGGATTAATAAAGGTTTGACAATATGGTCCAGCTTTTTGGAGAACATGCGGTAAACATCCGACACATCTTCCAGCGGGATCCTGTGTGTGATCAGCTCCTTTGGATTGATACGGCCGCTCATGATGTGATCGATGAGCTTGGGCAGCAGCCTTTTTACAGAGGCCTGGTTGCCTCTAAGAGTGATCCCTTTGTTCATCAGGCTGCCGATGGGAGCGAGGTTCCATGGGGGACCATATACCCCAATGATGGAAACGATGCCACCTTTTTTTACGGAATTGATGGCCCAATGCAGGGCTGTAGGATTACCCGCCTGCAAAAGCAACCCCTTGCCGGTGATGTTTTGCAGGGTACTGCCGGTGGCATCGCAACCCACCGCATCGATACATACATCGGCGCCAAAATAATCGGTGGCCTTTTTCAGGAACACCACGGGGTCTTTCATTTCCCTGAAATTGTAAGCCTCGGCAAATGCAAACTTCCGGGCAAAGTCCAGGCGGTAGTCGATATGGTCAATAACGATGACCCTTCCGGCGCCAAAAAACCAGGCAAAACGCGCCGCCATCAAACCCACCGGGCCGGCACCAAAGACCACTACGGTGTCGCCTTTTTGTATGCCTCCCTGCTCCGCAGCCTGGTAGCCGGTAGGTACAACATCCGTTAAAAGCACGGCGTTTTCGAGGTCCATACCTTCCGGGATCTTAATAGGACTCACATCGGCATAGGGTACCCGCACATACTCGGCTTGTCCGCCATCATAGCCCCCCGCCGTGTGCGCATAGCCGAAAAAGCCGCCGACGGCTGTGGCTTCCGGGTTGGATTCGTGGCAGTTGCCATAAAGCTCCTGCTTACAATGCGGACAGGTGCCGCAGGCGATGTTGAAAGGTACCAGCACATGGTCGCCTACTTTAAGCTTTTGCACACCAGCGCCTACCTCTTCCACTATGCCCGTAAACTCATGGCCGAACGTCATGCCCACCCGTGTATCCGGGACCATGCCATGATACAGGTGAAGGTCTGAACCGCAAACCAGCGACCGGGTGACCCGCACTATGGCATCATAAGGATGCTTGATCTCCGGTTCGGGCCGATTACGGTCAGCCCTGATTTGAAAGGGCCCTCGATAGTTCATTGCTAACATAATCCTGTTTTTTAAAAGTGAATAATAGCTGAATGCAGAGACATTGAAAGGATAGCTCGAACAAGGAGATGCCACAATAGGCGTACCGGGTTTGTTTGATGAGTTTTATTTTCTTAATTAATTCTTTAAACAGATCAGGTTATGAG
>DASTPZ010000087.1:0-13874 GCA_035761965.1 Flavisolibacter sp. | reverse complement strand
GTTCTCTAAGTTTGAAGGCCCTGTTACCGCCCTCAAGAATTTCACAGATATGCTCTCGTATACCTTGAGACTCCAATATTTCAGCAGTATCAGCGTCCTTCTGACAAGTGTGTTCGAGGCTGCCAGATATATATTGAAACTTTTTACGATCGCGATTAAAGTTTTTCACACCATCTTGATTTGCCGCGATTATAACCTCACTATCGGCTCCAACCACAATATTCGGATTATGCGTAGCCAGTAAAATCTGACGCACCTTTTTCTTCTTCTTTAGATATTGAACCAAATCTTGATAGATCGCACGGTTGTCGAGATCATCTTCGGGCTGGTCAATCAATATCGGACAATCTTTTGTACTGAAATCCAAAAGCAACTTCAAGACAACAAAAGCCTTTTTTCCATCAGACATCTTTCCAAAATCGTCCCCATCGTATTCAATATCATAGCTGACGCTATAAAAACATTCAGTCAATAATGACATAAGCAAGCTTTGATTTGTATACCCGCCCTTAAGTGTAAGTTCGTTGCTTAAAACCTTTAAAAAAACGGAAGAAAGATGAACATCGTAGCCGGCGTTATCTTTAAACTCAAATTGAACAAGGCTCTGATTTGTGTATCCTTGTAGATTCAAGGCAGATGACAAGATATCTCTATACCGTTTTAGATCAAACTTTGCTTTTGCTTTTATCTCAAGACCGTCAGTAGCTTCGGACAAACTGGGTAGCAGTTCAAAAGTTCTCTGATAATACAGCTTATGTGCCCCTAATAGGGCAGTCTTCGAAAGCTCGAACTGTCTTTCCAATTCAACAATTTCAGCAAGCATCGTAGTTAATTCAAATAACTTTGTTTTCTGATGCGCAATACGTTCTTCAAGTTCCCGTAGGTGTGTGGAATCTTGGTACGCTGTTACCACCTTATTGTAAAATGAGTCTTTCTTCAAAGCGTCTTCTTGAGACGGAATACTCTCGGCTTGTTTTTTCAACTCAATAATTTCCTCTTCCAAAAAAGCTTTCCACTTGCTTTCAAATTCAGCCTTTAGTTCTCGGTATTTTGATGAGATTTTTGATTTTCTCAGCTGCGATATGTTCGTTAATTCAAAATCCACCGAATCTCTAACGGAGCTTACCACCTTCAACGCCTCAATCCTTTCAATATCTTGGTTAATCGTCGTGACTAGCTGAGTCAATTTATCCAATTCATCTTTTACTGCAGTATATCGCACTCTATCCTCATCATTGATTTCGATTGTCTTCACCTTTTGCATCTCCTCTTGAAGCCTCTTTATTTCATCCTCAATCCCTTTTCTATCGCCCTTATCACTAGCCTTTTTCTTTTTGTCCATCCTCAAGTCCATATTTTGAAACAATTCATTAATCGAGGTGCTGATGCGTTTCTTATTATCTGCAACGAATGCGTCATAAGCAACCAAAACCCCTTCCTTGCCTTTTTGCCGTAATATTGTTTCCACTAAGGAGCTAAGCTTATCTTCCTTTCGGGCTAAGTCATACATGTAGCCTTGTTGAAAGTATTCTATTTCACGCTGATCATTCTCTTCCTGGTCTTTCCATATGATTTTAAGTCCCATCGAGATATCGCCAACAAATTCATCATACTCTAAATTATGCTCGAATTTAACCGGCCTCTCGGTCTTAAGTTTTTTAGCTATAGCTGCCAACAATACCGACTTTCCAGCAGACCTACCACCAATTACACTATTCAAATTTGCATTCAATGGTAATTCATGATTATAGATATAACTGCTTCTAATCTCAATTCGGTCGATAACTTGGTAACCCGCTTTATCTTCAGGTATTGATGGCTGAATCTTAACCCGGTCTTCAGGTTCGTGGATAATCTGCTTCAAGCCTTCAAATGAAGGATCAGCTTTGATCCAAAGCTTCTCTTTCAGGTCATAATTTTTAACATCGTGATTATCTGAGCAAATGATCATAGGCCTTCGCATATTGATTGCAGGAAAGACCTTTTCATTATAGTCATCCTGGTCGTCGACGGCGCCTAGCTCAAAGATGTCAATACATTCTCGTACTAAGTCCGTTTTAAGCTGTCGTTTAAAAGAGTGATTATTCTTGATGCTTTCTATAGTATTAGATTTTCCTCCTGCATGAACAGAAACAATTCCACCAAGATTGCGGATCAACTTGGCTGTGTCATGCAAATCGCAATAGATATTCTCATGTCCTTTAGCCGAAATATCGGAGTCCTTAAGTTTGCAATTCGATTGAAGGTCGACCCATATTTCCTCAATATTTGATTGGTCTGAAAAAATACCAATGAAGTGCACTGATTCACTTCCTCCTAGCTCGCAGCGAAATTCTATGCCAGGTAACACCGTAAGATTTGCGCCAGCTAGTCGTTGAAGTTCTTTTATTCGAGCCGTGTCAATACAGTGATGATCCGTCACAGCGACAACCGCAATTTGGTTATTAAGAAGTTCGGAAATAATTTGCTCATTCGAGACGCTCTTGTCCCTATAATCATATGAGGATGGTGTATGAAAGTGCAAATCCCATCTCCTCCATTGAGATCCTCTCGGAAATTTTGAATGCATAGTTTTGGTATTTAAGTGCATATTTAATATTTATTAGATATACTATTGTCTGTTGTTGAAAAAATGTGAATTAGTCTTAGTTAGCCAAGCTCCTTCTACTGACCAGACTCTTATTTTAGGTTTGGGTTTAAGACTTAGTGCCGGAGCCATCTCCACTTAGATGGTCCACGGTCATCATTATGAAGTTGCTGAAAACGGAAAATTAATAAGGCGAGCAGACGACCAATTAGAAGGATGCTGATGCAATCGGATGAAGAAAATTTGCATCAGTCAATTTAATCTTCGTGGTGAGTTAGAGCTGCCTGCTTTCAAGACATTCATCCCACCAGACATGAGAACTTAGACTTTCCATTCTTCTATTCATTATTGAAGATGTGGTCTCTGGAACGATCTATAGCATGCAGCTGAATATACCTCGAAAAAACGAACTCTTTATGGTTCGGTTTCACCCAGAAATACCTATAAAAGGACACAAATCGGCTATTGCCTATCAGTTCAACTCGAAAATCAAACTACCTTTTACAGCAAATGAGGAGCATGAGGCAAGAACCACAGAGCCATGCAAAAGTGTGAGAAACGTCACTCAGGTATTCCAGAAAAAATGTTCAATTTAGTAGACAGGATTTCGGGAAAGCTCGAAAAAAACTACAGGTAATACTGCATTGGCGTATATGGCGGATCGGCAAACAAGCAATCGCAATAAATCGCTTATGGCCATTGTTCTAGCGTAGTCGAATCCGGTTGAGTTATGAATCATTAATGAACATCTATACATTTAATCAGCAGCAGCACCGGGCAGACGGCACACAGAACACCGTCGTATTGCCAGTGCTTTTAAGTTAGGCGTAACAATTATCACACGTCGGTACTACATTGATCTAATCCTCTTGCAAATAAGCTGACTAAAAAATATCTTAGTATAGCTAACTCTTCAGTTAAAATTTGCAAGAGTCAAGCATCCACAAATACTTAGTACTTATGGCATGGGATGAAATTCCTGAGATTAATCTGTATTCGGATGGCGGTGCAGAACCCAATCCTGGCAAAGGTGGATTTGGCGTGATCATGTCATATAAAGGGAAGAAAAAGGAATTTAGCCAGGGTTATGTAATGACAACCAATAACCGTATGGAATTGATGGGTGTCATTCACGGTCTTGAAAAGCTAAAAACAAAATCTATCGTGAATGTTTTTACAGATTCTCAGTATGTTATTAATGGTATAGAAAAAGGATGGGCCCTAAAATGGAAATCAAAAAACTGGTTTCGCAATAGAACCGAAAAGGCCGTTAATGCAGATCTATGGGAAAAGCTGCTCAACCTTATTGCTGCTCACGAGAAAGTATCCTTCTCTTGGGTTAAAGGTCATGCCGGCCACATAGAAAATGAGCGATGCGATCATCTCGCATTTGCAGCTTTGCAAAGTGATAACCTATTGGAAGATGCCGGGTATAACCCAAAAGACTCAGATTACGACGATGGTGAGAACTCAGTTGAGGGAAGATTGGCTAAGGGGCCTAGAGTCGAAAAAGAAGGTGATCCATGCAGGAAATGCCAGACCGCAATTATTAAAAAGAATACAAAAAAGAAAGAAGCAAAGCCTGGTCAGACGTATTACTATGAGTTCTACCTATATTGCCCTGGTTGCAAAACAATGTATCTTGTTGATGAAGCTAAAAAAGAATTAGGTAGTCAAATGGGAGGCCTTTTTTAAAACTGCGGCTGCTATATGTGAGTATAAGAATAAGATTAAAGCATGGATGTATTAAAAAATCAGGAGTGCGTTTTTAATACAACCCACCTGTTGTTATGTTTATAATTCGGAGCAGAAGAATCAATTAAGCCACTTGTATCAAAAGTAGATATGCTTATATCATGGGGACAAAATGGTAAAGTAAGAGCAGCATGCCTCCTATTGCCGCTGATTCACTACTTGCTGATCGGCTGACTATCTCAACCAATACTACCCACACCTAGGTTAAAACAAACCGCCAGAGGACCACTCCCCTGGCGGTTGTTATTAATCGAGCAGTGCCTGCAGGCCAAAAGAGGAAACGAATTCCCTGTGCCCCTGCCTTACCTGTTCGTTGGCGTTCTCCACAAATTTCCCGGTGACGCTGTCCACCACCACGCGCAAGGGCCGCTTGCCCTGGGGCAGTTCGATCAAGCGGAGTACGGCATCGGCTACATCCTGTGCGTCGGGCTTCACGGTTTCGAATAATTGTCCAAGGCCCGCGCCGATCTGCTCCGGTACCTTCGACAGCTCACCATAACCGGCTATGACGCTGGTGTCGGAACCCTGGCTCGCTTTTGACAGTATTTCGGTGGGGAAAGCGCCTGGCTGCAGCAATACCACATCGATGCCTAAGGAGCGTAGTTCATAACGCAGTCCCTCGCTTAAGCCCTCTACAGCGAATTTGGCCGAATTGTAGAAGGTCATAAAGGGCGAGGAGAAACGTCCCAGCACGCTGGAAGTATTGATGATCAGTCCATCACCCTGACGGCGCATATGGGGCAGCACCTGCTTGATGGTGCGCCAGGTTGCCTTGAAATGCACGTCGAAAAGGGCGTCTACGTCTTCGTCGGTAAAGGTTTCGGCAATGCCGCCCAAAAAATTGCCGGCGTTATTGATTAGCACGTCTATACGCCCCTCCTTCGCAACCACTTCTTCCACTACCGCCTTTACAGAAGAGGGGCTGGTGAGCTCGGCCTCTACAACAGTTACATTCGGGAGGTTCCTTAAGGCCGCGGCCCTGCCGGCGTTACGCCCGTTCACGTCGCGGACGGTAGCATATACTTTATGGCCTGCTTTGGACAAGGTATGGGTATGGAGCCAGCCAAAGCCGCTGTTGGTTCCCGTGATCAAGATTACTTTCTGTTTCATATTCTAGTTTATAAAAGGTTTTTAGTTACCTTTATATACCAAAGGAAAGAAGGATACTTAACAAAAAAAAGAAGGCACCAGCCGGAAACCCAGTTACCAAATGGATACGATTCAAGTCCCAACTGCATCGCAGAGCCAAAAAAAAATTTCGGAAGTTTTGAGCGGCATGTCCGCCAAATGCAAAATGCCCTGCCCGGTAAAAGATGTGCTGCACAACGTGAGCGACAAATGGAGCATGCTCGTGATGATGAGGCTGGGCCAGGAAAAAACCCTTCGCTTTAACGAGCTGAAAACCGCTGTAAGCGGCATCTCGCAAAAAATGCTGACCGTGACGCTAAAGGAACTCGAACGCTACGGCCTCATTGAAAGAAAGATGTATGCGCAAATTCCGCCTAAAGTGGAGTATACGATCACACCGGTGGGAGAAGGTTACCTGCAGCACCTGGTGGTGATGCTTACCTGGGCCTGCAATAACCTGGGAGGTATTGCCGCAGCACAAAAGAAAACCGACCGGCGAAAGGGATGAAAATGAAATGAGCCGCAGGAAGCTACTACAATGAAATGTTACTTCTCAGCTGCATGCCCGCTTGTCTAATTGACAAACAGGTTTTCTTTTGTATGCACGATCAACTTTTTCTTGCTGCTACGATCTCCTTGCTGTTTTCAGAAGCCCAGTCTACGAAAAAAACCAGCTGCTGGGCCAGGCTTTTGCCCAGAGGGGTCAGGCTGTACTCCACTCTTGGCGGCACTTCCGCGTAGACCGTACGCGAGATCAAACCATCTTTTTCCAAATTGCGCAAAGAGACAGTTAGCATTCGCTGCGAAACGTCGCCGATCTTATGCTTCAGCTCATTGAACCGTAAGGTGCCATAGCCCCCCAAAGCATAGATTGCGAGCAGGCTCCATTTGTCGGATATGCGGGCAATGATGTCGCGGACGGGACATACCTCGTTTCTGACGTACCTGGCCTTCTGAAAAAGCGCCTGAAATTTTTTTTCGTCCGCAAAGGCTTTGCTTGTCGCAATGGGTACACGGCTGTAACCAGGTTCGCTTGCTGTGCCTTCTTGTCTTGCCATAGGTTACTCTTTAGCTTTGAGTTCTTAAAAGTAACTATTGACCATCAAAAACAAAAACTATGGCTGAAAAAATCTTGATCACCGGGGCTACCGGCACCATTGGCAAAGCGCTGGTAAAGGCGTTGAAAAACAAAGGCGTTTCATTTGTTGCAGCTGTCACCAGCCTGCAAAGGGGCCGCGACATCCTTGGTGCCGATGTGCCCATCGTTGAATTCAATTATGAAAATCCGGGCAGCTATGCACAAGCAACGGAAGGCGTAAGCAAGGTGTTTCTTTTGGGCCCTCCGCTGCGCACAGACCTTGATGCCCTGGTGCTTCCCTTTGTTAAGCACTTAAAAGAAACCGGCATCAGAAGGGTCGTGTACGTGGGCGCCCTGAAGCTGGAGCTTGTAAAGGAGCTGCCTTTTCATACCCGTGTGATCGAAGCGCTGCAGGCCGGCCCATTTGACTATACAGTCCTGAAGCCCTCTTTCTTCGCTCAGAATTTTAAAAACTACGAGTGGGACAATATTGTACAGAGAAATGTCACGTTCGTGCCGGCAGGAAGTGGGAAGACCGGGTTTATTGATGTTGAAGACATTGCCCTTGTAGCTGCTACCATTCTGACGGAAGAAGGCCACGCCGGCAAAACCTATGAGCTGACCGGGCCGGAAGCTCTTTCCTATGCTGATGCGGCTAAAGAGCTTTCTGAGCTGCGGGGTAAAACCATTCACTATTCCAATCCATCACCCGAATTGTATGCCCAAACATTAAAGGAAGCCGGGGCTCCCGATTTTATCGCTCCTTATATGAACGCGGTCTATTCTCTTATTGCCGACAATAGGGTCAATGTAATCACAGACGCAGTGGAGCGCCTGACAGGGAAAAAGCCTACTCCCCTGAGAACCGTGCTCGAAAGAGATTTTGCCGGGTAATGCGAGGCTTTTGGCACTGCTTACGGCAGCGTGAGGACAGCCCGCTTTCTTCACTTATACCTCAGAGCTGTAATTTAGAATGAGTCCCCATGTATTGACCGACCAGCCTGACACCCGGTCGGTCAATACTCGATTTCTGAGAGCCTACGGATCTTGCACGGGAGGCAGCTGCCATACCTGGTTCAGCGTCATTAAAACCTGTTGAACATCACAGGAATCTCCCGGCCATGAAGCGGCAAGCCGGCTTCTTCTTTTCGTTGAAGACTCGTAAGGCCATACCTGGCCATTGAAATTTCCTCGCTCATTCTCAGGTATGAGTTGAACGCCGGGTAGCTCTTCCAGTTGCAAAGCTCCATCAGTACCATAAACCATGATGCAGTAAAAGGCTGCATGGATACAGCTCCCTCCTATCCCTTTAGCAATCCGTTGTCCACAACCTGGTTTATTCAGCAAACTGCAAAAAGCATGGATGGGAAGTTGGTTATCGCAATAAGTTTCACTGCATGCATTTACATATTTCATACATGCCACTATGCACAACAACCCCCGGTCTTTGTTACAATTCAAACCGTTTTTTAAAAATGATCTTTTATTCAGCTCTATTCTGTTTTCACATCGCCGGTCCCGACAACAGTTTCCGTATCCGGCAGGGTTCTTTTCCGGCCATAGGCAAAATAAATGACCAGCCCGATCACAAGCCAGGCTACGAGTCGCAGCCAGGTGTCGCCGGGAAGTGATACCATCATCAGCAAACAGGTTACAATACCCAGTATGGGCACCACAGGCACCCATGGCGTCCTGAAGGGCCGGTGTGCTTCGGGCTGCTGCTTGCGCAGGATAAGTATGCCGGCGCAAACCAGGATGAATGCGAGCAAGGTGCCAATGCTCGTCATTTCACCTACCACCTTTATGGGCACAAAGCCTGCAAACAGGGCAATGAAGAAACAGAGCAATAAATTGCTTTTGTAAGGCGTGGAAAAACGAGGATGCAATTGCGAAAATATGGGCGGCAGCAGCCGGTCCTTGCTCATTGAATAAAACACCCTTGACTGGCCCAGCAGGTCTACCAGGATGACGGAGGTATAACCAATGAGTATGGCCAGTATAATACCTTGTCCCAGCCAGGTATACGGCGTTTTTTCAATAGCCACTGCAACCGGTGCGGCGCTGTTCTTAAACTCCGTGTAATTGGCAAGTCCTGTCAGCACATGACCAAAAAGAATGAACAGAACGGTGCACACAACTAAAGACCCAATGATGCCGATGGGCATATTGCGCTGGGGCTTTTTGGTTTCCTGGGCCATTGTAGCCACAATATCGAAGCCGATAAAAACAAAAAACACCACGCCGGCACCCCTTAAAATGCCGCTCCAGCCAAACTCACCGAATTCGCCCGTATTGGCTGGAATATAAGGACGGTAGTTCGCCGGGTTGATGTATTTCCAACCCAGTGCAATAAACACGAGCACAACACCAACCTTCAGGCTCACCACGATTGCATTGAAGATAGCCGAGCCTTTTGTGCCCCGGATAATTACAGCGGTCATCAGCACTACGATCAGAACCGCAGGAAGGTTGATCCAACCTCTTGCCGTGCTGCCATCAGTTGCTGTAAATGTTTCAAAAGGAGAGGCGAGGATCTGGGGAGGCAGGTGCAACCCGTAGTTGCCTAAGAATTTTACCAGGTACTGGCTCCAGCTAATGCCTACGGTAGCGGCGCCAACCGAATATTCGAGTATCAGGTCCCAGCCGATGATCCATGCAAACAAACGGCCCAGCGTTGCATAGGCATAGGTATAAGCACTGCCGGCCACCGGCACCATAGCAGCAAACTCGGCATAGCATAAAGCGCTGAAGGCACATCCCACAGCCGCTACGAGAAAAGAGATCGTGACAGCCGGGCCCGCGTTGTTAGCAGCCGCAATACCGGTGAGCGAAAACAGCCCGGCGCCAATGATGACGCCAATGCCGATGAGGACGAGGTTGAATCCACCAAGTGTTCTCTTCAAACTGTTCTCCCCCGACGCTGCTGCTTCCTGCTGTAATTGTAGTATGCTTTTTCGATTCATCTCTTTTTGTTATTCGCAACGGCTCCTGTTCACGAGTGGCTGCCTTTTTTTCTTCCTGACTGACCGGCCTGGATCTCACCGGCCGGCTGCTCTATTGATTTGACGTCACGGGCGGATTCGAACCGCCGTAAGAAGTTTTGCAGACTTCCGCCTCTCCCCTCGGCCACGTGACTATTCCTTTTACTCACCCTCTTCTTCTTCCTCCTCTGCCGCATAACCGCCATAACCGCCCGCCAGGTGGGCAAAGAAGATGCTGTTGAGGAAGATGCGGTTTGTGCCCAGCCAATAACTGCGGTAGGTCGGATCGTCGGCAAACAAAACAACCTGGCCTGCGCCGCTGGGACTTAGTAAGATGGCCGCGGAATTGCTGACCTTTCTAATATTTTCTTTCGACGAGTATCCGTTCACAAAAGGCTTATCGTCGTACTGCGCCACGGTGGCGTACTTGTTCTGGCTCGGCTGCAAAAATGTGCTGCTGTTCTTGTTGATGAACAACCTCCGGGCCGTGATGCCAAATGCAAGCGGATGGCTGATGTCGAGGTCAGCGGTAAAGATGGCCCCGTTGATACGCCTGGCGCCCTCAACATCCTGCTGGTTCACGTAATCGACACGGGCAGATGTTTTTTTGACAGGCGCCACTGCCGCTTCGCTCTTCCCAGGGTCGTTATCGCTGCCGCCCTGGCCAAACGCGGTTTGCTGTGCGGGCTTTGCCGCAGTACGGGTTTCGCTGCCTGCCGGTGGCGCAGCAGCAGCTGTACGGTTGCTGCGGCCTTCCGAAGGGGCGTCTTCCAGCAACTTTTCTTTTACCAGCTCGTTCTGCACGGCCCATGCCGATGCGTTCTGCAAGGTCACCAGCGTGCCGCCATCCGCTACCCAGGCTTTTATCTTGTCAACCGTTGCCTTGTTCCATGTACTGTAGCTGCCACCGGGTAAGATGAGGGTATTGTACCGTTTCAGTGGCGCCCTTTCAAGACTAAGCGCATCGATCTTTACAACCGGCAGCCCAAGCTGATGGTTCAGCAGGAACCAGATCTGCCCTGCTTCGGCCGGATTTACTCCCTGCCCGAACACAACGGCCACCTCGGGCTTGCGCACTGCTTTGATGTTGCTGCTTCCAAGGTCGATGCCTTCGGCGCTAAAGCCGGTGGAGACAGCGGTGAAATCGACGCCTGAGTTTGCCGCCACATCGCTTACGAGTTTGTACAGGCTATCCGGAGAAATCGTTTGTCCCGCAACCGGAATAACCAATGAGCCATAACCGAAATTCTTTTTTCCATTACCGGTAGCAGCGGCGAAAGGTTTGAAAGCCGTTTTTACCAGGACCCCTTTTTGCAGCAAGGCAAACAGGGCTTTTGATGCATTGTAATCGGTATAGGAAGTGAGGTAGGCCAGCGAAGCCTTGCCGCCCTGCACATCACCTTTCAGCGTTGGCACGGTTGTAACCAGCGCACCTTTGCTAAAGGAAGGGGTATTGACGGCAGCATATTGCAGCCCGTAAGCATGAATCACGCTCCAGCCCGTGTTATCGTAGTAAATACTGTCTTTTAAAAGATTGGTTTCAAACAGGGAATGAACAATGAGAAAATTCGGTTGCTCCGCAGGCACGATGTAAGCATTGCCCCGTTCAAAAAGCTTGCCGTCCAGCGTGGTATTGCCGGCTACTTCGTACACCTGCACCCGGTGCTGCAGCAGCAGGTTCAAAAACCGCTGGGTGAGGTTGCGGTCGCGGCTATCGCCAAATACGTAAGCCTTTGCCGGATTGGCGCTTCCCTGTTCCAGAGCGTATTTGAACAAGTTCTTCTGCACCTTAAATAAGGCTTCCTTTTCGGCAACGGCGCCACGAATGGTAGAGAAAGAAGTGGTTAAATGGTTTCGTATGGAAAATGGAAAGGTGAGCAAGCCGTTCGTGGTTTCGGTTACAAGACCGCGGGAGCTTGCTTCTTCAAACGTAGCAGCCACGCTGCCGTAAAACTTCGGATAGGTGCTGCCATAAATGGGCGAAAGGTTATCATAGTTCTCCTTCGTAAAATAAAGCGACCCGATCTCATCCAGCGCCTTTGCATGGTATTTTGCCAATACCGCATTTTGCTCGTACAGGAACTGGGGAATGATGGGGCTCTCATGGCGTTTTGGCGTGGGCTCAAAATAATATGTGGCGTTTGAACCCTGCTCATGAAAATCGATTTGCACATTGGGATACCATTGATGAAAAAACTTCACCCTGTTGCGGCTTTCAACATGCACAAGATTCAGCCAATCGCGGTTGAGGTCAGCGAAATAGTGATTGGTACGGCCGCCGGGCCACCCTTCCTGGTGTTCCTTGTCAAAAGGGTCGGCAATAGGTGGCCATGACTTGTAGCTGTTGTACCAGTTGGCGGCCCGGTCTCTTCCATCAGGATTCAATGATGGGTCAATGAATATCACCGCTTCCTTCAACCAGTTCTCGGTTTCGGCGTCTTTGCTGGCAGCCAGGTAGTAGGCCGTCAGCAAGCTTACTTCCCCGCTTGATGATTCATTGCCGTGAACGCTGTAGCCGAGGTGAACGATCACCGGTGCTTTCTTATCAACCAAAGGTTTGGCGGGATCGATCAGGGTCAGGTGCTCTTTGCGGATCTCTTCCAGCCGGCTATAATTGTCGGCGGATGTGAACGTGGCAATGATCTGCTCCCGCTCTTCGTAGGTTTTGCCAATGGTTTGCACATGCACGCGGTTGCTCACCCTTGCCAGTTCACGGAAGTAGGCCACGATCTGGTCGTGACGGGTGTAGTGTGAACCAATAGGATAACCCAAAAATTTTTCAGGCGTTGGAATGGCCGGGTCAAGCGCCGTGGCCTTTGGAAAGAAATAGTCCGTTTGCGCCGATGACGACAGCGAAACAAACAAGATGAACAGGAAGAAAGAATGAATGCGTTTCATAAATGATGTATTGAAGGTGAAGCCTCTTAGTATCCGGGGTTTTGAACAGCGTCGGGATCGGAAAGAACATCCGAAAACGGAAGCGGGAAAAGCCAGAACCGCTGGTCGTTAAGACCCAGCACGTCGTCGGCCCTTTCGGTGCGCACCAGGTCGAACCAGCGATGCGCTTCAAAAGCAAACTCCAGGCTGCGTTCGTTCTCGATGGCCAGCAAGACCTCGGCCTGCGTAAGCACCGCAGAGGCACCCACACCTGCGCGGGTGCGGACGGCATTTAGATCAGACAACGCGCCGTCGGCACCGGTCAGCCTGTTTTGCTGCGCCCTTGCCTCCGCCCGTATCAGGTAGAGCTCCGAAATGCGAATAAGGTATGAGGGGTCTGTGCTCGTGGAAGAGGTGTTGTATAAAACGCCGTATACGTTAGCTCCCGTACCGGCCACCAAGGCGCTGCGGCTGCCGCCGACAGCAGGATTGGTGATCTTGGCCACAAAAGCTGCAGAAGGCTTCAGCGTAAATTGACCGCCTGCAGAACTCGGGTACCAGAGGTTCCAAAACGAATTGCGGTCATTGTTGTTAAAGCTCAGCTCCAGCACAGACTCCTGTGTATTAAAAGGAGCAGTAAAGAAACGGCTATACGGGGTTACCAATTGGTACTTTGTATTGCTGATCACCTGCGTGGCGTAGGCCTCCGCCTGCGCCCATTCTTTGCGGTACAGGTGCAATCGTGCCCGCAAGGCACGGGCGGCACTTTTCTGCGCCCGGTTGCGGGTAGTGGCGTCTTCGGACAAAAGGCTTTCGGCTTGCGTCAGATCTGCCAGCACCTGGTCATAGGTTTGCTGCAGCGTACTGCGCTTAACGCCTTTGGCCGCGTCGAGCGTGGTTGTAGGCTTCAATTGCAGCTGCACACCGCCCCAGCCTCTTCCCAGATCAAAATAGCCAAGGGCCCTGATGAAATAGGCTTCGCCAAGAATGCGGTTCTTTTCGTTTGCCGTAAGCAGCGGATCTTCCACGGCCGGCACGTAAGCAAGAATATTGTTGGCCGCATTAATTGCCCGGTAGATGCCCTGGTAAGCCGCCACTGTTGTTACATTGTCAGGCGGAATAGCGTTCTGGTCAAGCTGCAGGTACTGGCTCAGCGTTCCGTTGAACACCACATTGTCGGCTGTGATGGTACCGAGCGTGGGGTAGTTGGCGGCATAGTAGCCCTGCACGGCATCATAAGCCCCAATGATGGCCGCTCTTGCCGTGCCGGCATCCCGGATGGCAGATGCCGCCGGCAGGGAGTTGTTCGGCTTTTCATCCAAAAATTTTTTGCAAGAGGCTAGTGAAAGCAGGCCTGCAAAAAGAAAACTATAGTTGATGATTGATTTCATGTTCGTTCATTTTAAGCTTAGAAAACAAGGTTGATTCCCACCTGGATGGTTCTGGGTTGCGGCACGGTGGCCCAGTC
>DASTPZ010000086.1:0-10070 GCA_035761965.1 Flavisolibacter sp. | reverse complement strand
ATATTAGCTTAGCTTTTGAACGCAGCCGAGGCTGCACCGGTTAGCAGATCTGCAGGAATGCACTCTTTTCCCGCGCTGGATCGCAGTGTTTCTGCTGGAGCTACGCGGAAACCTTAGCAGAAAAAACTTCCGACAACCGGGCTCAGATCAGCGTCGATTTCCTGGACTCGACATTCTGCTGGTTGATATTGGTGGAGATGCGGTCGGCCACGTAATCGCTCACAAGATCACCGATGGTGGATGTAAAATAATAATTGACGGGATCGATATCCTTTGTAACAAAACGGTTGTCGAGGGTCCATGACACGGCCTTGCGCACGAGGCCGGCTTCGGTGCGCAGCCCGAAATGATCGAGCATCATTGCCGCCGATAAGATAGAGCCGATAGGATTAGCGATGTCCTTTCCCGCGGCCTGCGGGTAGGAACCATGGATGGGTTCAAAAAGCGCGGTGCTCGTTCCCACCGAAGCCGAAGGCAGCATACCCAGCGAACCACTGATGACGCTTGCCTCGTCGCTGATGATATCGCCAAACATATTCTCTGTGAGTATTACGTCGAACTGGGCGGGGTTGAGGATGATCTGCATGGCAGCGTTGTCGACAAAAAGATAATCCACTGAAACATCCGGGTAGGTATCCGCCAGCTCGCGTACCACCTTTCGCCACAATCTTGAAGTCTCCAGCACATTGGCCTTGTCGACGAGGGTCAGCTTTTTTCTCCTTTGAGCGGCTGCCCTGAAAGCCAGGTGGGCAATGCGTTCGATCTCGGTGCGGTTGTATACACAAAGGTCGGAGGCCTGTGTATAGGCTTCGTCCACCTCTTTTTTACCGAAATAGATACCGCCAGTAAGTTCGCGGTAAACGACAAAGTCCACTCCATCGAGCTGCTTGTCGCGCAGCGGCGAAAGATGATGGAGAGATGGAAATGTGGTCACCGGCCTGATGTTGGCATAGAGCCCCAGCGACTTCCGCAGGGCCAGTAAGCCTTGCTCTGGGCGTACCCTTGCAGTAGGGTCGTTATCATATTTAGGATGGCCGATGGCGCCAAAAAGGATCGCGTCGCTTTCCTCGCAGGCATCAAGCGTTTCTTCCGGCAGGGGGCTGCCTGTTTTATCGATGGCATCGGCACCCATCAAGGCATAGGTATAATGAAAGCGATGGTTGAACCTTTCAGCAACGGCATTCAGCACTTTAATGGACTGACGGGTAACTTCCGG
Source organism: Flavisolibacter sp. (assembly GCA_035761965.1). Taxonomy (GTDB): domain Bacteria; phylum Bacteroidota; class Bacteroidia; order Chitinophagales; family Chitinophagaceae; genus Flavisolibacter. The sequence goes on along the minus strand of DASTPZ010000086.1, from coordinate 8,854 downwards.
GCCTATCCCATCGCCAAGGATCACGGCAATTATCTTTTCCATGGTATCAAGCTGGTTGTTTTTCGAATGATTCAATAGCTGACTTGATGCTCAGCAGGTAATCAAGATCGTCGTAGCCATGCAGCAGGCAGGTTTTTTTATAGGGGTTGATGGCAAAGCGCTCCATATCGCCGGTGGCATCGATGGCAATGCTTTGCTCCTCGAGGTTCACCGTAAGCGTGGCGCTGCTGCCAAGTGCGAAAATTCTTTGAAGGAATCCATCGGAAACCTGTACCGGCAGCAGGCCATTGTTCAATGCATTGCTCTTGAATATATCGGCAAAGAAGCTCGATACAACCACCCTGAACCCATAATCAAGCAGTGACCAGGCGGCATGTTCCCTGGATGAGCCGCAGCCGAAATTCTTTCCGGCTACCAGTATCTGACCGCTATATCCGGGATCGTTCAGTGCAAAGCCCGGCCTCGGCCTGTTCTCATCGTCGTTCTCGTAACGCCAGTCGCGAAACAGGTTTTTTCCAAAGCCTTCCTTTGTGGTGGCTTTCAGGAAACGCGCGGGAATGATCTGGTCCGTATCTATATTTTCGATTTGAAGTGGTACGAACCGGCTGTGTATGGTATGTATTGCCTGCATGAGATCAGCTTAATAGTTCACGTATATCGGTTACAACGCCGGTGATGGCCGCGGCGGCGGCAGTAAGCGGACTGGCGAGCAGGGTCCTGGCGCCGGCTCCCTGGCGGCCTTCGAAATTGCGGTTGCTGGTCGATATGCAATACTCGCCTGCGGGTATCTTGTCCTCGTTCATACCCAGGCAGGCGCTGCAGCCAGGCTGTCTCACCTCAAACCCAGCTTCGGCAAATATCTTATCCAGCCCCTCCTCCCTTACCTGTGCGGCAACCTGCTGCGAGCCGGGCACGATCATCACCTTCACGCCTTCGTTCTTTTTTCTTCCCTTTACGAGGCCGGCCACCAGGCGCAGGTCCTCGATACGCGAATTGGTGCAGCTGCCGATGAATACATGCTGAACCGGCATGCCCTTGAGCGGCTTGCCGGCTTCTAGACCCATATAATTAAGGGCCTTGACGATGTTGCGCCGCTCGCTCTCATCGGGAATGGTTTCTGGCGCGGGTATGAGTCCGTTGATGGCAATTCCGAGCCCTGGGTTGGTGCCATAGGTGATCATGGGTTCTATATCGCCGGCCGCGATCGATACCTCCTTATCGAAAACAGCATCTTCATCACTATAAAGCCTTTTCCATTCTTCCAGCTTTTGATCCCAATCCCTGCCGGCTGGCGCAAACCTCCTGCCTTCCAGGTAATCGAAGGTAGTTTGATCGGGAGCGATCATTCCGCCACGGGCACCCATTTCGATGCTCATGTTGCAAATGGTCATGCGTGCCTCCATGGAAAGGGAACGGATGGCGGAGCCGGCAAATTCAACAAAATAGCCCGTAGCCCCACTCGAAGAGATGGCAGATATGATATGAAGGATGATGTCTTTTGACACCACACCCCTGTTAAGCGAGCCTTCGACGCGAATGCGCATCAGCTTTGGCCTGGCCTGCAGCAGGCATTGGGAGGCCAGCACCATTTCCACTTCGCTGGTGCCAATGCCGAAGGCAATAGAACCGAAAGCACCATGGGTGGAAGTATGGCTGTCGCCGCAAACGATCGTCATGCCCGGCTGGGTGATGCCCAGCTCCGGGCCGATCACGTGGACAATGCCCTGGTACGGGTGGCCGAGGCCATAGAGCTCGATGCCATGGGCCTTGCAGTTCCGTATAAGCTGTTCCACCTGGTTGCGCGAAAGCTCGTCGCTGATGGGCAGGTGCTGGTTGATGGTGGGCACATTGTGATCGGCCGTGGCCACCACCTGCGCCGGCCTGAAAACCTTGAGCCCCCGCCTTTCCAGCCCGGCAAAAGCCTGGGGGCTTGTTACCTCGTGTATAAAATGCTTATCTATATAAAGCACGTCCGGCCCGTCGGCTATAGTGCGCACGATATGCTTTTCCCAGATCTTTTCGAATAAGGTCTTACCCATGGCTAAGCAATAGTTATGGTTTCGGTTTGATATTGGCTGGCTAATTGCAAAAGGTCTTCCTCCTTTACTTCTTTTTTGACGTCGGCTATCTTAAGAAAGGCCTCGTAGAGCACGTCGATGTCGTTGCGATTGAACCCGTAGCCCAGCTTCAGCAGGCGGTAGGCCAGCGCGCTGCGGCCGCTGCGTGCCGTAAGAATGATCTTGCTCTGCTCCGCTCCTACCTCTTCGGGATCGATGATCTCATAGGTCTGCGCATCTTTCAGAAAGCCATCCTGGTGAATACCGGAGGAATGGGAGAAGGCATTGGCGCCCACGATGGCCTTATTTGGCTGCACGGGCATGCGCATGGTGTCTGAAACCAGGCGGCTGAGCGGGTTGAGCTTTTTTGTGTGAATGCCGGTATAGAGACCGAGGTGCCTGTGCTGCTTTAGGATCATGACCACTTCTTCGAGCGAGGTATTGCCGGCCCGCTCACCGAGACCGTTGATGGTACATTCGATCTGCCGCGCGCCGCTGATCACACCTGATATGGCATTGGCCGTAGCCAGCCCCAGGTCGTTATGGCAATGACAGGAAATAACGGCCCTATCGATATTAGGAACATGATCTACAAGATAGGCGATCTTCTCACCGTACTGCTGCGGCAGGCAATAGCCGGTGGTATCGGGTATATTGACCGTGGTGGCGCCGGCGGCGATGACGGCTTCGATCACGCGGGCCAGGTACTCGTTATCGGTACGGCCTGCATCCTCGGCGTAAAACTCTACGTCGTCGGTCAGGTTGCGGGCCCATTTCACGCACTGTACGGCCCTTTGCAGGATCTCCTCGCGGGTAGAGTTGAATTTGCTCCTTATATGGTAGTCGGAGGTGCCGATCCCCGTATGGATCCGCGGCCGTCGCGCATATCTGAGCGCCTGGGCAGCCACTTCGATATCCTTCTTTACGGCGCGGCTAAGGGCACAGACCGTAGCCTTGTCGATAACCTTGCATATCTGGGTCACCGATTGAAAATCGCCCGGACTGGAGATGGGAAAGCCGGCTTCAATGATGTCGACACCCAATTCCTCGAGTGCCAGCGCCAGGTCTACTTTTTCTGCCGTATTCAGTTTACAGCCCGGTACCTGCTCGCCATCGCGCAGGGTGGTATCAAAGATGAAGATCTTGTTTTCTGCCATAAGATGAATGAATTAAAGATTTGGTCTCATGCTTACCCTCTTTGCTGAAACTAAACCAATAGAAAGGGCGGAAAAAGACAAAAACCGGGAGCTTCTACATTGGTTAAAAGCGGGATTATAAGCCAAAACCCTTACGGAACAAGGGTTATAGCGAAGTCAAATTATGATGTCCATCAGGTCGGGAATCAGGGGGCGTTCAAGGGGCGGCGCTTGCAAGGATAACCAGCCTTTCGGGGGTGCCCCACCGTTAAGGGCGGATAGCCAGGACAGTTAGTTGGCCAAAAAGGCAACACATTATGCCAAAAAATAAAGGGAACTCATCTGTAAATCAAATGATTAAGATCAATATCTTCGGTTTTGATTTTTTTCACCGACAAAAAAAGCCCGTTCGACTAAGGTCATTATTTGTCCGCATATTTTTTGCTGTTCCCTGCCAACCTAAAAACGCAATAGATGAAGAACCAGACTGCTGCTTGTTTGCTCTTAATGGCAGTGCTATGCCTTGGAGCTTATAACCCGGCAAAAGCAACCAACTATTATTTTTCCAGCTCCGGAGACGATAGCCGGAGCGCGCAGGAAGCCCGCAACCCCGCTACGCCATGGCGTTCGCTTGCAAAGCTCAATGCTATCTTTTCCAGTCTTGACCCGGGCGACTCGATACTCTTCCGTTGTGGAGATGTGTTCGAGGGCAGCATTGATGTAAGGCGCTCGGGTAAATCCGGCGCTCCGATTGTTTTTGCTTCGTATGGCACGGGGGACCGCCCTGTGATCAGCGGCCTCAGGACGCTGAGCGGATGGTCGTCCTCGGGTAATACGTTTACAACGAACCTGTGGCCTCAGCGCCCTTCGGTGAATGTGGTGCTGGTGAATGGTGCAGCGCAGCGGATCGGCCGCCTGCCCAATGCCAATGGTCCTAACGGGGGATACCTTACCGTTAAAAGCTATTCTGGCAATAACTCCATCACCGATTCGGAAATGCCCTCTTCCTCCTCCTGGAGCGGAGGCGAGGTGGTGATCAGGAAGAACCGCTGGGTGCTTGACCGCAACCTTATTACCCATCATGGTGGCAATACGCTTTATTACAGCTCCGAGTCGGGTTACTGGGCGAGCAATGGCTATGGCTATTTTATACAGAACCATCCCGGCACGCTCGACCAAACAGGTGAATGGTACTACGACCGTACGGCCGGCAGGCTGGGTGTTTACCTCCCTGGCGGCGCAGGCAATTACCGGGTAGAAGCAAGCGTTGTGGACAACCTGGTTTCGATGGCGAATGAAAAATATATTTCCTTCCACAACCTTTCTTTTAAGGGCGCCAACCAGCATGCCTTCGACATCAGCAAGTCTGACCATATCAGCATTTCCAATTGCAGCATCTATTTCTCCGGCCAGAACGCCGTCAATGCCAACAGCTGCGACGACCTTTCTTTCCGCAACCTCGATGTGAGCCATACCAATAATATTGCCTTTAACCTGAACGATTGCGATTATACCTCCGTGAAGAACAGCCAGGTAAAGAACACAGGAAGCTTTGCCGGCATGGGCAAGGGCGACAGCGGCTCTTATGAAGGCCTGCTGGTATCGGGCAATCACAACCAGATCGAGGAGAATACCATAGAAAATACCGGTTACATTCCCATCACCTTCAGCGGATCGAATGTGCGCATCGCCCGTAACCTGATCAGGGATTTTGGCTTTGTAAAAGACGACGGTGGCGGCATCTACACCTGGAACAACAGCAATAATCCGCCTCATGTGCAAAACCGCGTGATCTCCGAAAACATCGTTCTCAATGGCAGCGGCGCGCCCGGCGGCACGGACAATGCAACTGCCTTTTATGCGCATGGTATCTATCTCGACGATAATACCAGCAACGTAGAGGTGATCAACAATACCGTGGCCAACTGCCAGGGCCATGGTCTTTATATCCACAATGCAAAAGAAAATACGATCAGGGGCAATACGTTTTATAATAACGAAGGCCAGTTGGTGATGACGCACGACGACATTGCACCCAACAGCCCGATCTATTCAACCACGCTTGATGGCAACATTCTCTTCTCGCTGAGGCCGGGGCAGCCTGTTTCGGAATACAAGAGCAGAAGGGATGATCTGCAGAACTTTGGTCCTTTCGACAACAACTATTATGCAAGACCGCTTGACGACATCGCTGTGATCAATACCCTGAAAAAGGTAAATGGCAACTATGTCTTCAAGCAGGTGGACCTTGATGGATGGAAGAATATGTCGGCCAGGGACGGCAGCTCGCGCAAATCACCCAAGACGATCTCTCCTTTTGTGATCAGCCAGCAGAATGGCAACAACCAGTTTGGCAACGAGGCTTTTTCTGCCAATGCCGGTGGGCTCTATGCGTTTTCACAAGCCAACAACTGCGTAACCAGCTGGAATGGCAATGGGCTGGACGGTGGCAGCCTGCAGGTAAGCTTTTCAAGCATCACCAATAGCAGCAAGGGCACGGTAGTAATTGGCGTGGGTGCGGTAACAGCCGGTCGCAGGTACCTGCTTCGCTTCAGCATGAAGGGTTCCGACGAGAACAAGCTGCTCGATGTTTACCTCAGGAGAAGCGGTGCACCTTACAACGATCTTTCCCAAAGAAAATATTTCAAGATCACATCCGGCCGTACCGAGAACGAGTATGTCTTTACTGCCGCCGAATCGGTACCGGATGCGAGCATAGGCATCGATATCCAGGAGCAATCGGCTCCCCTGCTTTTCGACAATATCAAGCTGATAGAGGTGAATGCGGCTCCTGTAAACCCCGAGGACTCGATCCGCTTTGTTTACAATGCCCAGCCTTCGGCCGCTACGGTGGCGCTGAACGGCAGCTATACCGATGTAAAGAATGCCAGCTATAATGGAAGCATCACCCTGGCGCCGTATTCATCGGCCGTGCTCATTGCCAATACGGGCAATGCTGCTGCACCGCCTCCACCGCCCACGGCCGGCCGTCCGTCGACCTGTGCAGGCACAGGCAGCATCCTGCATGAGCAGTGGAATGATATAGGCGGTAACAACATCAGCGATCTTCCGCTCAATCTTCCTCCATCTTCCTCAACCACGATCAGTATGTTCGAAGGGCCCAGGGATGGCGGCGACCGTTATGGCTCCAGGATCCGCGGTTATATCTGCCCGCCTTTCAGCGGCAACTATGTCTTTCGGATCTCCGGCGATGATGCCACCGAACTTTGGCTGAGCAGCGACGACCAGCCTTCAAACAAAACAAGGATCGCTTCCAGCCTTAGCTGGACGGATTTCAGGGAATGGAACAAGCATGCATCACAGAAGTCGGCACCCATTTACCTGGAAGCAGGACGCAAATATTATATCGAAGCGCTTCATAAAGAAGGCGGCGGTGGCGATCATCTTTCCGTGTCATGGGAACTCCCTGATGGAACCGTAGAAGCACCCATACCGGGTGAAAGGCTGTCGCCGGCGCAGGCTGCCACCAACAATCCTATCGGTCAGACAATCCAGTTCACGGGCGTTTCAACGCTGACCGTGGGACAGACCGTTACGCTCAATGCTACGGCCTCTTCGGGTCTTCCGGTTACGCTGAGCCTTGTATCGGGCCCTGCAACGCTTACCGGCAATGTGCTTACGACTACGGGCCCCGGCACTGTTGTGGTGCGCGCCGTGCAGGCGGGTAACGGACAATACCAGGCCGCCGCGGAAACCAATATCGAGATCACCGTTACCGCCGCCGGCAACTGCTCGGCCACGGGAAGCATCCTCCGCGAACAATGGAACAATGTAAACGGCAATGATGTAAATGATATCCCGCTTACGAGCGCTCCTTCATCAAGCCAGCAGCTGACGGTCTTTGAAAGCCAGCAGGACGCAGGCGACCGTTATGGCGCCAGGATCAGGGGTTATATCTGTCCGCCGCAGACAGGCGCCTATACATTTTGGATCGCCGGTGACGACGGCACTGAGCTTTGGCTTAGCTCCGACGATAACCCTGCCAACAAAATAAAGATCGCCTATAGCAGGAACTGGACTGCGTTCAGGCAATGGGACAGGTTCTTTACACAGAAATCTGCACCGGTCACGCTCGAGGCCGGCCGCAGGTACTATATCGAGGCGTTGCAGAAAGAAGGCAATGGAGGTGATCATCTTTCCGTAGCGTGGGAGCTTCCCGGCGGTCAGAAAGAAGCGCCGATACCTGGGTCAAGGCTGTCGCCTTATGCAGCGGGACAGGCACAAACGATCAGCTTTGCCGCTCTCCCACCCGTATCGCTCGAGCAGGGGAATATAACGCTGTCCGCACAAGCCTCGTCGGGCCTGCCCGTAAGCTTTACGGTGGAATCAGGACCGGCCACCGTTTCGGGTAATGTGCTCACGCCGATCGGAACCGGCATGGTCACCATCAAGGCCAGCCAGTCCGGCAACACGGTATATGGCGCAGCACCCGATGTAAGACAAACCGTTGTGGTGCTGGCACCCAGCTCCTGCTCTGCCACCGGCAGCATAGCCCTGGAGCAATGGCAAGGTGTGAACGGCAACGATGTCCAGCAGATCCCGCTCGGTACGGACGCAACGAGTGTACGCCAGATCACGAGCTTTGAAACGGCAGAAAATGCGGGCGATCAGTATGGCTCAAGGATCCGTGGCTATATCTGTCCGCCGCAAACCGGCAACTATAAATTCTGGATCGCCGGCGACGATGCTACAGAGCTCTGGCTGAGCCGCGACGACCAGCCTTCAAATAAGACAAGGATAGCTTATAGTCTTAGCTGGACCGAATTCAGGGAATGGAACAGGTATAACTCGCAGCGTTCCGTGGTCATCTATCTCGAGGCCGGTCATAAATACTATATCGAAGCGCTGCACAAGGAAGGTGCTGGTGGCGACCATCTTTCCGTAGCCTGGGAACTGCCTGACGGCACCAGGGAAGCCCCCATACCCGGCAGCAGGCTGGCTCCTTATCAGATGAATGTAATGACCCGCAACGCAGCAGTACCCGAGGCTACAACAGCCTCCCAGGCCAGGGTATCTGCTCCCGGGACGGTAACGCAAACGACGGTTGAAGCTGAAACGGGCAAGACAGCAATGGCTGGTGCAAGCTTCAGGGTTTATCCGAATCCGACTGCCGGTGCCACCACCATAGAGTTGAGGGCAGCTGTGACGGGTATGAGCTCTATCAGCCTGGTGGATGCCATGGGCAAACAGGTGAAGGTAGTTTACCAGGGGCAGTTGGAAAAGGGTGTGTTAAGGCAGATCCGCCTGGATGTACAGGGCCTGGCAGCAGGCGTTTATTACCTGAGAGTAGTGAACGGAGGCCAGGCGGCCACGCATAAACTGATGATCGCGAAATAAGGAAGAACGATAGTTGAGATTGATGATAGAACCGGGAGGCCATTTTAGCCTCCCGGTTTTTTATTGGAGAAGTTATGAGCTATATCATTCATCGACCCGACTGGTATCTGGACCAGCCAATGCTGTTCAGGGCTGCCCGGACATCAGAGAATGAAGGGAACGGGCAGGCGCTGAAAATGGAAAACCGCTTTATAGCGGTCCTTTACCCTTCGTCCGTTTTAACATTGGTCTCGCCAGGGTATTCATCAGGCCAGATATCCGGCGTGGACAGTATCCTGGACGCATATCTTGAAGCGCCATGCT
>DASTPZ010000085.1:0-10521 GCA_035761965.1 Flavisolibacter sp. | reverse complement strand
AGTTCAAAAAAGGCAGCAGCCTGCTTTCCATTGTACGCAGGCTTCGCAACGGGCAGCAGACACCGGTGAACCTTGTGATCACCAAGCTGCGGACAAGAGAAGACCTGGCCCGGCTGATCGGCCGGCGCTTTGAAACCGATTCTGCCCAGATGATCGATTTCCTGACCGATCCTGACTCGCTGCGGGCCTATAATGTTGACCCGGAAACAGCCACCTGGCATGTGCTGCCCGATACCTATACTTACTACTGGAATTCCTCCCCATCCAATGTTTACAATAAGTTATACCAGGAATCGCAAAAGTTCTGGAACGAGGAAAGAAAGGCAAAGGCTGCAGCGCTTGGCATAACACCGCTGCAGGCTTACATACTCGCGTCCATCGTGGAAGAGGAAACCAATTTCCTCGAAGAGAAGGATACCATCGCCAGCGTGTATATCAACCGGGTAAGGATGGGCATGCCCCTGCAGGCCGATCCTACCGTGAAGTTTGCCGTCAGGGATTTTTCAATAACCTGGGTGCACGGGGCCATGCTTCAATCCGAGTCGCCCTATAATACTTACCGGGTCAAGGGTCTGCCGCCCGGACCGATCTGCACACCTTCCAAAAAAACCATCGACGAGGTGCTCAAGGCGCCGCAGACGAACTACCTGTACTTCGTGGCCAGCAGCCGGTTTGATGGAACGCATATGTTCAGCGCCAGCTACGATGAGCACATGGTGAAGGCCCGTGCTTACCAGGCAGAGGACAAACGCCGGCGCGAAGCAAGAGCCGCGAAAAAGGAAACGGCGAACTAATGGCTTCACGAACAACAATACAGGAGCGCATCGCCACCTCGCTGCCTGCAAAAACCCTTGCGAGGCAAAGCAAACGTATCGTGCCGCCGGGCTTCAATGGCTTTTCGGTGTACGATATCTGGCAACCCTTCCTGCTGCAGCTGCGCAGGACGAGCATGGTGGAAAGGGCGAGCGGTATTTCCTTCAACATCGTGATGGCCATACCGCCTACGCTCATCTTTATCTTTACGCTCCTGCCCTACCTGCCCATCTCGCGCCAGTTCGTCGACGAGCTGTTCATCCTGATCCGTGATATCGTGCCCGGTGAAAAGAACAATGCCGTCATCATCAATTTCCTGAAGGATTTTATCGATCGTCCCCGCAACGGCCTGCTTTCCTTTGGTCTCCTGCTTGCTGTGTTTTTCTCGAGCAATGCCATGATGGGCGTGCTCAGGGCTTTCGATAAGAACTATCCAGGCTTTAAAAAGCGCAAAGGCCTGCACAACCGACGCGTTGCGCTAAAGCTTACACTCATTGTGCTGGTGCTAATTTTTATCTGTATCCTGTTGCTCATTGCGCAAAGCCATGTATTGCAATGGCTGGGTGTAAAGAGCGAAACCTGGCGTTTGATCATCGATGAGTCGCGCTGGCTCATCATCATCCTGCTTACCTATGGTATTGTTTCCTTTATTTACAGGCATGGCCCGGCGGTGGCAAAAAAATGGAGCCTGCTTACACCGGGTGCGGTTTTCGCTACCACGCTCATGATCATTGCCACGGGGCTGGTATCGTATTGGGTGGAGCATTTTTCGGACTATAACACTGTCTACGGCTCGATTGGTGCGATATTCATCCTGATGTCGCTGATCTATGCCAATTCGCTTGCCGTGCTGGCCGGCTTCGAGCTGAATGTGACCCTTACCAACCTTACGGCAGAAAGAAAGGCTAAAGCTGCATCGAAAGGCGAAAAACAGGCATGAGCGGCCGGGTTTATTGAAAGTTTTATTCGAAATTTGAAAGACAAACCTTTTTTATGAAAAAGATCCTCCTGTCGAGCTTTGCACTGGCCGCCGCCGGCCTGCTTTCCTTTACCAGCCTGGGTGAGCTGCCCATAGGCTCAACCCTTCCAAAGGCCGAGGTAAAGATGATGGACATCAGCGGAAAACAGATCAGTCTCAAAGAGGCCACCAGGGAAAATGGCCTGCTGGTGATGTTCAGCTGCAATACCTGTCCCTATGTGATCAAGAACCAGCAAAGAACCCATGAGATCAGCAAATATGCGCTCAGCCAGAAGATTGGTGTGGTCCTGGTCAACAGCAACGAGGCCCAGCGTGGCGGTGCCGATTCTTATGAAGCTATGAAGGCCTATGCCAAGGATCAGGCCTATGGCTGGAACTATGTGGTAGATACCAAATCGGAGCTGGCAGACGCTTTTGGCGCCACCCGCACACCGGAAGTCTTTCTTTTTGATAAGAATGGCAAGCTCGTTTACCATGGCGCCATCGACGACAATCCTTCCGAGGCCGGCAACGTAAACCGCCAGCACCTCAGGGAGGCGATAGTTGAAACGGTCGGCGGCAAGGAAGTAACGGTAAAAACCTCGCGCTCCGTAGGCTGCACCATAAAAAGATTGTAATTAGAAACCCCACCAGAAAATTCCCGCCTCCAGGGCGGGATTTTTTTGCCTATCCGTACCGAATTAAGTCCAGTGGCTCCACCAGGCGCATCCTTCAAAAAACCCGCCTTAATGCAACAAGCATTTCCCCTCTTTCACTCCGTATCTTCCTCTTCTCTCACTGTTTCTCTTTCCTCCCTATCATCTCCCCAATCTCTCTCTCCACCTCTTCCTTGGAAAGCTGGGTTTCAAAAAATTTTCGGTAGCCTGTTTTAGTATTAACAAAAAGGCTGGCGGGAATGGCGCCGGACCAGCTTTCGTCTACTACCGGGCAAAAAAGATCGGCATTGGTCTCGTCGAGAAAAACAATGGGTGCGGTTATCTTTCGCTTTGTGGCAAAGGCCTGGATCTTTTTGGGATAGCTTTCTTTGAGGTCGAGGCTTACAAGCACGAGCCTGACGCCGGCGCTGTCGTATTTTTTAACGGCCTGCTGAAAATAGGGAAGCTCTTCTATGCAGGGGATGCAGAAGGTAGCCCAGAAATTAAATACCGTGGGCCTGTCGGCGTTTTTGATGGCCGCTTCAAGGTCGGCCAGCTTCCAGTGGGCGATGGCCTGGGCCTTTACCCCGGGTGCAGCCAGCATTGCGGCGGCTATGAACAGGCTAAGGATGTAATTCTTCATTGTATAAACCCCATTGGTTAGAAAGATCGTTGTATTCGGCGTCGGACAGTTTTTGGACATTGTAGTGGCCTGCGGCCTGCTTCTGCCTGAAAGCTTCATACAGGCTCACGGCGCAGGCGACGCTGATGTTAAGGGAGCGGATCATGCCGAGTTGGGGGATGATGAAGTTCCCGTCGGCCAGGCCTCTCACCTCTTCGCTCACGCCCGCGTGTTCGTTGCCGAAGACCAGGGCCGTGCTGCGTGTAAGGTCTGTCTGGTATAAACTTACGGCATCGCCGGATAAGTGCGTTGTTAAAATAGTTCCGTATCGTTCCCTCAGCCGGGCAAAGCAGTCTTCGTTGCTGTCGAACTGGTGGATGGTAAGCCATTTGGCGGCGGAGCTGCTGCTGCGGGCGCCCCATTTTTTATGACGGGGAATTTTGGTATTGAGCACATAGATCTCCTGTATGCCCACTGCATCGCAGCTGCGCATGACGGCGGAGATATTATGCGGATCAAAAACGTTCTCCAGGACGACGGTAAGGTCGTTCTGTCTTTTCGAAAGAACGGCAGTTATCCGTTCCCGGCGCTCATTTGTCATAATTGCTGCGCAAACTAAATCAGTTAACGCAATTTGTTCGGATAAAATCCTTTAAATTTGCAGCCCCTAAGGCCGGAAACGGCGAGGGCCTTTCCAGGCCAGGTCACCAGGCCTGGAGCGGTGAAAGGAACCCCGATGGAACGGGTGGTGGCGCAGCCCGGTAGCGCACTTGCATGGGGTGCAAGGGGTCGCTGGTTCGAATCCAGTCCACCCGACTACGCCCGCCGAAGCTCGCTAGAGCGAAGGCGGGCTTTTTTATTGCGATCAGTATTAAGGGGCGGCGGGCTTCGTACGCTTGCGCCGAAGCTTCAGCGCAGGCGCACGGGCGCAGCCCGACTTCTTCTTAAAGGCTCTGAGGTGCTTTATTTTCAAGTGTTTCGGGGCTTTCTTGTTGTCCTTGCTTTTGGACAGCCAAGCCCGATGCTGGTCCTTCAAAACACATTTTGGGTCAGAAATAGAAAACTCCTACAGAAAACCCCCGCCTTTGCTTTGACATATTCCTAAACTTAAGTGACAAAATTGAATTGAAATTGGTCCAGCTATTTAGGAGGGCTAATACAAGGGAAGCTTACAACCTAATCAACTAATTTTCGCGTAGTCCATTCCACTTTCGAATCATTGTAACGATTTCTACTAATTTGTCCTTTAGGTCGAGTACTTCTAAGTCAGAAAACTCTATATAATCCCTAACTGCCAATGACGCAGCGGACTTATTTATGTCATACTTAACGTTTTTTACTCCGTGGTTATTTAGAATTGTCTGGAACTTTACCTCACTGTCCATCGTCAATTCGCCATCCCACACATGTTCAGGCCCGATCCACTTTTTGACCGTGTTGGTGCTCAAATAATTCTCAATCTCTCTTCCCTCAGTTATCCAATAAGAGCCATCTCCTATTTCTGCCTTTATTCTGCTTTTAGTCTTGTTTAATTCAGTGACGGATGTACCATCTCTATCAATGACGACATAAGCATTTGTGTTGATGCGAAGTAAGGGAATGAGCTCATTTTCGACGTCCGCTACCGTGAAACACAAACCAGATAGCAGTCTTCCTCCATAGAACATTATCGCATAATGGATTCCTTCTTTTAGATCTGGGGAAAGTAGGCTAAGCCATTTATTAATATAATGCCTGTCACTTGGATCTTCCACCCATATAATTCCATTGCTCTGTAGAATGCTGCTCGCTTTTATCTCTAAATCGTTAATGATATGCTTTGAATCTTTATAGGATAATGCGGCCTTTACGTGTGACTTATCACCTTCCTTTTTCACATGCATGATTTGTGCTTTTTCCAGCCCGCTAAAAGTGTCTATCACAACATTGGAGTGTGTAGTGATGAACATTGTAGTATCGTTCTTTACGGCAAATTCATACAAATACATGAAGAGCCTCCTCTGTAGAGCAGGATGCAAATTGTTCTCGAGTTCTTCAAAACAAAATATACATTTCGAGATAGAAGTTTTGTAAAGTTTCGGGAGGACAATAGTATTCATCAATACTTGAATCAGTGTTTTTTGTCCCACTACCCATTTTCGATAGAGGCACTCGTAATCCCGATTGGTTTTCGAAATTGATTTCGACTTCACTGGTCGTGAGTTCTTTCACAAGAATTCATGAAAAATGCATGTCCGGCCCTAGGATCTTATTTAATTCCCCTAGCAGGTCTTTTTCTATCAGGCCATCGTGGAAGGTTTCGACATTGAGTATGGATCTAATTGAGGAAGTCACCCCGGCTCCGTAACTATCAACCCCAATTCCTGTGGCATGCCCTTCCGGTTTTACATTTCTTTCTGCTGAGACAGAGTAAACCTTCATCCCATGGAATGGATCATTGAAACTGTCGACGATCTTCTGGAAATCTGGCAGTGCTTCGGGAATTTCGATTGTCACTTCGGTTCCTAGAAGGATTTTTTCTTTGTCCTTCACTGAGTAATATATCGAAGTGTCTAAGAATTTCTTAGCCCAACTGTAGTGGTCTTCATATGGGACGGATCCTCCCCTTTTCTGATGGGGAAATCGGAGCGAAATTTCGGCTTCTGTCAGTCTTCTAGAAAGAATTAGCTGTGCTCCAGAGAATTCGGGATCGTTTAGCATCGTAGGCTTGGCGAAGCAATGAATCATATCGAGCAATGAACTTTTGCCGGCATTGTTCTTTCCAATAATCAAGTTCATTGGAAGTATTTGACCGAAACCCTGCTGAACTTATTGAAAGCATTTGTAGCCTTTTATATAGATGCCAACACCCTCAAACATATGAGATTTTTATGCAAATTACCATTTGTTTACTCCCCAGATAAAGAACTTAATGACAAAAAAAGGCTCATTATAAATAGGCTAAAAGTGCTTGACGACTAAATTCAAATTATTAGTCAGTTTAGGTCGGATTCGTTCAAACATGAAAGCTGATCGGGCAACGCACTTGTATGGTATGCAAGGGTTGTTCCTGTCCGGTCCACCCGACAACAAAGGAAGAGAAAGAGAGCGGAGAGCGAGTCTCCTGTTTTCTTTCTCTTTTTTTATATGGTAAATGTTGGAATCTATCTTTTTCTCTCCCTTTCTCTTTTTTAGGGTCGCAGGTCCAAATCTGGTCCGCCCGACCAAAAGAGGAGCGCTCTGCCTCGCTGTTTTTGTGTTTGTTTGAAACTCGAAGGTTTCCATTGTTGACTTTGATTCTAAAAAGACATTTTGTCTATCAGCTTGATATTTTTTTGATCTCTTCGTTAGACAGCGGAAGATGAGTAATGACAGGGATCTTCGTGGTATTTAAATTGAAGAGCTGTACATAAACAATATCATGGCAACAAATAAACTCACCGTCATTGCTAACACAATGAAGGATATCGACATCTGTATGATGAGCACCAATGGACCCAGAGGTGTTGTCAACACGAGGCCTATGAGCAACAACAGGGATGTGAGGTATAATGGCGAGTCTTTCTTTTTTTCCTATACCAACACGCGAAAGATTAAAGATATCAGGCGAACAGCATCGGTTAGTCTCTCTTTCACCGGGAAAAGCGGCACTTATTTTATTGTCAATGGCAAAGCAAGGCTAATTAAAGATAAAAGCATCTGGGAACAACATTGGGACGAGTCGCTGAATCAATGGTTTAAAAAAGGAGTCAATACGCCCGGCATTGTACTAATTGCTGTAAAAGCAAGCCATATCAAGTATTGGATGAATTATAAAGAAGGAGACATTAAGCTGGATTAGGGAAAAGTATCTAAGCAGCTTCCTTAATCAGCTAAGATAAATTCCGGCTAACAGCAAGATTACTGAATTATACGAGTTTCAGAAGTATGATTCTTTTGGTGTCAGTAACGCACCATTGCGCAATGTGGAGAATGGAAACTGGTGAGCGGTGAATAGTGAGTAGGTCGCGCTCTTTCTCTTTCCCTTTTTCGGGTCGCTGGCTCGAATCCAATCTACCCGACAAAACAAAGAATGGCTTCTTGCTGCCGGCGGAGGGCCTTTTTTTGGAGCAAGAAAGCTCGCTTGCTGTCGCGAAAAATTTAAAAGACCGAAACAGGCGAAGGGAGCTATTCCATACCAGGCCTGTACAGAGCACCAAGCATTGAGCTTTTTGAAGGCTAGCAAAAAATTCATCTTGCTCAAGAGCTGAATTACAAAGCTGGCGAATAAGCGATCTACCTAACCAATAATTTTTCACGTATCGAATCTTTAAGGAAAAACGGCGCCAAATCCGTTGAAGTCACACTATCACACGCCGCATTAAAATAGAAGGTCGCTGATTGTTCGGCCGTGTCGCCATAGCTGCTCATGGCTTTCATGTCGATGGCCCTGGCCCAGCCATCAAAAGGTTTTGTACTGCTGATGCCATGCAGCTCGTTGGCGGCGTCGGCATCCTCCTTAGTGATCTTGAGTCGAACAGGCGGATAGTAACGCCTGACCTCAAATGATGCGGGGTCCAGGAGATTAACCTTTACGTACCGCTCGATCGCATTTTCAGATCTTTCTTGGTTGAAGCTTGTGCATGAAATAAGGATCAGGAGAAAGATTGACATGGCTATACGCGTCGCCAATTTGGAGAACATCAACATTGCTTGTTGTTTTTCAACTCCCTAAGATAAGCTGCTTATAGTCCTGAAAATCCAAAAATCCCTGTTTGCGCTGCTCCACAAAAGCTTCCGGGCGAACTGCGGAATTGTATCAGGTTCTCTCACTCAAACAGCTCTATCGTATAATCCAGCAGCTCCCTCCCACCCCATTGTCCATGGCCGGGTATTACAATATTTGTCAAGGGAAGTCGGTCCTTTAGCTTTCGCACGGTGGCAGGCCAGGCCTGCACATTCGCATCGGCCAGGTTGCCTTTGGCTGCGCCGACTGATTTGATGAGACAGCCGCCGAACAGCACCGCTTCCTCGGGGAAATAGGCAACGACATTGTCCTTAGTGTGTCCTTCGCCAAAATAAAGCACACGCAGGTCCTTGCCACCCACCATTAGCGCCAGGCTGTCGCTGAAAGGCACCAGGGGCTTTGAGAATTTCCGTCCTGCTTTTTCCAGCAGGTCCAGGGTTTTGGCCGATGCCATGGCCGGGACGCCGTGTTTGTAAAAAGACTCCAGTCCGCCTACGCAATCCTCATGAAAATGGGTAGGTACTACGGTTTTGATGCGGCATCGCAGCTCCTTCTGCAGAAAGGCGATCAGCTCTTCGCTGCTCTTCTCGTCTGCCGGCGTATCAAAAACAAGCGCATCGTTGCCCACGGCTACGATCATGCCGTTGCAATCCACCCGTCCAAAGCTGTTGGTGTTCAGGAAGGAGGTATGCTGGTAGACATGATGTGACAGCCTGCGGATCACCAGCCCTTCTGTTTGGTAAACAATGGCGCTATCAGGGCTGCTTTTCTTTTCTGCCGTGCCAGGCAGGGCGCTGGGTGTGCCTGTTTTTGCTGGCCGTGTTTTGCATGAGGCCGCAGTGAGCAGCAGCATGGAAGATACCATCAGACAAAATATCCTGTTGATCCTCATAGTTGATATTTAAAACTTTGACCCTTGTGCGGAGCGAAGCAATTCTTGTAATGCGTTTCCCTGCGTCAGCCGGGTTTGAAAGATAAGCCAATGCCATGTTGCAAAATGCCGGTGAGTGTAATTTCTAAGGAGATCTTCACCCCCATCTTTGAGAACTTGCGCTTTTCGCAGACCCGGCGGTCGCTTGGGCCATTGCCCACCCGCCTGGTGATCCGGGTTTGTCATTGAAGGCCCTTTTCTTTCAGCCCGCCCTCTTGCCCTCCGCCTCGTTTCTTATTCTCCTGCAATTGCTTATTTTGCTGGCATCTTTGCCTATGGCTAACAAGATCATCTTATTTGCCTTATCCAACCTGCTGCTTACGGGTTTTTTTATGCTGCCTGATAACCGCAAATGGCTCCAGCAAAGGGTTTTGCCCTACTGGAAGCAGATGGGCAGGCAGGCGGCGAACCTGGATATCGAGCATAGGAAGGTTCTTCGTTACAAGGATGCCTATGTGCTGTCGAAATGGGCGGCCGATTCTCTTGCTAAAAAACTACCATTGGACAGCGTGCTGCTGCTCGTGCCTTCCACCGCTTATTTTGAAAGCCGTGGTGTTCAATACCACGTACCGGAGCCGGCGGTCTTTTACTATTTCACGGGTTTGAGAACGGTTTGGCCGGGCAGTGTCGAGGCCCGGAAAGCCAACTGGTGGCTGCGCGCAGAAAACGGCAAGCTCGTTATAGAAAGGCCTCCCTCGGGAAGAGCTTTGCAGGATTCCCTTTCTTTTTTTAACCAATTTCCTCCATCCCTATGAGCGCGGTTTTTCTTTTCCTGCTCATTGGCTTATCGCAGCTGGCTACAGGCATCGGTTTTCTTGGCTTGCTTCGCACCAGGATAAGGCCTGCATTCTTGTTGCCGCTGGCATTGCTCCTCGGCCTGGGACTTTCCTCCCTGCTGCCCTTCCTGCTTCAGCTGCTTTTCATCCCGCTTACCGCAACGGCCGTTTTTCTTTCCCAGCTATTGTCCTCGACCGGACTGTTAATTGCCGGCAGGCGTGGACTATCCATCCTTAAAGACGGGCTGAAAAAATCATCCTTCCGCGTGAGGCTATACGAGATCCCTTTCCTGCTCGTCATCACCGGGCTCTTTCTCGTCAGTGCCTGGCGCTGTTTTTACTACCCACCCACACCAAGGGACCTTACCTCGGGTGCGGAGGTGATCGCCGAGTATGCCGTGCGGGAAAAGACCATGATCAATTCGCTGTTCACGGTCAACCTTGAGTCTACCAACAACCAATTCAAGCCACCCTTTATTACCTCGCTCCAGGTTCTTTATAAATACGCCGGCTTCCCCTTTGGACAGGTCTGGCTGATCAGCATGGTGGCTTGCTTTCTTATTTTTTTGTACCATGCCCTGTGCGAAAAAATGCACAGGGTGCTGGCAGGGCTGCTGCTGGTCTTCTTTATGGCCATTCCTGAAATGTATGCCTACACCTTCATGGCCCTGTTCGACTATCCAAATGCAGTGTATTTTTTTCTATCGGTCTTTTTTCTTATCCGCTTTTACCAGACCGGCGAACGAAAGGATATTTTGCTGGCCGGCGTCTTAATGGGACTGGCTACCTATATAAGATCCGAAACGCTTATCCTCGCCTGCCTGATCGCACCTGCGCTGCTCTGGCATCATGTAAAGAACTGGCATAGCGGCAGGCGGCTACTTTTCTCAGGATTGTTTTGGATCCTGCCTTCGGTGATGGCCTACCTGCTGTCTGTAACTGTATACATCAATCTTTACCTGCCCGCCCAATACAATGTGGAAGGACTGGTCAATAAGAACCTGCTCAATCTAAAGCCGCTGTTTGACCGCTTTTCAGCCATCAATAGCTCGCTCATTTT
>DASTPZ010000084.1:0-3235 GCA_035761965.1 Flavisolibacter sp. | reverse complement strand
TTTCTCTCAGGCGAAGCTGGTAGAGAAAGTGGTGAAGAAGGGGAGTGAGCTGGTCATTCCCTACGAGAAATATGTGCTGCCCAACGGGCTTACGCTTATTATTCATGAAGACCATAGCGATCCGGTAGTGCACGTGGATGTTACGTATCATGTAGGCTCTGCAAGAGAGCAGATCGGTAAATCCGGTTTTGCCCACTTCTTCGAGCACATGATGTTCATGGGTTCAGAAAATGCCCCGGAAAAACTGCATGATAACATCACCATTGGGAGCGGAGGCTCCAACAACGGCAGCACCAACCGCGACCGTACCAATTATTACGAAACCGTTCCAAGTAATGCGCTTGAGCCGGTGCTTTGGCTGGAAGCAGACCGGATGGGCTTTTTTCTTGACGCCGTTACCCAGGCCAAGTTCGAGGTGCAGCGAGCTACCGTAAAGAACGAAAGGGGCCAGAACTATGATAACCGTCCTTACGGGTTGGTACCGGAGAACATCAGCAAAAATCTTTATCCTTATGGCCATCCTTACTCCTGGATGACCATAGGTTATCTTGAGGACCTTGACCGCAGCGATGTAAATGACCTGAAGAACTTTTTCCTTCGCTGGTATGGCCCCAACAATGCTGTGCTTACCATCGGAGGCGATGTAAAACCTGCTGAGGTGATCAAGATGGTCGAGAAATACTTTGGATCTATACCGGCCGGACCGGCAGTAAAGCCTGTGTCTGTTGAGCCTGTAAAACTCGAAGGGACCCGTTATGTTTCCTATGTGGACAACTATGCGCGCCAGTCCAGGCTTGTGCTGACCTATCCTACTGTTCCCAACTATCATAAAGACATGGCTGCCCTTCAATGTCTGGGCCAGATACTCGGGCAGGGAAGGAATTCTATCCTGTACCAGCAATTTGTAAAAACACAGCAGGCCTTGCAGGCGAGCGCTTACAGCTCTCTTTCTGAGCTGGCCGGCGAATTTTCTTTCGATATCCTGCCTTCTTCCGGTAAATCGCTTTCAGAGATGGAGTCTTTGTTGCGAGCATCGCTTGATTCTTTCGAAAAAAGGGGTGTAACAGATGAAGACGTGGCCAAATTCAAAGGCGGCCTCGAATCCCAGCTGATCAATGGCCTGCAAAGCGTTCAGGGCAAGGTATCGCAGCTGGCAGCCTTCGAGACCTTTACTGGCAATCCCAATAAGATCTCCGACCTGCTGCGGCAATATACCTCGCTTACAAAGGAGGATGTGATGAATGCTTACCGGACCTATATAAAATCGAAGCCGGCTGTTGTACTGAGTGTTACCACAAAAGGCAATAATTCCATTGCTGCCAGGGCGGATAACTTCAAAATCGATTCTTCCGGTTATAAGGCGCCGGATTATGGATATGAAGGGCTGCGGTATGTAAAGGGCAAGGATAATTTTGACCGCAGGAAACAGCCTGCATCCGGTCCTTTGCCGGCCATGAAGCTGCCTAAATTCTGGAAGAAGGACCTGGCCAATGGTGCCAGGGTGATCGGCGCTCAAAATAGCGAGATACCTGCTGTTACCATGACCATTACCATCCCGGGTGGTCACCTCGCATCTGCTAACAACCTTTCCAAGGCCGGCCTCGCGAGCCTTTTTACCGATATGCTGAGCGAAGACACCAAAAACTATACGGCAGAGCAGTTATCGCTTGAGCTTCAGAAACTGGGGAGCTCCGTTAGCATCAGCAGCGGGTTGGATGGCGTTACCTTCAGCGTCCAGTCGCTTAAAAAGAACCTTGACCGCACACTCACGATCCTGCAGGAACGTATGTTCAATCCCAAATTCAGCGAAGAAGCCTTCAACCGTCTCAAAAAGCAGACGATGGAATCGCTCAAGCTGCAAAAAGCACAGCCGGCTATAGTGGCATCGGCTGTTTTTGCCAGGTTGAACTATGGTCCCAATAACATACTTGGCATTAGCCAAAGCGGTACGGAAGAAACAGTAGGGAATATCAGCCTTGATGATATCAAGGGTTATTACAATAATTATATGACCTCGCAGGACGCCAAGGTAGTAGTGGTAGGTGATATTACCGAAGCCGAAGTATTGGCCAAGCTTGCCTTTCTCAACAGGCTGCCAAAGAAAAAGATCAACCTGCCTAAACCACAGGCCTCGGCTGCTGTCGATAAGACCAAGGTATACCTGGTGGATGTGCCCAAGGCCGCCCAGTCGGAGTTTAGGGTAGGATATGCAACAGATATGAAATACGATCCCACGGGTGATTTTTACAGGGCCTACCTGATGAACTACCCGCTGGGAACAGGATTTACCAGCCGCCTGAACCAGGACCTGAGGGAAACAAAGGGCTGGACCTATGGAGCACGAAGTGCCTTTAGCGGGGATAAGTACGGCAGCAATTTCCAGTTTAGTTCAGGCATAAGGGCAGGTGTTACCGACAGCGCGCTGGCAGTTGTAATGGGACATATGAACTCGTACCTGGAAAATGGTCCCACACAGGCCGAAGTTGATTTTATGAAAACGGCCGTGGCGCAGAGCGATGCACTCAACTATGAAACCAGCTTTCAGAAAGCAGCCTTTATCAGGCGTATCCTGGAATATGGACTAACACCTGATTTCGTAGCGCAGCAGAACAAGATCCTGAAAAGCATGACGCCTGAGCAAATGAAGAGCATGGCAGCGAAATACCTGCAGCCCGAAAAGATGAACATCCTGCTTGTAGGCGATAAAGCCAAAATACTTGAGGGTGTAAAGAAGCTGGGATATGAAGTGATCGAGCTTGATGCCGATGGTAATAAGGTAGAAGCGAAAAAGGCGTTTTAATCAGTCTTTTCAAAGGGTCCGGTATGGAAGAAATCCGGCTCGTAAAGTGCACAGGCTAAAAGCTGCCTGTGCACTTTTTTTATGCTCACTGTTTATGGAGTTGGTAGGGATAAAAAAGTGGGGTAGGGGAAGTTTTAGCACAAAAGAGATGTCGGCCCTAAACCTTTATCAATTGATTGGAAGGTGCTTTGGAGGTGAGTTTTCCAAGGGTGAGGGGTGGATTTGAGAGAGCGTGTTTTTGGGACTTTGAAGCTGACCCATTCCCCTGCGGGGCCCTCCCTCCCCCGCCTTCCAACCTACCATTGTTTGCTGTTGCATACGCCTATATGGGGTAAAGCCTGCTACTGAACAGCCAGTAACATGCCTCCTCCCTTCTCATGCAACAGCCAGGCTGTGCAGCTAATTCAAATCTCGAGCGATACCCGAAGGCATCTC
>DASTPZ010000083.1:0-25090 GCA_035761965.1 Flavisolibacter sp. | reverse complement strand
AGGGTCGGAAGAGCTCAATACCGAAACGGCGCTGCCAAGCCTGATATTTTTGGTGACGGAGGCTGCGGCTGCCAGTACTACTTCGGGTACGGATACGGCATATTCTGACCGGTGGTGTTCACCAATGCCAAAAAAATCCAGCTCCAGCTCATCCATCAGTCTGATCTGTTCGATCAGCTCCTGCAGCCTTTGTCCGGCGGACTGTACCTCACCCTTATCATTCACATGCAGGTCCCCAAACATGCCAATACCTAATTCCATATGCTTTGATTTGCAGCAAAGTTAGTAAGCGCCGTGTAAGCGCCCGCATAGCGCTTTTGCAGATGCGCCTCAATAGAATGGCAGTATATTTTCAATTCTTTTACAAAACCTATACTATGCCTAACAGTCAAAATAGAAGCAAGAATAATAGCAATGCCGGCAAGGGTCATTCAAAGGATATCAGTTCAAAAGCATCGGCACCCAAGGCCAATCCAGAGCGCTCCGATCTTAAGCGCGGAGGCGGCGAAGATCGTGGGACCAAGGGAGATACGGGTCGTACATCTAATCAGGGACGTAAGCGTGCATCGGGCGGCAGCGCCAATGATTAGGAATTGAATTTTTCGGTGTAGTGCCATTGCCCGATCGAAGGATGGCGACAAAAACGGTTTACCTCCCAGGAGTGAAAACGATCATATCGCTATCCTTTTGTTCAGCTTCCATGTAGGCTGCGGGGTCGGGACAAAAGAAAAGTTTCCCGTTTCCGTCGATTGTATGTGCGAGATAGCCGTGTTGCCTCAGTAAGGTTGCGGCCTCTTTGTGATTTGCATTCTGGCGATGTGGGGGAAGGAACTCCATCGCCAGGAAAGGGATGCTATTGCGGTCGAGCGAACGGAAAGCGCCCAGAACCACATCAGCCTCTGCTCCTTCGGTATCGATCTTGATGAGCTTAGGCGTTCTGCCCAGCTGTGAAATGATGCCGTCTATTGTAACCAGCTCGAGACTGATCTTGTTGAAACCTTTTTTCCTGAACCATGGTTGAAGCTCGAACTGGTCAGGATAGGAAGTATTGTATTCGGCATACAATGCAGGGAATTCATAAAAAGATATAAATCCTTCTTCCTTGCCTGCTGCCCGGTTGAAGGGCAGAATATTAGTGTAAGCGGATGTGTTTTTTTTAAGAAGAGCAAAGCTGGAAGGAGCGGCTTCAACCGATACAACGGTACCGCTGCTGCCGACACAAGCCCTGCTAAGCAGGCTGTAAAAGCCAAGATGGCTACCGATGTCGAAAAAGCAATCTCCCTCTTTCAGGCAGCTTAACAGGAATTTGGAGAACCTGATCTCCGAATCATGAGATTTTCCCCCCGTAAGAAAAATATCCATTCCAGCGGGCAGGTTTACCTGCATTACATCACCCCAGGCGCACCGGGCTTTTGCGACAATTGTTCTGCCGCTGGACAGGCGATGCCAGGCCTTGCTCCCCATGGCCAGTGGATAGTTGAGCGGATGGGCAAGGAAACGTTTTAGCCTGGAGCCGCGTGCCAGGCTTTCGATCCGGGATATAGCTGCATAGAGGGATTGCTTCATGCCTGTGATCAATGACACGATGTTAATCAATAAATTTCAATAGGGCAGCTATTGCTGGCGGTACGAGATATTTTACACTGCAAAATGCATGGTAGCTGGCCCTCCATCGGGCTTTCAGCACCATCGCTGCCCGGCGCCAGGGCCTGTATCTCTTTCTTAAATTTTTTTCGCCGCTAGTACGATCATCTTCCTTCAACGTCCTATCATAACCTGCCGATCAAACCGCTTGCACCGGTAGCATGGACAGGCGTACCGGGACAGTCCCGGCATGGATCATTTTAATACAACCTGTATGAATTGGTTAAGGTTTCTGCGACAAGAAGAAGATGAACCTTGCGTAGCAGTGACATTGCAGCTGCTCCGGCAACTGCAGGTAAAGGTCACCGGCAGAACGGTAAGGGAAACCCTTCTTCACCATCCGGATCATCCAAGCCTTCTTTGCATAAGTGATGGGCTGCACCAGTGGGGTGTCGATAATGTTTGCATCAGGACGGAGATGAATGACCTGCCCAATCTGCCGGCGCCCTTTATCGTTCACACAAAAGAGGGGGAAGGACGCTTCCTGCTTGTGATGGATGTGGAAGGAGAGAAGATCTCCTACCTGGATGAGTATGGCCGCCGCGAATGGGTTGCTTTTTCTTCCTTCTCTCTTCATTGGGATGGTATCGTGCTCCTGGCCGAAGCCAAGGCAGGTGCGGGGGAAAAGGACTACCAGTCTAGAAGCAGGATCATACGCTGGCAGGCCTTGCGCGTACCGCTGATAGCCGCTGTTTGTACATTGCTGGCATTGATGCTTTGCCTTTACGGCAGTGAGCGCACCAACGGTTATACCGCAGCCATTTTTTTAGCCAAGCTGGCCGGGTGCTGCGTGGCACTTTTGCTGCTACACCTGGAGGCAGGCGGACAAAGCAGCCTGGCCGGCAAGGTGTGCGGATTTTCAGAGAAACGGAGCTGTTCGGCCGTGCTGCAGTCGAGGGGTGCCAGGATCGCGGGTATCGTAAGCTGGAGCGAATTGGGCTTCTATTATTTTTCAGGCGGCTTATTATTACTTCTGTTTTCAGCGCCAAGCCTGTCTTCCGCCATCGACCTGCTGGCCTTGCTGAACCTGGCCGCCTTGCCCTTTATTCTTTATTCGGTCACCTACCAGTGGCGGGTGGTGCGCAAATGGTGTATGCTTTGTTTAACTGTTCTTTTTATACTGGCGCTTGAGGCGGGGTTGTATCTTCTTTCCGGCAGGTCTTATGCTACCGATCTTTCTGAACCCATACTGCCTGCAGCGGCAGCAATATCTTTTTTGTTGCCGCTGCTGCTCTGGATGGCAGTAAAGCCTGTCTACCGCCGGTCGCTGGAGCAGGTACAGTACCGCAGGGAGCTGGGAAGGCTGAAATCCAATCCGGATCTCTTCAGGTTCTTGCTGTCGGAAGAGAGATCGATGAATTCCGAGCAGGATGAAGCAGGCCTGCTTTTGGGTGAGCCTGGTGCGAGCCGTACGCTTACAGTGGTCTGCAATCCATACTGTGCGCCCTGTGCAAGAGCACATCCATTTATAGAATCGATTATGGACAGGAATAGTGATGTAAAAGTGCAGCTGATATTTTCCGTAAGCATGGATGAAGCGGATTCACGCCTCCCGCCCGTACGGCATTTTACAGGCTTATATGAAAGGGACAGGTTAAAAGCCCGGCAGGCCATCAGCGATTGGTTCGAGGGCTTGTCTGCAAACTACGATGCATTTGTGGCAAGGTACCCATTAAATGGGCCGGTGAGGCAGCCAACGGAGAAGATCAGGGCCATGGAGGCCTGGTGCAAAAGGGAGGAAGTGGCTTTCACTCCTACTTTCTATCTTGATGGACGGCGGCTACCCCCGCTTTACACAGCAGAGGATCTTGCTTATTTCTCGGGCATAGGTTTTTAAGAAGCCGGCATTATTCTTCACCATAAAACAATCAACATGCAAACAAAGAAAATGAGCTTTGCCAACATCAGGGGCAGGCTCAGCAAAAGCGAGATGAAGCTGATCATGGCTGGAAGCAGTGCGACTGTACTTTGCGGACAGGCCAAGGTCCTGTCCTGTAATTGCGGAGGCTCTTCGTTCTATTGCTGTTCAGACAAGATCAATGCCTGTATGATTTCGAATGGCTGTCCGACAACTGGATATGCTTGTGTTGACAGACCTTGAGCAATGCAGGCCTGCGGGCTGGTGGCCTCGGCCCTGGCTCGCAACCTGCTTTCAAGCAAGCCTGTTCTGAGAAACCGCTGCATGCAGCTGACACTTATCTTAACTATTTTCTTATGTATACAGGATACGGGAAAAGCCGGAAGTGCGGTGCCATGATCATATATATCCTTTTCTGCTGGATGCTGATAGTACCGGATATGGCTGCGATGGCGCAGGAGGACTCATTATCCCTGCAGAAGAAGATGAACATGATCGATTCAATGACAGCTGCGATCGATAGTAAGGGTTACCGGCAAACCGAAGTAATCGGTAATGATTCAGCCCTAGCTTATACTGGGATCGCTCTTAAAAACGGAGAGGGAAGGCTGGCAAGGCTTTCAATCACCTATAAGCTTACAAAGGAGACCCTGCTTTCTTATTTCTCCGGTGGCAAAACCATCAAGCTGGTGATGCGGGAAGGAAGCTTCTATTTTTTTGGTAATGAGATCTTCGACCGGCAGGGCCGTGTCAGACCTGCGTCTTCTTTCCAAAAATATTTCAGGCTGGAGAAGATGATACGCCCTCTTTTTCCTGATTAAGCTTTTATTGCCACCTGGTAGCAGCCGGTAGCGGCTTTCGCAGAAAGCAATTTCCATCAATCGTCATTCAAACTTATGCATTCAGCCTCAATGCCGCGTATTGCCGTGATCAGCTGCTTCTTTGGTGACTTGCCCTGGTATGCGGACTATTATTTTCATTCCTGCGGCTTCAATCCTTCGGTCGATTTTTTCCTGATCACCGATGCTGATCCTGGGATCAAGCTTCCGGGCAACGTGCACATTGTTCAAACGACAATGGACGCTATACAACAGAAGGCCAGCAAAAAGCTTGGCTTCGAGGTAAGCCTGGCTTATGCCTACAAGCTATGTGATCTCAAACCGGCCTACGGACTCATTTTCTCAGACCTGCTGGAGGGCTTTGATTTCTGGGGTCATGGAGATATTGATGTGATTTATGGCAATATAAGGGGTTTTATGACCCGGCGTTTGCTCCAACGCTACGATGTCATTAGCGTAAGACCTGAATATATTTCCGGTTGCTTTACGCTTTTCAGGAATAATGCCTCCATCAGCAGCCTGTTCATGGAGAGTAAGGATTACAGGAAGGTGTTTACGGAAACCCGGCATTTCTGTTTTGACGAATGCAATTTCCTGTTCAACCAGCTGCAGCAGGGAGTGGCCATCAAGGAGCTGACGAGCAATATCGAAAGCATGACCCATGTTGTTATGCGGCTGGCAGAGGAAGGCAGGTTGAGGGCCTATTTTGATCTTCACATCATCGAAGGCAATCCCGGCCGCCTGCGCTGGCAAAAGGGAAGGCTTTACTACCGTGAAAGTTTTGAGGCCATGCTTTATCACCTGATCCGCTTCAAAAATCTTTGCCTTCCGCATGAGAAACCGCTTTCCCTGCCGCATACATTTTACATCGGTCCTAGAAGGATATACACCAAAAAATCAAAAAGCATTGAACGCCGCGGGGTCTGATCTCCCTTGGGGGCGCTTTACTTCAATCATCAATCATGGCCTTTCGTATTTACATGCAATCGGATTCGATGGACTGTGGCCCGGCCTGTCTCCGTATGGTAGCCAGGCACTATGGCAGGCACCTTCCACTGACTGCACTGCGGGAAAGATCCGGCATAGGCAAAGCCGGCGTAAGCCTGCTTGGGCTCAGCGAAGCTGCAGAGAGCATAGGCCTGCGGACGCATGCGGTTAAAACATCGCTTCAGGTATTAAAAAAAGATTTCAGGCTGCCGGCTATCCTGCATTGGAGACAGTATCATTTCGTGGTGCTTTACAAGATAAAGGGAGAAAAATTTTTTATAGCAGACCCTGCAAGGGGACTGGTGAATTATGGCGAGAAAGAATTTTTGTCGAACTGGATCAGCGACAGGGTGGGGGATGAGGATGCCGGCATTGGTCTTTTGCTCGAACCTTCCCCCGCTTTTTATCAGGGGGAAGGAGAGACAGAGTCAGGTTATGCTCGCACCCTGGTCCGTTATCTTTATCCGTACCGTAAATTCCTGGTACAGCTTTTTGCCGGCCTGGCTGTTACCAGCCTTTTGCAGCTCATTCTTCCTTTTCTGACCCAAAGCATCGTTGATGAAGGCATTCATGCGGGCGATCTGCAGTTCATATCCATCATCCTGCTGGCCCAGGCAGGCGTTTTTGCCGGCCGTATGGTAGTAGAGCTTATTAGGAGCTGGATACTACTTTACATGAGCTCAAGAATCAGCATCTCCATCCTATCCGATTTCCTGGCCAAGCTGATGAAGCTGCCACTTTCTTTTTTCGACAGCAGGAATACCGGCGATATCCTGCAGCGTATGAACGATCATGGCAGAATCGAAAGCTTTCTTACCGGGTCTTCTCTTCAAACCGTTTTTTCGCTG
Source organism: Flavisolibacter sp. (assembly GCA_035761965.1). GTDB lineage: Bacteria > Bacteroidota > Bacteroidia > Chitinophagales > Chitinophagaceae > Flavisolibacter. The sequence goes on along the minus strand of DASTPZ010000083.1, from coordinate 18,914 downwards.
TTCAATCTTTTTATTTTTTCCATTGTGCTCTACAGCTTCAGCACAATGATTTTTGCCGTATTCTTCCTGGCCAACCTGCTTTACGCCGGCTGGGTGATGGTTTTCCTTCGCAAGCGAAGAGAGCTGGATCACAAGCGTTTCGAGATCTCAGCAAGGGAGCAGAATGCCACCATCCAGCTGGTGCAGGGCATGCAGGAGATAAGGATCAATGGGGTTGAAAAATCGATGCGCTGGAGCTGGGAATCGATACAGGCGCGGCTGTTCAGGCTTAATATCAAAGGGCTGGCTTTGAACCAGTGGCAGCAATCAGGTGCCTTCTTTATTAATGAGGGTAAAAACATAATGATCAGCTTCCTGGCAGCGAGTGCGGTGGTGAGCGGAGAGCTGAGCCTGGGTACCATGCTGGCGGTACAATATGTGATCGGACAGCTGAACAGTCCTGTTGAGCAGATGATCGGTTTTGTACAGGCCTGGCAAAATGCCCGCATGAGCCTCGACAGGTTGCACGAAGTTGGATCCCTTCCCGACGAAGAGCCCGAAGGGCAGAACCTGATGCAGGCCTTGCCCGGTGCTTATGCGGCAAGACTGGCCGGTGGCAGCCTTTTGAAGCCTGGAGTGGAAACACGCCCTTCGCCCGTACTTGCGGCAATAGAGAATCTTGAAGCGGCCGGCGCTCGGAATACAGTCTATGGCATCTCGTTCAGGCAGGTTTCATTCAGTTACCCGGGTGCCGGCAATGAGCCTGTGCTCAAGGATGTAGATATTTTCATTCCCTGTGGAAAGAAGACCGCCATAGTAGGCTCGAGCGGCAGCGGGAAGACAACCCTTTTGAAGCTGTTGCTCCGGCTGGTTGAACCGCAACGTGGTGAGATAAGGCTGGACCAGACGCCGCTCTCGCAGATCAGTCATAAGGTATGGCGCCGGCATTGCGGGGTAGTTATGCAGGATAGCTTTGTATTCTCCGATACCATAGCCAGGAATATTGCCATAGGAGAGGAAGACGTAGATATGGAGAGGTTGTATCATGCCGTTGAAATAGCCTGTCTTCAGGAATTCATCGATGCCCTTCCACTCGGCTTTAACACAAAGATCGGGGCCGAAGGGTCGGGTATCAGCATGGGTCAGAAACAGCGTCTGCTCATTGCGAGGGCTGTTTACCGCGACCCCAGCTTTCTCTTCCTCGACGAAGCCACCAACAGTCTCGATGCCGTTAATGAACGTTTCATTGTTCAGAACCTCGACAAGGTTTGCCGCGGAAGGACGGTAGTGATCGTGGCACACCGGCTTAGTACCGTCAGGGATGCAGACCAGATCATTGTGCTTAACCGCGGACGCGTTACCGAATGCGGCGATCACCAGCAGCTGATCGGTCAGAAAGGCGAATACTTTACCCTGGTTAAAAATCAATTGGAGCTTCAAAGCTGAAGGCATGGAAAATTTTTCTGAAAAGCAAAGATTGAGAGCTTCCCACCTGGTGAGCGAAGCCCTGCAGGATGTGGTAAGCCGCGAACCGCACTGGGTGCTGCGCAGGGGCAATACGATCTTTTTGGTCGTTATTGTCTTGATGCTGATGCTTACCTGGTTCATTCCATATGCAGATACATTGGATGGCTCATCCAGGCTGGCAGCCTTGCAATCGCCCAAGCTCGTAACGGCCATGAGAGAAGGCCGGCTGGCAAGGCTTTTTGTTGCAAACGAAGCACAGGTTAAAAGTGGCCAGCACCTGGGATATGTTGAAGGCACGGCTTCCTACAGCGATGTAATGACGCTCTATCGCTGGTTATGCAGTGGAGCGGTCTCAGACAGCCAGGCCGTTTTTCCATCCCTTGATCTGCCCCGCCTCTCGGGCCTCGGCGAATTGCAGGCGTCTTACCAGGACCTTCATTCAGCATATGCAGCCTTGGGTCAGATCAGGCATGGCTATTATCAGCACCGGAAAACAGTCCTTCAGAAAGACCTCGACCAGCTGGCCATCATGCGCAACAGCCAACTGGCGCAGCGGGAGCTGCTTCGCGAGAACAGGGCCTTGCAGGAAAAGGAGTACAAGGCGTATGAAATGCTGGAAAGGGATAAAGTAATTGCACCGCTCGAACTCAGCCAGTATAAGGCAAAGCTGAATGCAAGGGAAGAAACGATCCGTCAGCTGGAGGTGCAGCTGGCACAGGGAGAGGTGGCAGGACTTTCCAAAAAAAGAGAGCAGATGGAACTTGAACGGGAAGTGAGGGAAAGGCTTCAAGCCTTCCGGTCGGTATGGATGTCGGTGAAGGCTGAAACGGAAAGTTGGATACACGAATATGTGCTGATCTCTCCGCTGGACGGCAGGCTGGTTTATCTCAACCCGCTCCAGGAACATGAATGGGTAGGCCGGGGACAGCAGCTCTTTGTGGTAGAGCCTCCTTTTTCGGGTTATTATGCAGAGCTGATGATGCCGCAAAAAGGTCTGGGTAAGCTGGATACAGGCCAGGCGGTAAGGCTGCGCCTGGAAAGCTTTCCCAGCGATGAATATGGTTATCTCAGTGGCAGGGTGCGGCACATCTCACTTATACCGAACCGGCATGACAGCTTTGCGGTACATGTGGATCTTCCAGGAGGACTTGTAACGCATACAGGTAAGCGCCTGTTCTTTCGTAATGGCCTGTTGGCAAGGGCCGAGGTGGTAACCGGCCGGCAACGGCTCTTCCTGCGGCTCATCGCACCGCTGAGAAAATAACAGGGAGATAAAATTGAACAGGTAGAAGAGCAATGGCGTTCTGCATTCACTCACCTGCGGTTTCACCGGTTTCGGTGGCCTGCATCAGCTGTTTCTTTTTTCTGAATTTTTTGTACACCAGCAAGGAAAGATAAGACGAAACGATGCCGACAAGCATGCCTGCCAGTACATCGGTTACAAAATGCTGGGCAAGGTATACACGGGAGTATCCAACAAAAAAAGCGATCAGCGGAAAAAAGAAGACCCAAAAATTCCGCCTGACGATATAGGTAAGCAGCAGGGCAAGCGTAAAGGCCGTACTGGTATGGCCAGAGGGAAAGCTATTGGACCTGTGGATCGTAACGCCCTGGATGATCCTTACTTTTTCCTGGCCGAGGCTTACTATCGGCCGAAATTCGTCGGCAAATACCACGCGCTTGAGAAAATGCGTCAGTATGGTGCAAATGATCAGTGAAGCCAGAATGGCTACAAAAAAATCCTTTCTGAAAAGAAGTACATAAATAAACAACGGCACCCAGATAAGGCCATCACCCAGGTAGGTCCAATACCTGAATACATAGTCGAAGGCCGGGCTGTTGTACTGGTTGATCACCATAAAGGAGCGGTCCTTTCCGTAAATCACCAGGAATATGCTCACCAGCGCGGCCAGGAGCATACTGAAAACAACTGCTTTCCGGTAATGCTGATATTCTGTACTTTGCAACAAGATTATAACAGTTTAAGGCTACAAAGATAAACGGCAGCACTACGAATGAGCCAATACAAGAAACATTATTTGATCACCGGCGGGGCAGGATTTATCGGAAGCCACCTCGTTAGGTCGCTGCTTGGGAATGAAGATACCAGGATCACCATCATCGACAATTTTGATCCTTTTTATCCGCGGCAGATCAAGCTGCTGAACACAAAGGATTTTGAAAAGCACCGGCAGGTAACATTGATCGACCGAAGCCTCGAGGACCTCACGGTAAAAGAGCTCGGACAGATCCTTCCGGCACCGGTGGATGCCATCATTCACCTTGCCGCAAGGGCGGGCGTGAGGCCCAGCATCAGCGATCCCATGGCCTACCAGCGTACCAATGTGCTGGGTACGCAGCTCCTGCTTGACTTTGCGAGGGATGGAGGGGTAAAGCAGTTCGTATTTGCTTCTTCCAGCAGTGTGTATGGTGTAAATGAACGGCTACCCTGGAAGGAGGAGGAGCAGCTGATGCCCATCAGTCCCTATGCCATGACCAAGCTCGCCGGTGAAATGGCAGGCCATGTATTCAGCCGTCTTTACAACATCCGTTTCATTGCATTGCGGTTCTTTACGGTTTACGGACCTTCCCAAAGACCCGACCTTGCCATTCATAAATTCGTACGTTCTGTAATAGCCGGACAGCCCATAACCTTATATGGCGATGGCTCCACCAGCCGCGACTATACCTATGTAAGCGATATTGTTCAGGGTATCAGGGCTGCTATCACTTATGATGCTTCGCCTTTCGAGATCATCAACCTGGGCAATAGTTATACCGTGTCGCTGCGGGACCTGGTGAAGCATGTGGAAGATGTAACAGGGAGGCCTGCCTTCATAAACAGGCAGCCGGAGCAGGCGGGTGATGTGCCGCGCACTTTTGCGGATATAAGCAAGGCGAAGCGTTTGCTGGGCTACCAGCCTTCCACAAATTTAAAAGAAGGCATAGGTCATTTTTATGAATGGTTTATGCAGAACAGGGAGATGCTTTATTAGAAAAGGCCTGGAATAATACCGCGCTACAGCGCCTGCCGGCGGCCGATCGGTTAAACCGTTATTTCAAGTGTTTCGGGTTCAAGGGTTTTTTGATAGACCTTGCGCACATTATAGGTCTTTTTCTGCTGCGATTCAAAATAGGTTCTCACCGCGATCTCGGCCAGTATGCCGATGGTGATGAGCTGGATGCCGCCGAGTAAAAGTATCAGCCCGAAAATAAGCAGGGGCTTACCCCAGATATTCTCGCCAAATATTTTCAACACGAGGAGATAAATATTGACCAAAAGACCCAGTCCAAAGCTGATGAATCCGATGGTGCCAAAAAGGTGCATGGGCTTTTGCAGGTATTTGCGAAAGAAGACCATGAGCACAAGGTCGGACAGTACTTTGAAGGTCCTGCCTATCCCATACTTGCTCTTGCCAAAGCGGCGCGGGTGGTGCTTTACATCTACCTGGGTGATCTTTGCACCCTGGAGCTTGGCCAGCACGGGGATAAAGCGATGCAGCTCGCCATAAAGGCCGAGGTCCTCTGCGATCTCTTTCTTGAATACCTTGAGCGTACAGCCATAATCCTTGATGTAAACGCCCGTCATGCGCCTGATGAGGGCATTGGCTATCTTGCTTGGTATCTTTCGCAGCACCATGCCATCCTTCCTGTTGCGGCGGTTGCCGGCTACTACATCCCAGTCTTCTTTTTTCGACATCTCGAGCATGAAGGGAATATCGGTGGGGTCGTTCTGCAGATCACCATCGATCATGGCCACATATTTTCCATTGGCATGATCGATGCCGGCGGTCATAGCCGTACTCTGTCCATAGTTCTTGCGCAGCTCTACCAACCTGGTGCGCTCGTCGGCATGCTCCAGGATCTTTCGCACGGTGGCATCGCTGGATCCATCGTCTACCAGCACCACTTCGTAATCGATCCCGGACAGGGCATTCCTTACAGCTTCCAGCAATGGTTTGATGTTTTCTTCCTCATTCATTACCGGGATAACAACGGCTAATTCTCTCATACAAATTGCGATGTCCAAAAATACAGGTTAATTGGTAAGCAGGCTAAAAACAAACCGCCCCGGCGTACCGGGGCGGCTTTTATAAAAGAATGGCTGGTTGTCTAAAAGCGATATCCGAGCGAAAGCCCGAAGCCGGTGTTTCTCCAGCGTGTGTCATCGTCGTTGTTGGCCGGGTTTTCTTTGTTGATGTTAACCAATCCCAATTGTGCATTGAGCTGGAAAGAAAGCCGGTTGGCAAACTCGTAGCCTGCGAGCAGGTTACCGCCTGCATCAAAGCTCTTGAAACGGGAAGCAGGGTCGAGCGCATTGTAATCCCTGTCGAATTCAATGTCGGTTTCAATATTGCCGTATTTTATCTTACCGCCGATACCGAAGCCTACGTAGGGTCCGAAGCCCAGGATCATGTTGCCGGTGCCGAGTATGGGCTTGTAAACAAAATTAACGGGTACCTCGATATAGGAGAGCCTTACCTTGACGTCGTTTTCAAAGGCTGCACCTTTCTGGCTGTAAAGAACGCCTGGCTGCAGGTAGAAGCCCGTTCCCAGGGGCAGCTCGGCATTCACGCCTCCATGAAATCCTGTGGTGAGTTCGTTTTCCAGGTCATCGCCCGAAGCATCCTTGCCATTGATGTTCTGAAAGTTGACGCCCGCCCTGATCCCGAAACTGGGCTTGCTCGCTGTCTTTACCATGCTTTGTGCAAATGCTTGTCCGGTTACTAAAAGGGCCAGAACGGCTGTGGTTAAAATCTGTTTGTTCATTTGGGTGTTTATTTAAACTGGTTTAGCTTTTGTGTTGGTTACTGACCTGCTTCCTGCCGTGCTTCGGCCTTCATTTTTTCGTTGGCTGTGATCACGAACTCGACACGGCGGTTTTGTGAACGGCCGTCTTCGCTGTCGTTATCTGCAACCGGGTCCGACTCGCCCATGCCGCGTGTTGTTACCCTGCTGCCTGCGATGCCGGTGTTTCTCAGGTAGGAAGAAACAGCACTGGCCCTTCTTTGCGAAAGGTCAAGGTTGTAGCTGTCTGTTCCCTTGCTGTCTGTATGGCCTATGATCTGTATATCGGTGTCAGGATATTTTTTGAGCACGTTGGCAAGCTTGTCGAGGTTACCTTGGGCACTACCGGTTAGCACAGACTGGTCAAAGCCGAAAAGCACTTTCTCCTTGAAATTGATCACGATGCCTTCGCCCTCTCTTTTTACCTCTGCATCACCCAGTACTTTTTTCATTTCTTCCGCCTGCTTGTCCATGCGCCTGCCGATCACGGCACCGCCCGCGCCCCCTACCGCTGCGCCGATAATGGCACCCATGGCCGTATTTCCTGCAGCCCTTCCTATCACTGCTCCGATAGCTCCGCCGCCCGCTGCGCCAATTACCGCGCCTTTCTGCGTTCTATTCATCGTTTTGCAACCGGCCGCAAACATGCCGGCCAGCGCAAGTGTCAATCCAAATCGTGAAATTGCTTTCATAGTTTTTATTTATGAGCTTCCAAACACCATACCATCTTGTTAAGAGCGGTAAAAAAATATTGTGTATCAATGCCGAATGAAATGTTAAGAATGAACGCAGCCTAATAGGGGCGCCAAGTATATTAATTGCGTATATATGAAAACGTTAGTAAATGATATAAAAAAAGCCTCAGCTTACTGAGGCTTGCATCCGGCGGAAGAATTCTTTTATGCGGGTTGATAGCTGATGATGGCTTCGGAGAATCTTTCCATTTCCTCCAGTTGCGGGCTGCATTGCAGAAGGAAAAAATCTACCCCGGCTTTTTCAAACTTCTCGATCTCGCCCGCAATCTTTTCCGGTGTGCCGGTCAGGCCCGTTCTTAAGCCCCTGTTGGAAACAGAATAGTCCTCAAGCGAAACCCTTTTCTCCAGTTGTGTTCCGTTCAGCCACTGCTGGTAATTATTATAGCCTGCAGAAGAAGCCTGCACATTGGTGATCCGCTCCAGCTCTTTTTTTACTTCCGCATCGGTATTGCGAACAATGGCATAAGCGGCTACACCGTACCTCATCGGTGGTAGCCCCAGGCGTTCCCTTCTTTCCTTCACGTCCCGGATACGGCTTGCGATCACTTCGGGTGAGTCGCCATGCATTACGTAACCATCGCATACTTCAGCAATAAGATTTTTGCCAGCTTCGGATTCGCCTCCCGCATAGATCGCCGGCTTTATAGCAGGCTTGGGCTGCAGCACGTTATCGGTGACCCTGTAGTATTTGCCTTCAAAAGAGAAATGGTCTTTTTCCCAGGCAGAAGTAATGACATGGAGCCATTCCTTCATCCTGGCATAGCGGTCGTCATGCTTTTCGAAATGAATGCCATACTTGAGCGCTTCCTGTTCCCACCAGGAAGATACAACGTTGAGGGATAAGCGGCCATTGCTGATCTCCGCAATGTTAGCGGCCTGCTTGGCAAGGATAGCGGGATTATGAAACGTAGGCCTTACAGCCACCATGAGCTCCAGCTTTTCGGTGACCGCGGCCAGGGCTGCGGTAGTTGACCAGGCATCAAGCGAAGGTGCCTGCTCGCCTTTGATATCGTTCAGAAAAAGCTCGGCTATGAGCGTGAGATCATACCCTATCTGTTCGCTGCGCTGCGCGAGCTTTTTTACGTAGCTCCAGCTTGTTTCCATTTGCTCATCGTCAACATTGCGAAGCCATCCTCCAAAAACAGGCAGCCAGTATCCAAATTGCATAAAGTTTATTTTGCGTGAAAAATTAAGTGATGCTCAACCCTTGCTTGCCAGCTCGGCCTTGCCTGCAAAGGTTTCCAGATAATCGACCAGGTTGGTAAAGGGATCAAAACCTATGACATTCTCGGCATCGGCAATGAAATTCGACAGTGCATTGATATCGTAATAAAGAACATCGCCGTTCCTGTCGTCTATCATGTATTCAATACCACCGACGTCGATGCGTGCTTCCCGCACGATCCTTTCCACCGATTCGATCACGGCAGGCGGCGGCGTGAATGCTTCCACCTTCAGCCCTTTTTTTACCGCCGTGGTCAGGCAAACCTCTCCAATGGCCTGCGGCTGTTCGGGCACCTGGCAAATTTCGGCAGGGCAGAGGTTAAAGCTGTCGCCGGTCGTAAAGACCTTGATGGCATAAAGAAATTTCCCATTGAGCGTTTCCACCCGGTTGATATGACCGCCGCGAACCGGTATGAATTCCTGAACAAGCGCCGTTTGGTCGATGCCAAGATCGATGGCGTTGCTATCGACCGCCTCCTGCAGGCTTGCCGGTGTATTGAACCTGATGATGCCTGCACCTGCGCCGCCGATATTAGGCTTCACTGCTATTGGAAAACGAAGTCCTGCGGCTGCCTCGGGTATCTGCGAAATATGGTTGACAACAACGGTTTTTGGAAACCGCAGTCCGAGCCGAGACAGGAGTAATAGCTGAAGCGCTTTTGAGGTTTCGATCTCCGTTGCTTTGGAGCCATTGATAACGCGTATCCCCAGCTGCTCCAGGTGAGCTATGTATGCTCTCGAGTAAAAAATGCCCTGTCCATGCCCTCGCAGGTAGGAGGAGGAGCTGATCCGGTTCAGCACAACACTGAACGGCTTGCCATTATCCTGCGGGTCGAAGCGATGAAAGCCTGCATGCAGGCGGGTGTAGGGAAGTCCGCGCTCATCGAGCCTTTCGAAAAGCTTCCGGAACCATTCGGGGTGCTCGTAAAAAATACCAATTGATCTGCTCATGTTCAATAATTGGAGCCAAAGTTAACTATAGCCGACAAAATTAGTAGGATAAAAGCGGGCTCTCTGTCAGGGGAGGGTAAAATCACTTCCTGCATCCACCGTTCCAAATAACAAAAGGCCCGCAGGGGGCCTTTCGCAAAAAAGAAGATCAATGAATTATTGCTGTGGTACCGCGCTGTTGGCAGCACTTGTTGTTTGCTCGGCTTTTACCGCGCTATACAGCTGTACCTTGGTTTTTGATTTGGAAGTAGCAGTCTTTGATTTCACCTTCACTTCAGTAGCACCGGCGGAAGCAAGATCTGCCTGTTCGGTACCTGCCAGGTTGAAGATGGCTGCAGGATCTGCATCATCGAATTTTTTACCCAGCGCTACATTCAGGGTGCTGGTTGAAGGATCGAAGATCAAAGTGCCTTCGGGTATCTGCTTGCCGCTCTCGGATTTTTGGGCAACGATCCTGTAAGTACCGGGCGCTTTTTTGAGGTAGGCTTTGAACTTGCCTTCAGGCAGTCCTTCTACCCATACAATGCCCTTGTTCTCCTGGTCTAGCGTGACCGTTACTGCCTGGCTTGAAGCTTCGGCGCCGGCATTATTGAGCTGGTAAGAGCCAATCACCGGGAAGGTTTTCTCGAGTGTCAATGCTTCTGGCATTGCCTGCATCTGGTACTTGGACCTGATGGAATCAACGGTAGACTGGGCATTGACGGAGGCACTGGCGAACATGGCTGCTGCTAAAACAAAAATGGTGTTTTTCATACATTAGCTATTTGTGATTGGGAAAGGTTTTGGCCCTACTTACGGAATACTGTGCCAAAATTTTGAAATCGGTGAAAAAATTGCCCGGCACCGGTTCTTTGTTAAATTTTTTAGCAAAACAAAACGCTGGCGTATCTTCGTATTTACGCTTTTTGAAGACGTATGAAAAAACAAGAGACGATCCAGCAAGGTCATGCACAGCAGGAAGAGTTTATAGAGGTTTTTGGTGCAAAGGAGCACAACCTCAAGAACATTGACATCTCCATTCCAAAGAACAAGCTGGTGGTGATCACCGGCATCAGCGGCAGCGGCAAATCCTCGCTTGCCTTTGACACGATCTATGCCGAGGGGCAGCGCCGCTACATGGAGACCTTTGGCGCTTATGCAAGGCAGTTCATTGGTGAGATGGAAAGGCCTGATGTAGACAAGATCACGGGGCTTTCACCTGTTATCTCCATCGAACAGAAAACGACCAACAAGAACCCCCGCTCTACCGTAGGCACGGTGACTGAAGTATACGATTTCCTCCGCCTGCTCTTTGCAAGGGCAGGTGAAGCCTATTCTTACAATACAGGAAAAAAAATGGTGAGATGGAGTGAAGACGAGATCGTAAACAACATCTTCAAAAAATTCGATGGCTGTAAAATAAGCCTGCTGGCGCCATTGGTGCGTGGGCGTAAGGGCCACTACCGGGAGCTGTTTGAAGAGGTTAGGAAAAAAGGGTTTTTGAAGGTGAGGGTAGATGGCGAGATAAAGGATCTTTCGCCTAAAATGCAGGTGGACCGCTATAAGATACACGATATCGAGCTCGTGGTAGACAGGCTGAAGGTTGCCAAGGACATGCGTACCCGCATCAGCCAGAGCGTTCAGCAGGCCCTGAAGCTTGGCAAAGACCTTATGTTTCTTTCCTACGAGGGAACAGGCGGAAAAACCGGCGAAGCTGCCTATAGCAGCCAGCTCATGTGCGAGGATACCGGCATCAGCTACGAAGAGCCGTCACCCAATGCGTTTTCCTTTAACTCACCTTATGGTGCCTGTCCGGCCTGCAAAGGCCTCGGACAGGTGTATACGGTCGATATGAAGGCCATCATACCCGACGATAGCCTCAGCATTAATGAGGGGGGTATTGCCCCCCTGGGCGGGGAGCGCGAAGCCTATATATTCAGGCAGGTTCAGGCGCTTTCAAAAAAAGCCCGGATCAGCCTCGATAAGCCCGTAAGCGAGCTTCCGGAAAGAGCGCTTAACCTCCTCCTCTATGGAAAGGAAACAGGCATTACCGGCGAAGAGCTGCAGTTTGACGATGAGCAGATCGACGGCAATGTATACAGCGGCGAGTTTGAGGGTGTTGTAAACCAGGTGAAGCGCTGGTTTGCAACGAGTACCAGCGAGGCCATACAGCGCTGGGCCGAAGGGTTTATGGAGCTCACCACCTGCAAAAGCTGTGGCGGCGCCAGGTTGAAAAAAGAAAGTCTTTGGTTTAAGGTAGATGAAAAGAATATCGCAGAGTTGAGCCAGCTGGATCTTGTGCAGCTCGTGGACTGGTTTGACGGTATTGAGTCGAGGCTCAGCGAGAAGCAGAAGATCATCGGCAGGGAGATCATCAAGGAGATCAGGGAAAGGCTTCAGTTCCTGCTTGATGTGGGGCTTACCTATCTTACCCTCAACCGGCCTACAAGGACGCTGAGCGGGGGAGAGTCGCAACGAATAAGGCTCGCCACCCAGATAGGCTCGCAGCTCCAGGGTATTACCTATGTGCTCGACGAACCCTCCATTGGTTTGCACCAGCGCGACAACCAACGCCTGATCACAGCGCTCAAGAACCTCAGGGATATAGGCAACAGCGTGCTGGTGGTGGAGCATGATAAGGATATCATGATGGCGGCCGACCACCTTATCGATGTAGGACCCAAGGCCGGCTTTCACGGCGGGCGCATCATGGCACAGGGAAGGCCGGAGGAGGTGCTTAAGAACAATACCCTCACCGCTCATTTTCTCAATGGCGAAAGGGAGATCCCTGTACCAAAGGAAAGGAGGAAAGGGAATGGCAAGTGCATCGAGATCAAAAATGCGCGGGGAAACAACCTCAAGAATGTCTCTGTCAAGTTTCCGCTTGGCAAGATGATCGTGGTCACAGGGGTAAGCGGAAGCGGTAAATCGACCCTGGTGAATGAAACACTCTATCCTTTGCTTTCGCAGCACTGTTATGGCTCCAAGATACAGGCGCTGGAGCATAAGTCTATTTCAGGGCTGGAGCACATCGATAAGGTGATAGAAATAGACCAGTCGCCCATTGGACGCACGCCTCGCAGCAACCCGGCAACCTATTGCGGCTTCTTTACCGAGATACGCACCTTATTCGCTTCCATACCCGAGGCGAAGATCAGGGGCTATAACGCCGGCCGTTTCTCCTTCAATGTGAAAAGTGGCCGCTGTGATGTTTGTGAAGGCAGCGGCCTGCGCACCATCGAAATGAATTTTCTTCCCGATGTATACGTCCATTGTGAAAAATGCAATGGCAAGCGGTATAACCGGGAAACGCTCGAGATCAGGTATAAAGGCAAATCGATTTCCGATGTGCTGGACATGACCGTGGAAGAGGCCGTGGAGTTTTTCCAGAACGTGCCCTTCCTTTATCGTAAGATAAAAGTGCTTGAGGATGTGGGACTGGGCTATATCACCCTCGGGCAATCGGCTGTCACCCTCAGCGGGGGAGAGGCGCAGCGGGTAAAGCTGGCAACGGAGCTCGCCAAGAGGGATACCGGGAAAACCTTTTATATCCTGGACGAGCCAACAACCGGTCTTCATTTTGAGGATATCCACCACCTGCTCGAAGTACTGAACAAACTGGTGGACCGTGGCAATACTGTATTGGTGATCGAGCACAATATGGATGTGATCAAGGTGGGTGACCATATCATCGATATTGGCCCGGAGGGTGGCTCGGGAGGTGGCCGCGTATTGTTTGAAGGCACACCTGAAAACCTCCTGAAAGTAAAGGAAAGCTTTACGGGGCTTTTTCTAAAACAAGAGCTCCGGTAGAATTCGATAAGATTAAAATGAGAGAGAATAGACTTGCCACGGGCGGGTCTGTTTGCTTTTGATAACCCTTGAATGCAAAAAGCCTGTGATCGCTGGAAGAACCGGCGCACAGGCTGAAGGACCAGTTTTGATACATCCCCGTTGTTGGCAGGAAGTGATTAGGCAAATCTTTGAATGGGCGGTGGACCCTGTTTCATCCGGATATAAGATTACACCAATTTCCCTGCGGCGGGGTAGTTATGGCTATGAAAAAGAGCGGTTAGTAAAAGATCCAATAAGGGAGGCAGGGAGTGATTAATAAAATTTTCTTAGCGTACTATAGGGAACGGATTAGGTTTCATCAACCAGGTATTGAATTTTATTAAGCTCGCTGCCGCTTATTGGAATTTACTTTATAATGATCTTTCCTTCTTCGATGCATTCATCCTGCTCAAACACATCATACAGATAGGTCCCTTTCGGGAGGTTATCGATAGTTTTTTTGTCTTTGTTGTTCAGCTTTGCCTGGTAGATCAATGTTCCTTCCAGATCGAAAATGTAGAAATGGAGGGTTGCCGTTGTAGTGGCGCTTACACTGAGCCTGCCATAGGAGGGATTGGGATAGATCTTGATTGAGTTCTTCCTGCTCCCCGGCTTTTTCTTCAGCACAAGTGAATCCGAAAGATTACTGCTGCCTGCGGCGGCCGGGCTTTTGTGTGAAATGGTAAAGCCATACATGATCATCACGCAGCAAATAAGCAGTAGGTTTCTTTTCATGGCTGGTTCGTTGGTTTAATAGAATGAAGGGCAACGCAGCTGCCTGATCGCTCTTCCGTTGGGAGAGTTGGCATCGTTCAGCCTCCATCCAAGACGGAGAATGGTGGAGAAGAATGCATCGTTCTGGGCAGCATGTCCGCGTTGAGAGTCCGTAGGACGACGGGTCTGGGTGCTGTAAGGAACGTAGTTCTCTCGATAGTAAAGCTGGTTTGCCATCTCGGCCTGCTCGGCAGTGAGGTAGTTGGCAAAAAGTGTGTTGTCGATATAGGTGGTGCTCACGTCGTCCATATAATCAGTCGTGGTCTGACGGTGCAGCACTTCAAGGCCAAGATAAAAATTCTCTTTCAGGTAGTATTTGAAACCAAAGCCCATAGGGAATTCCAGCTGGGTAAGCTTGTAAGGCTTGCGGTCGGGATACTCCGACATGCCCTGGCCTTCGAGGCGGAGGGGCTGGAGCTCAACCCACCTGGCGGTGCCATTGGGTGCATAGTATTTTCCTTTGGGGTTGAACCTGAACATGCCAACGCCGATCAAGCCATAAGGCCTGAACTTGCCCTGGAGTCCGTCATACCTTTCAAAGAATACTGTGGGATAGATCTCCGCGGCTACATAAGCTTCAAAAAGGTTGGACTGGAACTGAAGGTTACGTGCTTTTCTATAGGTTTCCAGGCCGCCTTTGTCCTTTACAAGGCTGTCATAACCTTCGATCTTTCCTTTGTTGAAAGCTATCCTGAATCCTAACCATTCAGCCGGGTAAATATTGGCATAAGCGCCAAGGGATAATTTGGTAAGTGGGAAGCTAACGTCTTTAAGCCAGGTGGATTTTCCGATACCGGGGTTTCCACCGAGGTCGCCAAGGAAGAACATAGGACCGATGCCTAAGCCGAGTTCCACTTTGCCGTTTCCGGTTGTAATTGCTTGTGAAGATGAACGAGTGAAGGATGCAACGAAAATGCAAATGAGTACGAATGTACGTACGCTAGGTACAATTGTTCTCATAGTCATGGAATTTTTGGTTTTATTAGGATTTGGATAACGCGGCTAAAGTAGAGAAGTTAATATTAGCATACAAGCATATCGTAAATATTTTTTATTCACTAAGAGAAAACACGAATGCCTATACGTAAAATTACCTGTCGGTATTCCGTGTCATATGTATATGCTCGATGCCGTCTTCGAGGTACATGTCTCCCGTTTGTTCAAAGCCGAGCGAGTTATAAAAACGTTTGAGATAAAGCTGCGCACCGATCTTTATCGGTGTTGCGCCAAACAACTGGTAAGAGAGCTCTATGGAACGCAGCATCAGTTCCCGGCCGGTACCTGTTCCCCTTGCTACGGGCGAGGTTACCACGCGGCCTATAGAGGGCACATCGTAGGCAATGCCCGCAGGGATAAGCCTGGTATATGCAACCAGCTTGTTGCCGGCATAAGCAAGCAGGTGATAGGACGCCTGGTCCTTGTCGTCGGCATCCTGGAAAACGCAGTTCTGCTCAACGACAAAAACTTCGTTGCGCAGTTGAAGTATGGCATACAATTGAAAAGGGTCGAGCTCCTCAAATTTTTTCAGGATCCATTGAATGTGCATCGTGCAAATTTAGCGGGCGGTTGCCGGAATCACAGCAAGGCTTTCGTTGCCGCTGGCCGAAACGGACTGGATAGCGAAAAAATAATTGTCCTTTGAATAAGGCAGCGTGATGTTGGTTTGGGTTGTATAGAACTTCTTTTGCCAAACAGGACTGCTCGTTTCTCTTACCAGCACGTAGTAACCTGCCGCGGTGCCGCTTTCCGGTGCTTTCCAGTTCAATGTTGTGGAGTTGGTAAGGTTCTTTACTTCCACCTTTGGCTCCCTTGGTACAGCTGGTGCCTTGGCCAGGTTGGCGAGCGTGGCGAGGTTGACCGCCGTGTTTTTTCTGAGGTATTCAAAATCCATGAACTCAATCAGGTCGCCATACACTTTACCTTTTTCGGTACGAAGGTCCTGGTGCTGGTGGTCGTAGTTCTCGTTCATTTCGGTAAGCCTTACAGCAGTATAGCCTTTTTGAAGAAAGGGTGTCTGGTCGCCTCCTCTCAGGAACCTGTCAGGCCTGTACACAAGCATCACCTCGAGATTGTCTACATAGCGCTCCCCGGTTTCTTTTACATAGCGGGCGAGCTGCCTCGAGCGGCTGTCGTTCTCCAGGCCCAGGCTGCGGATATTGGCTGCCAGCCTGCCGGTATCGGTAACCGAATAGGCCTCGCTGAAGACTCTTAGCCTTGTGTTGTCGATGATATTGGTCTCGTTGCTGTTGTTGCTTCCCATGATGTCGTTGTTAAGCAAGGCATCGATATTCCAGTTCTTGGCCCTTGCGCTGTTGGCGAGAAAGGTAGAGCCCAGCAGGCTTTGCTCTTCACCGCTAAAGGCTACGAAAATGATAGTAGCAGGGAAGGATTGTTTGCTCATGATGCGGGCACATTCCATGACAGCAGCCACGCCGCTGCCATCGTCGTTGGCTCCGGGCGCATCGGCTGTTCTGTTCATCACATCAGTGACCCGGCTGTCGAGGTGCCCGCTGATCATATAGATGCGGGTATCGTTGGGATCTGTTCCTTTGAGAATGGCCATCGGGTTTCCAAGACTGGTTGCCACATCCACCCTGCGGCCGTCAGGTGCAAGGGTAGTGGTATCGAGATAGGCAGTAAGCCTGCCATTGCTGCTGCGGCCAAACTCGTTGAACTTTTGCACCACCCATTCTCTTGCCGCTCCAATGCCTCTTTTTTTATCGGTGGTAGTGCTCAGCGTGTTCCGGGTGCCGAAGCTAACCAGTCGGCTGATATAGGACCGGAGGCTGTCGGGAGAGATTTCCTTCACCATTTGCTCGATCTGTGCATCGCGCTGGATGATCTTTTGCGAATGAACGGAAGAGACAAGGGCCAGCAGGCCCAGAACGAACATAATTCTCATGTGTATTGGTTTGGTCAGTACTTATATTTTTCTTTCCAGAGGCTTTTCAGGTATTTTCTCAGTTCCTCCTCTCTCGGGTTTTTGCCCGGCTCATAAAAAACTGTTCCTTTTATTTCATCTGGAAGAAATTCCTGCTCGATGAAATTGGATTCATAGCTGTGCGCGTACTTGTAGTTCTTGCCATAGCCCATCTTCTTCATCAGTCCTGTTGGCGCATTGCGGACGTGAAGCGGCACGGGCAGGTCGCCCTGCTTACGCACGGTGTCGATCGCATCTTCTATGGCCATGTAGGATGCGTTGCTTTTGTGCGAAGAGGCAAGGTAGGTGGCACATTGGGCCAGGATGATCCTTGCTTCGGGGTAGCCGATCTTATTCACGGCCTCGAAAGCCGAGTTAGCCAGCACTAGAGCAGTTGGGTTGGCGTTACCGATATCTTCCGAAGCAAATATCACCATGCGGCGTGCGATGAACTTTACATCCTCGCCGCCTTCGATCATACGCGCAAGCCAGTAGATGGCGGCATTGGGATCGCTGCCCCTCATCGACTTGATAAAGGCGGAAATAATATCGTAATGCTGCTCACCCGATTTGTCGTAAAGGGCAATCCGCTTTTGTGCAATATCCATAACTAGATCATCGGTGATCGCTGCACCTTTGTCAACATTGTCCACAACCAGCTCGAGCAGGTTCAGGAGCTTCCTGGCATCGCCGCCCGATATCGTGAGCAGGGCGGCTGTTTCTTCCAGGCTAACCTCTTTTGCTTTCAGCGATTCGTCTTTCTGCAGGGCATGTTGCAGGAGTGCTACGAGGTTTTCTTCGGTGAGGGGCTTCAGCACATATACCTGGCAGCGGCTGAGCAAGGCGCTGTTTACTTCAAAGGAAGGGTTCTCGGTGGTAGCGCCAATAAGCGTGATCACACCCTTCTCTACTGCGCCGAGCAGGGCATCCTGCTGTCCTTTATTGAACCGGTGAATCTCATCGATGAAAAGGATGGTGCCCGGAGAATGCTGTGCCTGTGCAATGGATTCCCTCACCTCCTTTACGCCTGCGCTGATGGCGCTCAGGGTAATGAAGGGGAGGTCGAGCGTATGTGCAATGATATTGGCTATGGTGGTCTTGCCGGTACCTGGCGGACCCCAGAGGATCATCGAAGGTATCCTGCCTTTTTCTATGGCCTTGCGTAGAATGCTTCCCTTGCCGGCCAGGTGTTCCTGGCCCGAAAGATCATCCAGGGTTTGCGGCCGCATCCGTTCGGCTAAGGGCGCAGGTGAATTCATGGTTCAAATTAAGGAAGAAAAGGCATAAAAAATCCGGTGGCACATTTACCACCGGATCTTAATCGGAGAAGTATCGGGCAGCTTGCTGCCCTTCTCATCAGAATGTTCTTGGTGTTGCTTTCTGCTTTTCTATCTGCTGCTGGATCGCGGTCTTGTCTCCAACCAGCACCTTTGTCATCTTATCGTACTGGATATAGTTCTTTGTCATCTGTGATACCATCTCAGGTGTTACCTTGTAAATGTTCTTCACATAATTGTTCAGGTAGCTGTCGTCGAGACCATAGAGGTCGAGGAAGTTCAGCTGGCCAATGATGCCTGCAGGTGTTGAGTTCTGCAGTACAAATATGCCGGCTTCATAGTTCTGTATGCCCGCCAGCTCATCCTTGGTTGGCGCCTGCACCTGCAGCTTTTTGATCTCCTTTTCGATCTCGAGCAGTGCGTCCACGGTATGCTCGCTGGTCACATCGGCCTGCTCATACCAGATTGCGCTTCCCTTGCGGTTTTGCACGGTGCTAAAGGGAGAATAGGTATAACCCTTGTTCTCGCGGATATTGCTCGTAATGCGGGAGCCGAAAGAGCCACCCAGCAGCGAGTTGGTCACCAGCAGGGGAACATAATCCTTATTGGAAGGCGTAACTACCGGCAGACCCACCATGAGCGTGGTTTGTGGTGCGCCTTTGCGGTCGAGGATCAGGGTATCCTGGGCGGCCTTTGCCTGCACTTCGGGATAAGATACCTCAGGGCCGGGCCTGAATTTGCCGAGGCTTGCGCCGATGGCAGCGTTAACGGCCTTCTCGTCGAACTTGCCTACAACATAAAGAACCGAGCGCTTGGCACCAAAGTTCTTTTCAAAAAAATCCTTTACGTTCTGAATCGTATAGCTGTTGATCATTGATTCGGTCGGAAAGGTTTTGGCATAGCGGTGCTCGCCATAAACCGCCTCATAGAACTCCTCGGTGGCCTGGGCCTGGGGTACGTTCTTTT
>DASTPZ010000082.1:0-15469 GCA_035761965.1 Flavisolibacter sp. | reverse complement strand
CGTAAGCGGAAGAATGGTAAGCCTGCCGTTATTATAAATAAAATTATAGTTGGATGAAACACCACCGCTTAGCTCTATAGGATAGTAGCCAGGAGGTGTAGACGTGGTGGCAGTAGTTGTTGCAACGGGTTGCGTAGGCAGGTTGCCTGCATTCTGACCTAGCACAAAACCCGAATAAGTGATCTGGAATGGAGGATTGGGCTCTCCAACCGTTTTCACCGTATCGCGAACTCGTACGGTAAGGTTTGCCTTATTCACCGTCAGTGTTCTTGCAACACTGGGAGCCGGGAAGAAAAGGTCATTACCGGCCTGTGAAGCCGTGATCGTTGTTGTACCTGCGCCCACGATACGAATATTTGTGCCAACGATGGTGGCGACTGCTGGGTTGCTGCTGGTGAGCACTACCGGGATCGTATTGTTTGAGCTGGACACGCCGGACGAAAAATCCGCACTGCCATAAGTTCTCGAAGAGAGAGCATTGAACGTGATCGTTTGCGGCTGTCTTGGAGTAACGGTCATCGTACCATTCACCAGGGTGATGGTATAGTTCGCGGCCGCTCCCCCGGATACAACGATGGGATAAGTTCCTGCAGGCGACGCGGTTACCGCTGTGGTGCTGATGTTCACGGGGGTCGTTAGCACGGATGCATTCTCACCGTAAACAAAACCGGTGTAAGTAAGGGTGAGGGCCGGGTTTGGATCGCCTTGAGGCTTGAGCTTGTCATCTGCCCTGATTGTTAGCGGTGCTTTTGCCACCGTCAGGCTTTGTGTAACGCTCACCGCATCATAGAATCCATCGCTTGCCTGGCTAGCCGTAATATCCGTAGTGCCGGTACCTGTGATGTGTACCTGGTTGGCAACAATGGTAGCCACAGCAGGGTTGCTGCTTGTGTAGACAATTGGCTGTGCCGTATTGAGACTGATGGCACCGGGATTAAAATCCGGATCGCCGTAGGTTTTCGAAACAAGGGGATTAAAAGTAAATGGATCTGTTGGCGGTTTTGCACCAATACCAAAGCGGCCAAAGCTGCTTACTATACCAGCAGCGGAGTTGAGCGTATTGTCGCCGGCAGTGACCGGAAGGCTCCAACCCGGGTTCTGATTGGTTATGATGCCGATATCGGCATTCAGGAAAGTGCTGAAAGCCGTTCCCTCCAATGCCTGTGTCCAAGCCAGTTCGAGGTTGCTGTTGCCGGTCCCGTTCACTCGCTCGATCGACCATACTGCATTTACCTTGGTCAGCTTCTCAGATGCGGTGAGGGGCGTGCCGTTGGGCAGGCCGTTCGCCGTAATGCCTTCAAAGACCGATGCGGCAAAATCTGAGGCGGTACCGGGATTTACCGTGGCAGGCAGGTATTGACCGGCGGTACCGATGGGCAATACCTGAGAGCCTGATACTCCATCGAACCTGAACACGCCTTGTGCGCCTGTAGCCACATCGGCTGATGTAACAAAATAGCTAGTGGAGCCAAAGCTTCCTGTAAGCGTAGCACCCGATAGCAAGTGCACCGTATCAGAAGACCTGATGGTTGCTCTTCCGGAGCCCAGATGAAGATTGCCGGAAATATGAGCACTGGTATTGGTTGTAACTGCGTTATTGAACCTTACATTCGCCGCCCTGATAAAGCCCGCTGTAGAACCGGTTGAAATACCAAAGGGATGGCTGGTAGAGGCGTTAATGATATAGCTGATGCCGTTCTCAAAATTCTTGGAGCCAGTTAATGCCACGGAGCCGCTAGCATTTTCGAACCCGTTGACGCCCGCGGTCTCGAGGGTGCTGCCATCGGTGCTGGCCGAAAGCGCCACAGCCGATCCGGAGGCAAGGACAGGCTTTGACAAAAAAACAGAATCGCCTGTCGAGGAAACAGAGACGACCGCTGTATTTGGAGCAATGCCGGTACCGGTGATGCCGAAGCCCACGCTGCCCGAAGGAATGCCAGTATTCCCGGTTATCATATAGGATCCCGCAACCAGGTTCCCTGTAGCAGCGATCGCTGAGCGCTGCCCTGCAGCCCTGAAATTGCCCGCGCCGGTAAGCTGAAAATTGTCGAAATTGATCTTGCCGAAGATTGATGCCGATCTATGTACGTTTATATTTTTCTCAAGCAATAGTTGAGCGTTATTGGCAACCACGAGCCCGGGTATATTAACTGTTCCTCCTCCGGAAATTGTTTGAGGATCGTTGCCGGCCAGCACAAGCTCATTGGTACTGGCGGGATCGCTGGTAAGATCACCAAAGACCGAAATGGGTCCAAGCACCACTGTTTCACCACTGCTATGGGTAACGAAGGAGCTGCCCGGATTGATGGTGAGGGTATCGATCCTGAAGATGGAACCATCAGCGGCAAGCGTGGCATTGTTCTCCACGATGATATTGGCGAAGCTTTTCCGGTTAAAGAAAGTTCCGAAGCCGGTTGCAGGGTTATTGGCCTTGTGATGCCAGAAACTTCCGGCTTTGAAATCGATGGGCATGAAGGTAGAACTGCTGCCCATAGGACTGTAGCCTCCCTCATAATAGAGATGCGAGCCTGCTTCGAAGACCACCCATTTTTCGGAAGACTGGCTGGCATTGCCGAAGGCATAAGCTGCAGAGCCGGCAGTTATATTGGTGCGAAAGTTCGAACCGCTCGTAAAAACCAGCGAGCCCGGAGAGCCGCCGGTGGTATTGGCAATCCTGGCTTGCCAGTTTGTGATCATCGCCATATTGCCGCTTACCCGGCCGGTAGTGGTAGCCGCCATGGCGATTACAGTGCTGCCCACGGTAGAGACAAGTGAAAGGGAGGATCCGCTTTCAATTACAAAATCTTCACCCGAGCCACCACTGATGTTGATCGTGCTGGTACCTCCAGTGCCGCGAATAAAGCTGATCTGGGCGTTGTTGACAAATTTCATCTGCCCGCAGGTAATGCTTGCATTAAGGTTGATGGTAGCAGGCCCGGTAACCGTGGAAGCGCCGCCCAGGTTGGCGCCGTCAAATACGAGAACATCCGTTGCGCCCGAAGAGGAAGGACGGCTGCTGCCCGTTCCATTGATCGCCGTGTTCCAGTTAGCACCGGTGTTGACCGTTCCGCTGGAGGCGCCGCCCACCCAGTAATAGGTTGTTTGGGCATGGGTTATACCGGCAACCAGGGCCAACATGCAGGAGAGTAGAAATTTAGTCATATAGCAGTATTTAGATAAGATGAGCAATTTTATACCGATACAGGCCTGTCTGCCTGCACCAGTTTCGGCTTGGATGAAATGAATTTTACGCAGAGCCAGGCTACGGGCACCAGGGCTGCGGCTATCACAAAGAACAGTACATAACTTTTTTCGGTGATGACCGGAACGAGCCTCATCACCACCAGGGTGCCGGCAACGGCGGTTGTTCCACCCATGCCTGCCACCGTACCCACATTCTTTCCGTTAAAATAATCGGCGGGCAGGGTTTGCAGGTTGTTGATCAGGAACTG
The DNA here is from genome assembly GCA_035761965.1 of Flavisolibacter sp. GTDB lineage: Bacteria > Bacteroidota > Bacteroidia > Chitinophagales > Chitinophagaceae > Flavisolibacter. The sequence goes on along the minus strand of DASTPZ010000082.1, from coordinate 12,017 downwards.
GAAGCCAAACAGGGTGGCACTGATCAGCGCTATGGCCACGTTCACATGGTCTTTCAGCGCATCAAGGTAAAATGCAATGGCTGCCAGTGACAGCAGCATGATGATGCTGCCGATGCTGATGCCGCTCTTCCTTGCCTTTTCAGGAAGCATGCCTCTGCGGATAAGGGCTGAGGAATAAAAGCCTCCGCTGAGACCACCCAGGGCCGCAAAAAGAAAAGGCACCCAGGCAAAAGCGCCTACCTCCTTAATATCGAAGCCGAATTGATCTTTCAGGAAAAAAGGCAGCCAGGTAACGAACATCCACCAGATGGGATCGATAAAAAAACGCGAGGTAATGATACCCCATGTATTCCTGAACCGGAGCAGTTCCCTCCAGGTATAGACCTTTGTTTGTGCTGCATCCACTGTTTGGCCGGGCTGCAGGATATGCTCCTGCTCTTCGCGGGTGATCCATGGGTGCTTGTCGGGTGTGTTCTTGTTGATGAATAACCAGGGCACTACCCAGATAAAACCCAGCGCGCCTATACCGATGAAGGTAGCCTGCCAGCCATAAGCGTAATAAAGTGATGCAATGACCGGTGCGGCAACCACTGAGCCCAGCGAGGCTCCGGCACCAAAGATACCTTGCGCAATAGCCCTTTCTTTTGCCGGGAACCATTGTGCATTGCTCTTGGCGGCGCCAGGCCAGTTGCCTGCCTCGCTCACACCAAGAAAAAAGCGGAAGATATTGAAGGTGGAGAGTGTTCTGGCAACCGCGTGCAGAGCGATCGAGATGCTCCAGCCAATGATGGAGATGGCAAAGCCCATTCTCGTACCTACCGAGTCCATCAGCTTTCCCGTAATGGTCTGGCCGATAGCGTAGGCGATCAGGAAATAGGTGGTAAGATCGCTGAGCGCGTGTTTGCTTTGAGCATCGGATATGCCGAAATCCTTGTAGATGTAAGGCCACAAGATATTGATCGCCGTCCGGTCGATATAGTTAATAACCGTGGCTATAGCGATCAGCGTTATAATCCACCAGCGCAGCCCTTTCAATTTCATAAATAATAATTTATCCCCTCCGGTTATTGGTCATGCCGCAAGCGCTTCCATCCGGCATGGCCAGGTCTGATTTGCTTTATTCGAACCCCCTTCAAAGCCCCCTATTTTTCTGCGGCAATGAAATCCTCGCGCATGGGGCTGAACACATCGATGAGCACCCCGCTCTCCAGGCATACGGCTCCGTGCAGCGCATGCGGCGGTATATAAAACACATCACCTGCCGTGAGTATCTTTTTTTCACCGCTGATCTCTACTTCAAATACACCGCTTTCAACGTGAGTGATCTGCGTGTGGCGGTGACTGTGTATGGCACCTACTCCACCTTTTTCAAATTCGACCTTTACCAGCATCAGCGATTCATCGTAAGCCATGATCTTTCTTTTCACTCCTTCTGCGACCGGCTCCCAATACACTTCGCGATTCTCGATGAACACTTTTGTTGCTACATTTTCCATTTGTGGCGTTTTTATAAAAGAATAAGTTGTACAATTAGTTTTTGAGCGGCTTTCCCTCGTACCAGATGCCAAAGGGGCCGGTCCACTCAACTGGTTTTCCGCCAGCACTGATGCTATGCCTGAGCGCCGCGCCATATTCCTTATTGGCCTGGGCTACAATCAGCTCTTTTCCCTTAATCCTGATACGCGCAATAGTATAGTCCCCGTCTTCCCTCAGCAGGCTTATATCCTGTACGGAAGAATAAGCATTACCGGAAAATTCTCCCACCGGGTCATAATTTCCATGTATCTCAACAACGCTTACGAACTGCTTGCTGGTTCCGCGCTTGCGTATAATATAAGAGGGAACACGGCGAAGATTGAAATTAGGATCGTTGGCTCCCGCACGGGTAAAGAAGATGTGGGCCGAATCACCGGTCAGGGTGCTAACAGAATAGTAGGTCTTGCCTGTTAAAAAAGTAAGCTGGGCCATGGTATCTTTCAAAATGGCTTCTGCTTCCTTCCAGAGAAACTGGTAGCCGTTGCGCTTCCCCAATGTTTGCTGCTGTGCGGTATGTGATTGGTAGGCAAAGGAAGTGCTGATCAGCTGGCCATTGTATTGAAAGGGAAGATCGTACTGGTGAACATTATCCGAAACGGTCCTGAAAAGATCTACCAGCAAAGGCTTCGATGCACCTGGCAGCTGCAGGAAGTAAACCGTCCTGTAAAGCCTCACGTCGTCATAGGCCTTTTCTTCCTTGGCGGCCACTACCTGTATGCGGGGATCTTTAACATCGCTGAATATTTTCTGACCCGGATTTTTTTCCGCGTCTGCTTCCTTGCCTTTGAAATGGCTGGTTTCATCTACGGTGATGGTATTGTGCGCTATGGTCTGGGCCGCATATGTCTTATTCTCCGGCAGGTAGCGGCCTCCCCATTTCTGTTCAACGCCTATGAACCGTACCGCACCATAATCAGCCAGCACTTCGTTGCCCTGGTCGTAAAGAAAGATGCCAAGCCTGTCGTAATGACCATGGGAAAGTCCGTGTGAAGCATACTTGAAGAAAAGGCTTGTAAGGTTAGAACCCGTACCCGACCGCAACAGGCTGATCCCGCCCTGGTTGCCCTTAGGCCCATCGCCATATTCAACCGTTTTATAAGGGTAAGCTGCCATAGCGCCCTTTCCTGCAGCAAGAGCGGCGGCAACACCGGCGCCACCGGTATGGAGCATCACCCTACCCTGCCTGGCTGCAATAGCAAGCAGGGCCTCATCTTTTCCGTACACGTCCCAGGCGATATTGACAGCTGTAACGAGTTCATTGGTGGTATAGTCCTTTTCCTTGATGGCGTCATTAACGGGAAAGAACCGTCCATCTGTATTCGTTTGCTGCAGACCTGCATCAAGAGCCTTCCGGAGTATGCGGCCCCGGTGTTCGAATATTTTGAGCTCGGGCCTGGCGTTGTTGAGGGCATTCGCAAAAAGATAAAAGGGCAGCAATGCGTAGCGAACGTAGTAAGGGCCTTCGGTATAATACCCATCGGGAGAAAACAGCTCATCGAGCTGCACCATATAACCGCTCTTTCCATCAGTGCCATGGAGCGCCATGCGCACATAATCTGCGTTGTCTGTAGCTATGCCCACGATGCCAACACCCGCACAGGCCCACACGCCATGGTTATGAATAAGGTTGAACCAGGATTCGAGGTCTTTTGTAATGAAATCTACCTCGGGCTTGAAAGCACCCTGCTCGATCGTTTTGCGCTCGGCCGGGGTGAGCATGGGTTGAATGAGGTCATAGCCCAGGCCTGCATATACCAGCCAGTTGGCATCGTTAAGCGCCTGCCAGAAGATACGGCCGGGCGAGCTGCTGGTTGCCTGGGGATGTTTACCAAGACCGGGGTTGAGCGCAGCGTATTTCAACAGCATGTCCCTCACGAGCAGGGCATAACGCCGGTCGCCGGTAAGATTATAAAGCAGGCCGCCATTGAGCATGAGAATATAGTTCTCTTTGTGACGCTCATGGGTGTAACCACCGGCAGGGTCTTTGGGGAAAGGAACATCTACTTCTTTTCCGAGCCAGGCATCAACCATTTTTTTTGTATCGGTATAAGAAGCCGTAAGAGCGGGATAGCGGTTGAGCTGTCCCTTGAGCTGGAGCAGGTCGGCTTTTGTAGCAAAGGCTACCGGATGTTGAGCATGTGCCAGAACAGATAAGCAAAGCAAGTAGACCGTTAGCATCCTCATAATTGCGTAAGTTTTCTGCCTTTTGCCAGACAGGGCTTGAACGAATGAATAGCTTGTCAGTAAACGATTTCAAGCTAAATATAGCAGGAGAAAACAGCATTCGCCAAAAAAATTGCCGGAACCGTTCCCGGTAACGTTCCCGGCAATTCCCGACATCTTTCTTATATTCATTCTATATTTACAAACCGGCAATATGAACAAACAAGCGACCATAAAAGACATCGCCAAGACCCTGCAGATATCCATCTCCACCGTATCGAGGGCTTTGCGCAATGCACCGGACGTAAGCCTGCAAACGCGCAAGGCAGTGCAACAGCTTTCGGAGAAGCTGAACTACCAGCCCAACCGGCTTGCGCTCAGCCTCCAGCAAAACCAGACCCATACCATTGGCGTGCTGGTACCCAATCTCGACTACATGCTTGCCACCATGGTAAAGGGCATTGACGAAGTGGCGCTGGAAGCAGGCTATACCGTGATGGTATGCCAGAGCAATGAATCATTTGGCAGGGAGATCGTCAATACAAGACGCCTGCTCGACAGCCTGGTCGATGGCTTTCTTGTTTCCATCTCCAGCGAAACAAAAACCTTTGAGCATATCAGGAAGATAAGAGACAAAAACCTCCCCATGGTCGTTTTCGACCGCGTCAGCCCCTCCCTCCCTGAAGCCCCTTGCGTTCAGATCGATAACAGAGAAGGTGGCCTGCTTGCTACCGAACACCTGATTGAGCAGGGCTATAAGAGCATTGCCATTCTTGCCGGCCCTAAGAATCTTACCATCAGCAACCACCGCATGGAGGGGTACCTCGCGGCGCTTAAAAAGCACCGCATCAGGGCAGACGAAGGATTGATCGTTCATTGTGATTTCAACCAGCAATACGCTTACAATGCCACGCTCGATCTGCTATCATCCAAAAAAAGACCGGATGCCATTTTTACCATTAGCGACCGCATGGCCATCGGCGCCATGCTGGCCATCAAGGAAAAAGGCCTTCGCATGCCAAAGGATGTTGGACTGGTGGGATTCAACAACGAGCCCGTTACCAGCCTGGTAACGCCGGCCATCTCCAGCGTCGACCAACCGGCCTTCGAACTGGGCAAGACTGCCGCCAAGCTTTTTATCGAGCGAATGCACAACGAGGATATGGATGATGTATCCATCATTCTCAAGCCAAAGCTGGTGGTGCGTGAATCTTCGCTCAGAAACCTTAGAAAAACCAGATAACCATATAAAACAGCCGCATGAAACGATTGATTGCTTTTGCCTTTTTTATACTTACCATTGCCAGCAGCAATGCGCGTAATATACCCGTAAAGAACCTGGAGGAACTTAAAGGAGCCATTTCCCGCGCACGCCCGGGCGATACCATTGTACTGCAGAATGGCAGCTGGAAGGACGCCTCTATCTCTATCGACTGCGCAGGAACTGCTGCAAAGCCTATTGTATTCAAAGCGCAAACTGCAGGCAAGGTGGTGTTCAGCGGCGCTTCACAGCTGCGTTTGGGCGGCAGCTATATCGTAGTGGATGGATTGCTTTTCGCAGGTGGCGCAGCGCCGGGCAATGCCGTGATCGAATTCAGGACCTCGCGCGATAAAGTGGCCAATCATTGCAGGGTAACCAACTGCGCCATCGATGATTTTAACAAGCCCGGGCGTATGGACGAAGACCAGTGGGTAGCTTTTTATGGAAGGCATAACCGGCTCGACCACTGCAGCTTTCACAATAAAACGAATATGGGGGTGCTGCTGGCAGTTATGCTTGACGATGAAAAAAGCCGTGAGAATTTTCATTCCATCGATCACAACTATTTTGGAAAACGCCCGCCCCTGGCTTCCAATGGCGGAGAGATCATCAGGGTAGGCGTATCGCAGCATTGCCAGTTCAATTCGAATACGCAGATCACCGATAATTTTTTTGAGCACTGCGATGGAGAGGCAGAGGTCGTGTCCATCAAATCGGGCAGCAATGTCATTCGCGGCAATGTGCTCAAGGAATGCCAGGGAAGCGTGGTGCTTCGCCATGGCGACAACAATACAGTTGAGAACAATATCTTCCTCGGCAATGGTAAGGCGGGCACCGGCGGCATCAGGATCATCAACCGCGGCCAGTGGGTGGTGAACAATCTTTTTTATAAGTGCAGGGGAACTGCCTTCCGCAGCCCCATGGCTATCATGAATGGCATTCCCAATTCTCCGGCCCACCGTTATGTGCAGGTAACAGATGCGGTAGTGATGAACAACAGCTTCTTCCAGTGCTCGCCGATCAGCTTTTGCGAGGGCAGCGATGCGGAGCGTACCCTGCCGCCAGATAATGTTGTCTTTGCCAACAATATATTCTACAACACGATCGACAGCCTGATCTATCGAAGCTTCGACGATACAAAGGGCTTCCGCTTTTCTGAAAATAAGGTAAGCGCTGCTCAGCGGCAGCCGCTCTCAGCCGGTTTTGAAAAAGCATCGCTGACGGTAACGAAGGCCGATACACTCAGCATGCCTTTCGCTGGCAGGGGGCTTAACAAGCTCAGGCTCGATTCTTTGCGAAAGCTGGCCAAAGGAAGGGTGGGCGCTCTGTCGCCGGCACCTGGCTTTGCCGGCACGGCGCTGGTATCGAAGCTTTTCTCCAATGCTTCCGCCAACTGCGGTGCAAAATGGTTTAAGCCATCGAAGCAGCCCGGAACCACTGTTTTTGTTTCCTGCAGTACACCGGCTGAAATAAAGCATGCACTCGCCAACATCGAAACAGGGCTGGTCGTGATCGATCTTCTTTCCAGCAGCTACGAGTTTGCCGAGCCACTCGACATCAATGGAAAGATCCGCTTCAGGTCAGCACTGAAGGATGCCGTCAGGTTCACGAGTGCCGAAGGCCGCGTTCTTCCATTTCTTTTCCAGGTAAAAGGGGGAGGACAGCTTCAAATGGCCGGCCTTGCCATGGATCTCTCGGGACTCAGGGCAAAGGATCTCATAGTGACCGATACAAGCGGCAGCAGCAAACATTCATCGATCACGGTAAGCAAATGCTCTTTTTTGAATTTTGACAGCAAAGAGGGATCAATCCTCCGGGCGACTAAATCCACCATCTGCGACAGCATACAGCTGGCGGCAAACAGCTTTGTAAAGAACTCGGCAAGACTGTTATCCTTTGATGAGGAAACCGATAAAAAAGGATACTACAATACCGAGAAGCTGGTTTTCATCAATAACTATATAACTGATCATACAGGCTCCCTGCTCACCATGCTTCGTGGCGGCAATGACGAAAGTACGATGGGCCCTAACCTTATGCTTACCAACAATGCATTTACCAATTGCCGGCCCCGCACGCAGGGACAAGCGCTGATCAGCCTCACCGGCACCCAGCAGTCGCTGATCAATCATAACCGCTTTACCAGCTGTGATCCGGATGGCACATTGATCCTTTTCGAAGACACGGTCCGGGCGGTGCATCTGCTGCAAAACAATACGATCACAGGCTCCGGTAAGATCGTTTCGAACCAGTTTGTCACCAGTAAGAACAATACCATAAAATAAAATCATAATGAAGATCCTGCACCAGGTACACCCCGAAGATTTCAGGTCGTACACAACGCAAAGAATCAGAGAAAAATTCCTGCTCGAAAACCTCGTCGTACCGGGCAAGGTAGAGGCCGCGTACACGCATTACGACAGGATGGTCGTTGGCGCAGCCATGCCGGTTGAAGGTACGCTGCCGCTGCCTGCCTATGAGCAGCTGAAAGCCGAGTTCTTTCTCAGCCGACGCGAGATCGGCATCATCAGCATAGGCGGCAAAGGAAGCGTCAAAGCCGGTGGTGAAACACATAAGATGGAAAAACTGGACTGCCTGTATATAGGCAAAGGCGTGAAGGATGTGAGCTTCAGCTCAGACAATCCCTCGGATCCGGCCAAGTTCATCTTCTTTTCGTGCCCTGCGCACAAGGAGTATCCTGTGCAACTGATGAAGCCTTCCCAGGCATCTCCCGCAGAGCTGGGCAGCCTTGACAACAACAACCATCGCGTGATCAATAAGTATATCCATGCCGATGGACTGCAAAGCTGCCAGCTGGTGCTGGGTGTTACCTCCTTCAAGCAAGGAAGCATCTGGAATACCATGCCTCCGCATTTGCATGACCGCAGGATGGAGGCATATTTTTATTTCGACCTTGCCCAGGGACAGCGCATCGTGCATTTTATGGGCGAGCCACACGAAACAAGACATCTTTTCCTTAATAACGAACAGGCCGTGATTTCGCCAAGCTGGAGCATTCACAGCGGCGTGGCAACCGGCAACTACTCCTTTATCTGGGCCATGGCCGGTGAGAACATGGCTTTTACCGATATGGATGCTGTAAACATTCAAGAACTTCAATAAAACCATATGATCGATTTCAGTGTAAAAGGCCGACTGGCCCTGGTTACAGGCTGCAGCCGCGGCATAGGCCTTGCCATTGCCGTTGCACTTGCAGAAGCAGGAGCAGATATCATCGGCGTTAGCCACTCTCTTCCCTCCTCGGGCAGCGAGGCCGAAAAGCTGGTGACGGCCGCAGGGAGAAAATTCTATTCCTACCAATGCGATTTCAGCCAACGGGAGAGCCTTTACCGTTTCATAGAGAAGGTAAAACAGGATCATGAACGCATCGATATCCTTATCAATAACGCAGGCAATATCCTGCGCAAGCCCGTTGCCGAACACCCAGACGAATACTGGGATGCGATCATGAACATCAACCTCGACTCACAGTTCATTCTTACCAGGGAGATTGGCAAAAGAATGGTAGAACAAGGATATGGCAAGATCGTTTTCACAGCCTCCCTGCTTTCTTTCCAGGGTGGCATCAATGTGCCGGGTTATGCTGCGAGCAAGGGAGCCGTTGCCTCTCTTCTAAAGGCATTTGCAAATGAATGGGCAAGATATGGCCTTACAGTGAATGGTATTGCTCCTGGATATATAGCTACCGACAACACAACTGCCCTGCGCGAAGACCCTGACCGAAGTGCTTCCATCCTCTCCAGGATACCTGCCAACCGCTGGGGCACTCCAGAGGACCTGGCAGGCGCCTTTGTATTTCTTTCCTCCCCTGCCTCCGATTATATCAACGGAACCATACTTACCGTGGACGGCGGCTGGATGGGCCGCTAAACTCGCTACCTATAGCCTGTACCCGGCTAATTGCCTTGCTCCGGGTGCAGGCCGGGTATGCCCGTTCCTCCTTCATATACGCTTTTCGAACTGATTTTATTTAGCTAAACCATATTTTTATGCGAGCCTGGTAAATATTTCCTAATATTAAACAGAGTTTTTTCACATCATTTTTACGCAATAAACTTCCAATATGAAGCTTAGGTCACTGCTCCTATTCTGTTCTGCCTTTTGTTACGCTGCCGCCTTCTCCCAGAGCACATCCAACCACGGGAAAAAATTCGAGCAGCTCGAAACCCTGCTTCCCACACCCAATGAGTACCGGCTTGCCGATGGATCGCCCGGCCCCAAGTACTGGCAGCAGCGTTGCGACTACGATATCAAGGTTGCGCTTGACGACAAGAATCAGCGCATTGACGGTGAGGAAAGGATCACCTATCATAACAATTCTCCAAAAGCTCTTACCTATCTCTGGCTGCAGCTGGACGAAAACCAGCATGACCCGGCCAGCGACAATATCGTTTTCGATCAGAGCGGTATTAACCAGGTTATGTCAGAAACTGCCATCCGCAATCTTGACCGGCGGAGCGAGCTACAAAAGAACGGCATGAAGATCGACCAGCTTACCGACTCCGCCGGTAAAACGCTCAGCTACACTATCAATCAAACCATGCTGCGCATAGACCTTCCTCGTCCCATTAAGCCCGGACAGCGTTTCAGCTTCAGGGTGAAATGGCATTACTACATGGTTGACCGGATCAAAACACCGGATGCCCGCGGTGGATATGAATATTTCCCCGAAGACGGCAACTATCTTTATACGGTTTCGCAGTGGTATCCACGCCTTTGCGTATACAGCGATTTCCAGGGTTGGCAGAACAAGCAGTTCACCGGCCGTGGCGAGTTCGCCCTTACTTTTGGCAACTTCAAAGTGCAGATGACGGTGCCCTCCGACCATATTGTTGGTGCAACCGGCGAATGCCAGAACTATGATAAAATACTTTCGCCAACGCAGCTGCGCCGCTGGAAGCAGGCCCAATCATCCAAAGAGCCGATCGAAATCGTAACGCTGGACGAAGCGAAAGCGGCAGAGAAGCAGAAAAGCGCACAGTCGAAGACCTGGATATTCAAGGCAGAGAACGTACGCGATTTTGCATGGACCACCAGCAGGCGCTTTATCTGGGATGCCATGCCTGCCGATGTAGAGTCCAAAAAAATAATGTGCATGAGCTATTACAGCAAGGAATCCTACCCGCTGTACCGAAAGTATTCTACCAAGCTGGTAGCGCATACCATCAAAACCTATTCTAACTATACCATTCCCTATCCTTATCCTGTCGCGCAAAGCGTTGAGGGAAATGCAGGCATGGAATATCCCATGATCGCCTTCAACCCCGGCCGCGCACAAAAAGATGGCACCTACTCCGAGTCTACGCGCAATGCCATGATCTATGTAACGATCCATGAAGTGGGACATAATTTCTTCCCCATGATCGTTAACAGCGATGAGCGCCAGTGGAGCTGGTTCGACGAGGGCATCAATTCTTTTGTACAGTTCCTGGCAGAAAAAGAGTTCGATATCAATTTCCCCTCTCAAATGGGACCGGCCACCACGATCACCGATTATATGAAGCTGCCGAAGAACCAGCTCGAGCCCATCATGACCAATTCGGAGAACATCATCAATTTTGGTGCAAATGCCTATGGAAAACCCGCAGCCGCGCTTAATATCCTGCGTGAGACCATCATGGGCCGCGAGCAGTTCGATTATGCATTTAAGGAATATGCCCGCCGCTGGGCCTTCAAGCACCCAACGCCCGCGGATTTTTTCCGCACCATGGAAGATGCGAGCGCCAAGGACCTCGACTGGTTCTGGCGCGGCTGGTTCTATGGAATCGATGCGGTCGATATCTCCATCGACAGCATGAGGTGGTACAAGGTAAATATGGCCAACCTTCCCAAAAAAGAGATGACCCAGGAAAGCAGGGCAGCGAAGCCTTTCGAGGATATTACGCGTATCAGGAACAAGGAATCGAATGTACCCCAGCTCATCGACGAGGATACAGCCACGCGCGATTTCTATACCACCTATGAACCCTGGAATACCGCCGATTCCGTTGAGAAGATCAGCTTTACCCTGTATAACGAATCACCCGATTCTGCCACCAAGGCGGAGAAATACGGTAGCAAGAATTTCTATGAGCTCTATTTTACCAACAAGGGTGGACTCGTGATGCCCATCATCCTCGAATGGACATTCAAGGATGGAACCAAAGAGATCGAGCGCATTCCTGCGGAAGTATGGCGGAAGAATGAGAACAATGTGAAAAAAGTATTTGTAAAGAATAAGGAAGTTGCATCCGTAAAGCTGGACCCTTACCGTGAAACGGCTGATATCGATGAAGCCAATAATACCTGGGGCACGCCGCCCGCACAGCCATCGAGGTTCCAGGTCTTTAAAGCACACAAGAGCAACCAACTGAATCCAATGCAAAAGGAGGCTGAGAAAAAGAGAGGCTTCTGATAAAGTACCCATTCCACAGCGAATAGCTGTCATCGACGGTCTCATAAAAAAGACCCGGTAAGCCGAAAGGCCTTACCGGGTCTTTCGTTCTCTGCCCTTAAAACCTCGGACACCTTACTGCATTGGCGCTCGAATTATCGCGGTCAAGAAAGCCGGTATACTTGAGAGAGAATTCGTAGCCTCCCCTTCCGTGACTGAGGCGGCTGAGTCCAGACACATTTACATCATAGCTGAGCGATACTGAAAATGGCCTGTAATCGAGCTGCACTGCGGGTATTACAGCATCCTGCCACCTGAGGAATACACCGCCCTGCAGAAAATAATCCGGATCATCTGTATAAGGCCCGATCTTAAGCCCGTACATAAAGCCGCTGATAAATTCTTTATAGCTGCCCTGCCTTACATGATCGTTATGAAGGGTGATGAAAGCAGATTCGCTCACCCCCATTTTAAGATCGGCCGAATACACCCATTTAGGCTGCATTACCACACCCTGGTTGAGAAAAAAAGAATTTCTCGGCCGGTTGAAATGATGATAGGCAATACCCAGCACCAGGTTATTCGCAGGATCCTCTCCCACCTGTGTGTTAAAGCTGAGTCCTGCGCTGCCATCGAGGTATTTGTACTGGGTTTGCAGGTTGG
>DASTPZ010000081.1:0-7102 GCA_035761965.1 Flavisolibacter sp. | reverse complement strand
GGGCATTAGACACGGATCTTTCTCCTCTCAGCGCAGGCTCGTTCTTCTTGGTCTCGTACCGGTAGCTCGTCTGCAGCCTGAATACAGTTCCTCTTATCAGGGAAAGCCTGGGCTCTGCTGAAATGATGTCCAACTCGTAGTTCCTGTTACCGAAGCTTGGCGTATAAAGGCCTGTGAGACCCTTCCTTGCAACAACATCAAAAAGAAAGGTGCTGCTTAGATTGAGACGGACCTTTGCCATCCAGTCGTTCAGGCGCCGGCTCTCATAGCCATAGGTAAGCAGGGACTTCCCTGTGTTCTGTACATTGCTCAGGTCTATTCCCCATTTGTTTGAAAAACGGTTGAAGGAAATCGAATTCAGAAAAGACGTATTCATCGTGAGCAGCGCTGTATCGAGCACTTCGTAACGGAAGGGGTTGAATTCGAAATCGCCGCGGGCTATCGATTTCTTGGTTTTCTGCATGGAGGTCTGCAGGTTGAACCTGGCAATAAACTTGGCAAAGCCTTTGAGGTCATTGCCTTTAAGAATAGCTTTCGGATTGAGAAGGAAGCTGTAGTTAAGCGTGGTATAGTTTGCCTTGGTGAACTCGTTTGTAGGCACAAAGATGCGGATGTATTTTGCCTGGTCCTGGAAAAGCGCCACTTCAAACTCGTTCAGCTGCTCAATTCCATCATTGTTGTAATCATTCCAGGTATACTCCCCCTGCCCTGCCGGTACCGCGGTATAGATGATATCCCTTCTTTGCTCCTGACCTGTTCCCAGTTCGTACAGCACATTTCCCGTCACCAGCCCTTTCCATTCGTTGACCAGGTATTCCGTGCGGCCCAGTATCGTTCTGTCGTCCTTTTGATTTGAAACCGTTTGGTTGTAGACTTTGAGAATGCGGTAGGTAGCATTAAAAAGGAGCTGATGACGTTCATTGCCCAGCAGCTGTGCCTCGAAATTCGTATTATAGCTGCGGTCGCCGCGCACCAGCTCCCTGGCAGAAGGATGGGCATATTTGTCGGAACGTATGAAGAAGCTTAACCCGTAGCGGTTCTTCCTGGTCTCGTCCGATTTGAGGTAAGCTGAATAGGTATCGAAAGAAAAGCTAAGCGCCGTAAGGCTGTCCTTCGAAGGATGACGCACCTCGTTCTTTTCAAGTGCATAGCGGAATCCGAGGCGCCAGGATGCCAGCTGCTTCAATTGCTTGCTGATATCGATCACAGGCCTCAGGAAGGATCCCTTGCCCAGGGCGCTGTTGAAAGAGGTGATGGAAAGCTGGTTATTGACCATCCATCCCCTTAAATCCGCAGTATGCTGAACGAGGTTTTGGTAACCCTTATAGTTGTCGCTCCGCTGGTAGGTCATGAATTGATAGCTCAAGGCCTGCCTGGGCGATTTGAGCTGTGACGAAGCCCTGAATATATTCTCCGTGGCCTGGCTCAAAACAAGGGGTAATCCCCATTCCCGGCTGAATTCAACATAACGGAGCCGTTCCAGGGGACGGAATTTCTGCTGCACGTACTCGTAATCCAGTGCCGATATGAGCTGGAGCTTTTTTGCCTTGTTGAGCTCAATCGTATTCCCATACTGCATCCTGGCGGCCAGCCCGGCATCATCGCCGCCATCCTTGCCCGAGAAAGTATTTACATCGTAGTTGCTGAGCGCCACTTCGGTTTTGATCGAATTGTTCTTGTCTACCTGGTATTCCGTACCAATGCTGATCAGCTGCTGCTTTTTGGGCGTTACCAAAACCATAACGGGTTCGTACTGTCCCTGCTTTTGTCCATTCACCGGCTGTACGAAACGGAAAACCTTGCCGTTGGCGCCATTGAAGTCAGGCACATAATTTCCCTTGCCCTGTCCTACATCGGTAAAGGAAAGCGAAAAGCGTGCAAGCGCCGGATCAACAGAATAACGATAGAATGAATCAAGAAAAACGCCGCTGGTGAAATAGACCTTTTCGTAAAGGATCTTGTCGGTGGCGAAACTGTCCAGCGACACGGTGGGATACAGGGCCTGCTGAATGCTGTCGCCCACATCAAAAAGGAATTGCTTTTGCCGTGGGTCGAGGGTCTGGTTGATCTGTGAGTTGCGTGCATCGCTGTTATTGAAAGCGCCTATCCTTAGCTTTAGCTTGTTGCTGACCGTAAGCTCTTCGTTGATGTATAGGTTTGCATTCAGGTAATTGCGGTCGGCGTACTCGAATTCGATCTGGATACGGGAATCCTTCGTGATCATGCGCCGTGGCATGAACGTAACTTCGGCCGTATTATAATTGATGATATAATCCTGATCCTCCCCGCGCTGCAAGCGCTCGCCATCCAGAAAGACCCGCTCTGTATTCGCAAGCACGATGAAGAAAAACTCGTTGTTGGCCCCTGTGAGACGGTAAGGTCCCTGGTTGCCTTCGAGACCCTGGAAAACATTCCTGTTGAATTTACCCTTGGCAATGGAGCCACTCACCAGCGTGGTCGACTGAACAGAGGAAGACAGCCTGGATGTTGTTTGGAAAGACAAGCCCTGCAGCCTTTTGTAGAAGTTCAGGAAGTACATCTGATTTTGCCTGATATCCAGGTCGCCGAGATTGAGCTGCCAGTTCTTTTTTTTGAACTGCAGAAAAACCTGGTCGAATTCGTTCAGCTGCTGGGTCGTACCATCGGGCTGAACGGGTATATTGCTATCGGTAAAGGCCGCCGAAAGCTCGATGCTGTCTTTGAGCATACCGCTCAGCTGCAGCTGGAAATTGGAGTTGAAGACCGCGTCCTGGTTATTCCCGAAGGAAAGTTCCCTGCCGAGGCTTCCATTGGCCTGGATATTCCCAAAATCCAGCATCCCCCGGGCAGCCGCCTCGCTTTTGCCCCTGTTGAATTCAAAGGGCCTGAGGTAAACATTGTTCCGGATGCTGTCAAAGCTCAAACGCTGGGTAACCGAATTGAGCCTGAAGGGGAAAACACGGTATACGAGCTCTATGCTGTCTGCTTTTGGCTTGTTCTTCCAGAACAACACCGCCCTTACAAAATCAAGCCTGTAGCTTGCTGTGTCCACATCCTTGATAGAAAAAGAGGCCGGGATGATGCTCGCCGTATCGATGACCAGGCTGTCGCCGCGAACCGCCATGGTCTTTGAGCGGATATTCGATTGAGCGGGGCCTGACAGTGGCAACTGGGCTCTGGAGGCCCCAGCAATAAGCAGAAAGGTCAGGGAAAGCAGTATCCGGCTCAAAAGCTTCAAAAGCAAAGGTTTTTCAGGAACGGTAAAAATGCAGCTTTTTAACGTTCAAACATAAGATTAATTGTTAAAGCAAGAAAGGCATCGGCCAACGGGGCCAATCAGGCGAAGAAGTATTCACCGGATGTTGAGCTTTTAACCGGGAAAATTGGATAAATTTACGTACAACCAGATCGCATCCGCTGCACATGTTCAAGCTTACTTCTGCTTTACGGCCTTTAATAGGCATGCTGTCGACGTCTGTATTGCTCTTTTCTTCTTTAAAAGGCGGGGCGCAGGCTTATAATAACTGGTTTTTCGGCGACGGCGCGGCAGTCAGCTTTAATCCTGCCGGTCCGCTTGTACCCCAGGCCATCAGCGGTTCAGCCATGGTCGCCGATGAGGGTACGGCTTCCATCAGCAACTCCAACGGGCAGCTGCTTTTTTACACCGATGGCTCTGTTATCTACAACCGTAACCACCAGGTCATGCTCAATGGAGACAACCTGCAGGGGAACGCTTCTGCCTTTCAGTCGCCGGTAATCATTCCCTTCCCAGGCCACGACAGCCTCTATTATGTATTTACAGCCGATGCAAAGGAAAATGCCTTTGCCAACGGCTACCGCTATTCCGTCATAAATATGAACAGGGACAACGGCTTGGGGGAGGTTGTTTCAAAGAATGTGCTGCTCAGCGGCTCAGGCACCGAGCGAATCACCGCCGCCCGTCATGCCAATGGCATCGACATCTGGATCATAACCAACGACGGTGGGTCCAATATTTTCAGGGCCTGGCTGCTTTCCTGCAATGGCCTTTCGACTGTACCCGTGGTATCGGCCGTGGGCGAGATACTGAATGAATTCGAGCTGCAAAAAATAGGCATGCTTAAAATAAGTCCGGATGGCGAAAAGCTTTGCCAAACGCATTTTCCAAGGGGCAGTCTTCTATTGAACCATTTCTTCCAGCTATTCGATTTCAACAATTCCACGGGGCAGCTTTCAAACCCTAAAAAGATCACATTACCCGAAGTGAATGTGTATGCCTGCGAGTTTTCCCCCGATTCGAAGCTGCTTTACCTCACCAGCGTCAGTAATTTCCTGGAACAGGTAGAAGCCAAACTGCCGACGGCGGCAGCCATCGAAGCCTCCTGGGTCTCCATCCCTTCTGATTACGGTTTCTATGGTATCCAGCTGGGGCCCGATAGCAAGATCTACCTCACCCAATCCGATAGCATGCTCAGCGTTATCAACCGGCCGAATGAGAAGGGCCAGGGCTGCCTGCTTCAGTTGGACCAGATCGACCTTGGCGGAAAGAAGTCCAAGCTGAGTCTTCCATTTGTGCTTCATGATATCCAGGGAGGTCAAAACGGATTCAGCTTTACCATCATCGATACCTGCGCGGGTATTGTTCAATTCAACGGCGAAACCAGCTTGCAGGGACCACTGCAATGGGCCTGGGATTTCGGCGACGGCAATAGCTCCACGGAGCAAAACCCCCTGCATACTTATGCCTCCACTACGCAGGCCTACCAGGTAAAGCTTGAGATCATCAGTCCCTCGCTTTGCGGAACGATCCGCAAGTCCTCCTTTATATCATTCACATCGGGAGCAGCCAATCCCGGTTTCGATCATGTGGTCAGATGCGACTCGGCTTATGTGCGGTTTGTGAATACCACCCCCTACTCTAACGCAGCAGACTTCATATGGAGCTTTGGGGATGGAACTTTTTCCAGTGAACCAAACCCGGTGCATAGCTACGCCCTCCCCGGCGATTACGAGGTAAAGCTGACGGTGCTGTCTGCCGGCGCCTGCGCCACCAATTCTATTACAAAAACAGTAAGGGTGGAAGTGCTTGACATAGAAGCACAGCCGGCTGCGGTAACAATCTGGGAAGGGCAACCGGTGCAATTAAGCCTTTCTGGAGCCGGAAACAGCAAGATCACCTGGTCGCCTGCTGCCGGTTTATCTGCGAGAAATATTGCCAATCCCATTGCCCTGCCCAATGATTCGATCACTTATTATGTGATGGCAGAGAACAACCTGGGCTGCGTGGACTATGATTCAGTACGAATCAATGTAATTCCCATACCTGAGATTCATGTTCCTACCGCTTTTACACCGGATGGCGATGGGTTAAATGAGATTTTTAAGCCCTTTGCCAGCGGCCGCTTCACCCTCAATCGCTTTAGTGTATTTACAAGATGGGGCGAAAGAATATTTACTACTTCACAGAAATGACAGGGATGGGATGGCAGGGTAAACGGGTTGATGCAAAACACCGGTATCTATGTATGGACCGTGGAGGCAACCGACAGGCAGGGGAAAAAACATGTGCTTAAGGGAACAGTGGTACTGATCAGGTGAGATCATCATAAACAGGCAATAGCCTTATTGATATGCCATCAGAAAAAGGAAACGGGAGCAAGTGCTCCCGTTTCCTTTTGATTATTTATCTGCAGACAATCCCGCAAAAAGATAGTCCTTGTGCATGCGGGATATGTTGGTGATCGAGATCTCCTTCGGGCAAACCGCTTCGCAGGCGCCCGTAAAGGTACAGCTGCCGAAACCTTCTTTGTCCATTTGCGCCACCATGCTCAAAGCCCTGTTCTTGCGCTCCGGGTCGCCCTGGGGCAGAAGGCCCAGGTGAGATACCTTGGCAGCGGTAAAGAGAGAGGCGGAAGCATTTTTGCAAGCCGCAACGCAAGCTCCGCAAGCAATACAGGTAGCGGCTCCGAAAGAAGCATCTGCCTTGTCCTTATCGATCGGGATAGCATTGCCATCCACTGCATTACCGGTATTGATGGAGATAAAGCCACCGGCCTGGATGATGCGGTCGAAAGCCGAGCGGTCGACCACGAGGTCCTTGATCACCGGGAAGGCATTGGCCCTCCAGGGTTCAACAACAATGGTATCGCCGTCCTTGAAGGCCCTCATGTGAAGCTGGCAGGTGGTGGTAGCATGCCAGGGACCGTGCGGGCGGCCGTTGATGTGCATTGAGCACATACCACAAATCCCCTCGCGGCAGTCATGATCGAAAGCAATCGGGTCTTTGCCTTCGGTAATGAGGCGTTCATTCAGCACGTCGAACATCTCGAGAAAAGACATTTCCGAAGAAATATCCTTTACCTGGTAAGTCTCGAATCTACCCTCGCTGCCTTTGTTTGGCTGACGCCATACTTTCAGCGTCAGGTTCATGTTGTAATGTTCCATAGAATCTAGTTATCTACAGTAAACTTTGTTATCGATACCAGGGAAAGGGGTTTAGTCCTGCCCTATTTATTTTCCACCGGGTTGCTATCCGGTTATTTATAGCTTCTCTGGCTTGGTTTCACCACATCGTAGTTCAGCTCTTCCTTATGCAGCGCCCAGTTCTCGCCCTGGTGCTCCCAGGCAGCCACATACATGAACCTGTCGTCGTGACGCAGTGCCTCTCCTTCCTCTGTCTGGTGCTCTTCACGGAAG
Organism: Flavisolibacter sp.; assembly: GCA_035761965.1. Classification (GTDB taxonomy): domain Bacteria; phylum Bacteroidota; class Bacteroidia; order Chitinophagales; family Chitinophagaceae; genus Flavisolibacter. Next base: position 448 of record DASTPZ010000081.1, on the reverse strand, counting down.
TGACCGCCACAGCTTTCCTCCCTGTTGAGAGCGTCGATGCACATAAGCTCACCTAATTCGATGAAATCTGCCACGCGGCCGGCCTTGTCCAGCTCGGGGTTAAACTCATTCACATTGCCGGGTATCTTCACGTCGCTCCAGAAGTCCTTGCGAAGCTGGCGGATCTCCTCGATCGCTTGCTTGAGACCCTCTGCATTCCTCGCCATGCCGCATTTATCCCACATGATCTTACCCAGCCGCTTGTGCAGGCTTTCAACGGTTTGATTTCCCTTGATGCTCATGAGCCTTTCTGTACGCTCACGTACCGCTCTTTCAGCTTCTTCAAAAGCTGGATGGTTGGTCGGGATGGCATTCATCCTGATCTCATCAGCCAGGTAGTTGCCGATGGTATAGGGGATCACAAAATAACCGTCTGCCAGACCCTGCATCAGTGCAGAGGCACCGAGGC
>DASTPZ010000080.1:0-2641 GCA_035761965.1 Flavisolibacter sp. | reverse complement strand
CCTGATTAGGAATAGGCAATTATCCTTCGCCACGCCTCGGCTACCGGCAACGTTTGCGTAAAAAAAGGCAGGCCCGCCGGGTCTTTCGTTTTCTATTCTTTGTAATTTGAAACTCGGTTTACGGGTTGCAGATCAATAAGGCTAAGCATTTAACGAGGTAAATTATCAGGAAGGGGCTACAGTATGAACTGTTTTCTTGTTAAGTCCGGTTGTTTGCAGGAGCAAGGTCGGATACCAATCGTTCCCTGTTAAAGCGGCACAGGTAATCCGGCGTAAAGAAGCAAGTACCAGTAAGCATTCTTCTAGATAAGCTTCAATATGGCAACGATCGAAAGATGTTTCGAGTGCTTTATTTGCCGCTGTTTTTTAGACTGTGCCGGTTATACATCACGGGGGACAAGAATCGCTGAACCGTATTGTTCATTTAGTCAGAGAAAAACGCAATGTGTTGCACAAAAGCTTACCACATAACGAACGGCTGTTTATTTTTTAATTACTGAACCAAAATATATGAATAGAACATTGTTGCAGCGCCGGAGGCGCAGCAATGCCTGCCTGCTTACAACAGTCCATTACACGAAGCTCATCTTTCCCCTGCTTTTGGCTTTCAGTCTTCATGCAGGCGCCAGGGGGGGTGCCCCGAAATCCTTCACCCTCAACATGAGAAATGCCGGGGTTGAAGATGTGATCAGGCAACTGCAAAAGCAAAGCGGCTATCGCTTTTTTTATAATTCCGGCCAGGTGCGAACCCTGAACAGGGTAACGGTTTCCGTTCAGAACGAAAGCCTGGAGAACATCCTGAAGAAAATACTCGGGGACCGCTTCATCTTCCGGATCACGGAGGATGACCGTGTTCTTATTTCATCCGGAGAGGTGCAGGATGTAATCCGTGTGGAAGGAGTGGTTACAGATGAAAGCGGGGCGCCTGTTTCAAATGTGTCTGTGCAGGTAAAAGGCAGCTCCAAAGGCGCCAAGTCCGATGCTTCGGGCAGGTACGCGCTGGATGTAGACGATAATGCCACGCTGGTATTTTCTTTTGTTGGTTATGTAACGGAAGAAGTAGCGGTGCAGAAAAGAACAACGATCAATGTGCAGTTGAAGCTTGCTTCTTCGTCGATGGACCAGGTAGTGGTTATCGGTTATGGTACGGTAAAGAAGAGGGATGTGACAGGATCGGTTTCACAAGTCAAGGTCGGCGAACTGCAAAAGGCGCCGGTGGCTTCCTTCGAGGAGGCACTTGGCGGACGGGTTGCCGGTGTAAGGGTTACATCTTCCGATGGTCAGCCGGGCTCATCGATCAATGTAGTGATCAGGGGCGCCAACTCGGTTACACAGGATAATTCTCCGCTTTATGTAATTGACGGCTTCCCTATGGAAAGCCCCGACAATTACGCGCTCAACCCGGCGGAGATAGAGTCCATAGAGGTTTTAAAGGATGCTTCCTCTACAGCGATCTACGGTGCCAGGGGCGCGAACGGCGTGATCATCATCACTACAAAAAAGGGAAAGATCGGTGCTCCTGTCATCAACTATAATATGTATTATGGCCAGATGAAGAACATCAAAAAGATGGAGCTGATGAATGCTTATGAGTTTGTGCGTTACCAGATCGAAAGGGACTCTACCAATGCATACGATACCTATCTGAGCAATGGAAAATCGCTGGAGGATTTCAGGAATGAACAAAGCATTGACCTGCAGGACCAGGTATTCCGCACCAGTCCATTTCAGAACCATTTCATTTCCCTGAGCGGTGGGAAAGGCGATACGCGTTATTCCATCTCCGGCTCTTACCTTAACCAGGACGGTGTGATAAAGAACTCTGGTTTCGATCGCTACCAGGGAAGGGTGAATATCGACCAGGTGGTTAGCAAAAATTTCAAAGCAGGCATCAATACAAACTATAGCTCCAGCAGCCGGTTCGGAACCGTGCCTGCAGAACAGTCTACCGGCTTCTTTTACGGCAACCTTTTGTATAGCGTATGGGCCTACCGGCCGGCATCCGGAAGGATCGTGCTTGACCCGATCCAGGACCAGGACGATGACTTCCTCACCCTCGCAGGTTTCAACCCGGTTAAGACGGTTGAGAATGAGCACAGGAGCACACAATCAGACCTGCTTACCTCGAACGCTTACGCCGAATATTCTTTCGGCAAGCACTTGAAGCTGCGGGTGACGGGTGGCATTACCCGCACCAAGAGCAGGAGGGAGGTGTTCAACAACAGCCAGACCCGCTCCGGCAGCCCGCTGACCACAACCGGCCAAAACAATGGCGTAAATGGCTCGCTTACTTATAATGAGCTCACCAGTCTTTTGAACGAAAACACATTGAACTATAGAAGAACCCTGGCCAAGGACCACGTTATCGACGCGCTCGCCGGCTTTACAGCGCAGAAAACAAAGTCTTCCTCTTATGGGGCAGCGGCCAATCACATTCCTAATGAGGCCCTCGGTGTTGCAGGCATCGACGAAGGCCAGCCAATCAGGATCACATCCACCCGTTCCGTATTTACGCTTGCCTCCTTCCTGGGCAGGCTCAATTACAGCTACCGTTCCAAGTACCTGTTCACAGCATCTTTAAGGGCCGATGGATCATCCAAATTCTCAAGCGACAACAAATGGAGCTATTTCCCTTCGGGTG
>DASTPZ010000079.1:0-4492 GCA_035761965.1 Flavisolibacter sp. | reverse complement strand
GGATGATATTGGGCTTTTTGTGAAGTATGGAGCCATCAGCGAGGAAAAATTCTACGAAAAAGCGAAGGAGTTTTTCCTGCTCAGCTCAACGAAAGGAGAGCATCTTACGGCCGAAGAATACGCAGCCAAGGTAAAGGACTTTCAAACCGATAAGAACGGGACAACGGTTTATCTCTATACGATCGATCCCGAAAAGCAGGATGCCTATGTGCAAGCCGCGCAGAAAAGAGGTTACGATGTGCTGCTGATGAACTCCCCGATCGACAATCATTTTATGCAGCACCTGGAAATGAAGCTGGAAAAGGTTTCTTTCAAACGCGTGGATGCAGATGTGCTCGACAAGCTCATTACAAAAGAGGAGACGGCAGCGCTCAAACTTTCGGAGGAAGAAAAGCAAAAGCTCAAAGAAGTATTTGAAAAAGCCATCAGCAATCCCGGCATGAAGGTGGAGGTGGAAAGCCTGAACAGCGAGGAGCTTCCTGTTACCATCACAATGGAAGAATGGATGCGGAGGATGAAGGACATGGCCAGGATGGGCGGTGGCGGAATGAGCTTTTATGGTTCCCTGCCAGACACTTACAAGGTAGCGGTGAATGGCAACCATAGGCTGATGAGCCGCATCCTCCAGTCGGAAGGCGAACAGCAAAAGGCCCTGGCAAAGCAGGCCTTCGATTTGGCACTACTGTCTCAAGGCTTGCTCAAAGGCAGCGACCTGACTGCATTCGTAGAAAGAAGCGTAAAAGTAATGGAAGAAGGAGCTGAGGTAACCGAAAAAGCCGGCAGCTGATAACAGCCTGTTTTGTGCGCCGGGTAAAGAAGCGGGTCGGGCAGCCTGTTTCTTTACCCGGCGCAAGACCGGTTTGTATTTTACAGATACCTGAAAACCCTGTTGCGGTATTGCGCCAGGTCTTCGAGGGTAGTGAGTTCATCAAATTTTTCCGCTTTTCCGCCAGCCGGTTTTCTTAAAAGAACCACCGACTCCCCATTCACGATCGTAGACTTGGCCCTGGCGAAGATCCGATCCAGCTCATCCGTGTCTTTCAGGGTTTGCAATTCCTCTATCAGCGTTACATTGATCTCATAAGTCCCCATGACACGTCCAGTTTTAAAACAAAAATCAATTTAGCCCTGGTTTGTGCCGGCAGAACAAGCCAAATCACCACTTGCCGCCTGCTCCACCACCACCAAAGCCACCACCGCCAAATCCTCCAAAGCCACCACCGCCTCCGCCGCCGAAGCCGCCACCACCGCCACCAAATCCTCCAGGGAAGATGATAGGACCTCCACCGAAGCCGCGATAGCCACGGCGCGACATAAATCCGCCGCCACGACCGCCGCCGCCTGCGCCAAATACAATAAAGAGCACAACAAGGGCGATGATGATCCTGAAGAAACCGGAGCCTTTTCCTTTTTCCTGCCGGTTGCGGTAACCAGCGGGCGCTTTGTATTCTCCCGCTGCCGCCTTGATGATGGCATCGGTTGCCTGGTTGAAGGCATCGAAATAATGATCGGTCTTGAGATTCGGGATCAGCTCATTCTCCAGGATGGTATTGGCTGTGATATCCGGTATGGCTCCCTCAAGGCCATAACCGGTCGCAATAAATGCGTCGCGGTTGCCTGCACCGCCGCCGGTAGAAACAAGGATAATGACCCCATTGTTGAATTGACTGCCACCGACGCCCCATTTCCTGCCCAGTGCCACGGCGTATTCAACGGCGGAATAGTCATGAAGGTCGTCGACGATCACAATGGCGATCTGCGAAGAAGTGCTGTCGTCGTATGCAACAAGCTTTTGCTCCAGCGCGCGCTCCTCCTGGGGACTGAGCAGGTCCTGCTTACTTAGATCGTTTACAAGCCTCGGCGGGTTAGGTCTTTCAGGAATGAATCGCTCCACCTGCGCAAAGACACCGGATGCCAGAAAGAGGCTCAGGAAAAGTGCTAATTTCTTCATGTATTACCTGCCAAAAATGATCTCATCCGGCAGCTCGTTTTTATCGGTACTCTTATCGTAGGGAAAATGGTGCTGAAGGGCGGCACCCAGGTCGGTCACCACCTGGCAGATCCCATCGGCCAGGTGGTCTTTGCGAAACTGCGCAAGCATTTTATCAACTTCGGCCTTCCAGTAGTCCGCTCCTACTTTGCGGTGAATGCCCTCGTCGCCAAGAACAGCTGCCTGGTGATCCTTAACAGCCACATAGATAAGGGTGGCGTTACGCTCGGCCGTTTCATACATTTTCAGCCTGGCGAAAATTTCGGTTGCGCGGTCAAGCGCATCCATATAACGGCAGCGCGACTCCACAAAGACTCGGACCTCGCCACTAGTGCGTTGTTCGGCCTGCTGAATGGCCTGTACCATGCGCGCCTTTTCGTCTTCGGTGAAGAAGTCTTTTTTCTTTCGCCAGGGGAATAAGTTCACCTTTATTATTTTGTTGTGTCGAAATTCACGGAAGGCTGCCTCGGCTGTTCATCGAAATTGACATCAGGCGCCCGCTCCGCACCTGCTTCGGCTTCGAAATAACCTTTGGGATGAAAATCGAACCATCCTGCATAAAAATTATTCGGGAAGCGCCTGATCGTTGTATTGAAGTCCTGAACGGCTGCATTGTAATCAGTCCGGGCCACCTTTATCCTGTTCTCGGTACCTTCCAGCTGTGCCTGAAGGCCCCGGAAGGCGTCATTGGCACGCAGGTTAGGATACTGCTCGGATACAACCAGCAGCCTGCCCAAGGCTTGAGACAGCTGTCCCTGCGCCTGCTGGAACTCACGGATTTTCTCCGGGCTGAGGTCCTCGGGATTTACCTGCACCGAAGTAGCCCTTGCCCTTGCATTGATTACATCAGTTAGTGTGCCTCTTTCAAAATTAGCCTCTCCTCTTACGGTATTCACGAGATTGGGAATAAGGTCTGCACGGCGCTGGTATTCGCTTTGCACATTACCCCACCGCCCTTTTATGTTCTCCTCCAGGCCGACGCCTTTTTTCTGGAGATTGATGGCGCCACAACCAACACAGCCGCCAAGCAATACCACAAAACCAAGGATTACGATAAGAGCCAGATTCTTTGTTTTCATTTTTTTTGTTTTAGCGATTGAAATTTACTGCATAAAACCTATCAAATTGTAAACCATCTTCGCAGGCATGCAATAATGGCGTAAAGCCAAAGCATCAATTGCCTGCTATGGCGGCTATCCCAGGCAGTTGCTTGCCTTCAAAATACTCGAGCATGGCTCCTCCGCCGGTAGACACATAGCTTACCCTGTCGGCATAACCAAACTGGTTGACCGCCGCCACACTGTCTCCCCCGCCTACCAGCGAGAAAGCGCCTTTTTCAGTAGCTTCCACCACGGCCTGCGCAATAGCCTTGGTGCCGTGCTGGAATTTTTCCATTTCGAAAACGCCCATTGGCCCGTTCCAAAGGATGGTCTTCGATTCGCGTATCACCTTGGCAAAGACCTCGCAGGCAAGGGCCCCGACGTCGAGTCCCATCCAGCCTTCCGGAATGGTATTGCTAAGTGATGAGGAAACATTGGCGTCGGCTGCAAACTTATCGGCTATGATGGAATCGGAAGGCAGGTGTATGCATACGCCTTTTGCTTCGGCTTTTTTCATTAGTTCCCTGGCTGTATCGAGGCGATCTTCTTCGCAAAGTGAATTCCCTATATGGCCATCCATGGCCTTGAAAAACGTATAGGCCATGCCGCCCCCGATGATGATGTCGGTGGCCCGCTCAAGCAGGTTTTCGATGATAAGTATTTTGTCAGACACCTTCGCCCCGCCAATGATGGCGGTGAAAGGCTTTTCAGCCTTGTGCAGCACTTTTTCCGCGCTGGCCACCTCGCCCTCCATCACCAGGCCGAAAAGCCTGCTGCCGGAAGGGAAGAACTGGGCGATGACCGCCGTTGAAGCGTGGGCGCGGTGGGCCGTACCGAATGCATCATTTACATATACGTCGCCAAGCCTTGACAGCTTTTGGGCAAAGCCTTCGTTGCCTTTTTCTTCTTCTTTGTAAAAGCGGAGGTTTTCAAGAAGCAGCACCTCTCCAGGCTTGAGGGCAGCGGCTTTCGCAACAGCCTCGTCACCTATGCAATCATTGGCAAACTGCACAGGTAAGCCGAGCAAGCTGCCCAGGTGGGCTACCAGGTGCTTTAGTGAGTATTTTTCGACAGGACCTTCTTTCGGACGGCCCAGGTGAGACATGAGAATCACGCTGCCGCCATCTCCCAGTATTTTTTTTATGGTGGGAATGGCTGCCCTTATCCTGGTATCGTCTGTAATTTGGAAGGAGGCGTCCAGCGGTACGTTGAAATCCACCCTGATCAATGCTTTTTTGCCGGAGAAATTATAGTCTTTGAATTGGCTCATGTCTCTTTCGTTTTTGGATGCTTTAAAGGTAAAGGCAAATAGAATAAGATCAGCAAGCGCTCCGCAAGAAGAAGGAATGGAAGGCCCGCACATAAAAAAACCCCCGCAAAAGCAGGGGTTTTATCAATCAGG
>DASTPZ010000078.1:0-50073 GCA_035761965.1 Flavisolibacter sp. | reverse complement strand
GAATCCGAGCTTTATTATGTCAACATGAGGATGCGAAACACTTAGGAAATTTTTTGCTTCATTCACACTGAGGCCTTTGTCCATCACCATGGTTATTCCGGAAGTACGTGATTTTTGTTTCCTGTCCGGAATTTGAGAGAGGTTAAAATTCATCGTTGTGCAGTTGTATAATTGGCCGCAAAATTAAGGAAGTAATTAGAACTGAGTTCAGAAATACCATGCCCGCACCCAGGTGAATGCACCAGGCTAAAGAGAGCTGCTTCAAGACCGTCCGCAGCTTACCTGCTTTTCTTATACTGCGCGATCATATCTACCACCTGTGGGTTTTGCAGGATCGCCGGGTTCAGTTGCAGAAATTTTTTAAGGTGTTTGTGCGAGGCAAACAGGGCTTTCTCAAGGTAAAGAAGGGCCTCTTTTGATTTGCTCATGGCAAAAAGAACAGCGCTCAGATAATACAAAAACACGGCCTTATTATTGGTATGGCTCAAAGCAGCAAGAGCCTGCTGCCTCGCTTCGGGGTAAAACCCGGCTGAGTACAGGCAGCGGATAAGGGCTTCCCATCCCGACACATTTTTTGGTCTTACCCTTACGGCCGTCGACAGGTACTGAACGGCTTCCTTGTATTCGCCCAGCTGGAGCTTGCACTCGCCCATCAGCAGGTTATACTCTGGTTGCAGGCGATGGATCTTGAGGGCCGACTCCAGCTGCTTGATTGCGCTGGCCCACTGGCCTTCGTTGTAGTACGTACAGGCTATCTTATACAGCAGCTTGCTGTCGTCGGGATTGAGGTGCGAAGCCTTCCGGTAATGGAATCTTGCCTGGGCAAAATTCTTCATCCGGTCATAACAATGGCCTATAGCTTCATAGATCACCTCTTCAGGCTTTGAAAGCTCGAGCACTTTTTCGAGCGCTTCAATAGCCTCTTTGTACTTGCGAAGCCTGATGTAGGCATCGCCTATATTCCGGTAAGCATAATCGAATTTTTCGTCGATGGCCAACGCATACTGGTAGGCATCAATAGCCTTTTCGTAAAGCTTCAGGCCCTGGTAGGCCGCGGCCAGGTTAAACCAGGCCAGCTCGCTGAACGGGTGCTCGTCGATGATGGCCAGGTGCAGCTTGATGCTTTCCTCGTTGCGGCCGGTAAAATCCGTCCAGAAGCAGATCTTATACAAGGCTTCTTCATTGGTTGGCTCCTCCTGCAGTATCACCTTAAGACAGTCGAATACCTTGTCGAACTCCTCGTAATCATCGTATACATCCGCCAGCTCAAAAAGCAGCTCAACTTTTTCCTCTCCTTCAAAAAAGGCCACAGCCTGCTCAAGCAGCTCAACAGCTTTCTCCTGCATGTCCATGGCCAGGTAAGCATCGGTCTTTAAAATATAGAGATTGATATCGGTGGCATCAAAAAGCTCGGCCTTTTCAAGCACCTCCAGCGCGTCCCTGTACTTCCGGGTAGCGAGCAGGAGATCGGCCTTGCGGATGAGCAGGGAAGCCGAATAAGGAAAATAATCGATGGCCATTTCGGCTGCCTCTAGTGCCTTGGACAGGTCTTCCTGGTCATCAAAATAGTCGATGATCTTCTCAAAAGCTTCCTCTTCCAGAAAAACACTGCGGAGACCGCTGCGGAGGCTGTTGTACTGCTTCAGAAGCTCTGTTATGCTTTCTCTATCGTGGTATGGATCGCTCTTCATGTTATTCCTCCTCAACAATTTACACCTATTCCCAGAAAAAATATGACGATTAGTGTAACAAAATCTTTATGCCAACGTTAATTAAAATGTAAAGAAAAGGACAAGAGGTTGGAAGAATGTTAATATTTATTATTATCTTTGTATCGAAATGAACCTAACCGCCACATCTGTAAAACATCTGCTCAAAAGAAAACTGGCCACGGCTGTGCTTGTTACAGCTTCCCTGGCTGCTTTTGCCACTTTGGGCGATGGCGGGAAAAAAAGCACCAAACCTGCACCTGTTGGACAAAAGCTGACATCGAAAAATTTTTCCCGTCGTACAAATTATCCAGTTGGAGGCAGCCTGCTGACTTCCAATAATTCCAGCCGACTCATCACGATGAAGACAGTTGTTACCTTCAAAAAAGGAAACGCTACCTATATCATCCCCATGAAAAAGAAGGTTTTGCTGGATAAGATCAAGTTCAGCCCTTCTGCTCCAGTTCGTTTTTAACCTCCGCTTTTGCTTTCTGCGTAAGTCATGATCCTATAGCCGGATTTAGGCAGGTCGAATTTTGATGCCTGTACCGGACTAAAGCTGATCTTTGATACTGTGTATGTTACCTTCTGGTCCTTGGCATTTATCTCGTACTCAAGAGCGAGTCCAGGCAGCATACGGGTTTCATACTGGAAATTCTTGTTCTCAGGCACCAAGTCCGGTGTATACCACACGGTATAGGTAGTTCCATCGGGTAGTTTGCCTATGGCTTTCAGGCATTTATAACCAAGTATGGTCTTTTCTGCACCGGCTTCGTAGCTATAGCTGATGCCTTCGTACTTGCTGTTGGCATCTTTCCAATCGGCCGGTGTAAGCGTGATCATGTACTTCTGCTCCCCGAACTCCTTAAGAATAACAATCGAATTACGTGCACTGTCGTGAATGGTGGTGAGGGTTCCGAGCGGTGTCACCATATCTGTGCGGCTTTTGTTTCCCTTGATATAGTTCGCCACCATGGTCCCATCCATATAATCCGCATTCCTGGGCTTATCCGAGCCCGTGTTGATGACCACATCATAGGAAATGGTGCCTTCGGTAAACTTTTTCTGGGCCAGCGCCGGCAGGGCCGTTACCAGCAATCCAAGCAGCAGTATCTGAAAACTGTATTTCATAATCTGTAGTTATCCCCTCAAAGACGAATCAAATATCAGCAATAGTTGCGTAAAGAAAGACCCCGGGACGGGGCCCGGGGTAAAATTTAACGATTATCGGCGGTTCTTGTTCTGGTTGTCTTTCATCTGCTTTTGCTGCTCCTGCATCTGCTCCAGCCTTTCAGCCCATTTAGATTTCGTTTTGGGCTTTTTCCGGTTGGCCTCGATCTTAGCCAGTATCTTCTCGTGGTTGATGATGTAATTCTGGATAATGAACTGCAGCACCAGGGTAATGATGTTGGAAACGGTATAATACCAGGTCAGGCCCGAAGGAAGCTTGTTAAAGATGAACAGCAGGATGATGGGAAAGAAATAAGGCATGTATTTCAACACCGGGTTGTTCTGATCCGGCGTCATGCTCATGCTGTAAATAGAGATCAGGAAAGAGGTTACCACCGCGGTGATGGTGAAAAGGCTCACATGATCGCCATAAAAAGGAATCGAGAAGGGCAGGCTGGCGATTGAATCGTACTGGGAAAGATCATCAGCCCAGAGAAAACGCTGGCCCCTGAGCGCCACGCTCGAATTGAAGAAGCTATAAAGGGCAAAGAAGATCGGGATCTGCAACAGGGCCGGGATACAGCCCCCAAGCGGATTTACGCCGGCTTCCCTAAACAGCTTCATCTGCTCCATGCTGATCTGCTGCTGGTCGCTGCCGTATTTCACCTTCAGCTGCTCTATCTCGGGTCTCAATACCTTCATCTTGGCACCACTGAGGTAGCTGGTATAGGTAAGCGGAGAGATCAACAGCCTGATGAACAGGGTGAGCAGCAGGATCACTATACCGAAGTTTGAAGTAAGCTTGGCAAACAGGTCGAAGATGGGGATCACGATCCAGCGGTTCAGGTACTTTACAAAAGCAAATATGCCCGAACCCAGGTTTACCATATCCTCCATATCATTGCCGTACTGCTTAAGGATCTTATAATCGGTGGGACCATAATAAAGACCCAATGGTATCTCGGCAGCATTGGCATTGGCCAGCTGCAGCTTCAGGCTTGCCGAAGCTTCGACCACTTTGTTGGGATCGCTCTCGGGCGGTGCCTTCCAGTTAAGCGTACCCGATGTAAAATTGTTCCTGGCTACCAGGGCAGTGTTGAAGAACTGCTGCTTCACCGCTACCCAGTTCACGGGCTTGGTAAACTCCTCGCTGCTGGTGTTCAGTGCCGAGCTGTAGTCGTAATCCCCGTCGACACGGTAGCTGATCTGCGACTGCTGGCGCTCGTAGCTGAGGTCCTTCTGCAGCTTCATGGCCCTGCTCTGCCAGTTCAGGAAAAGCGTATTGTTGGAGAGCAACTGATTTACGCCATTGATCCTGATGGCCAGGTCGATCATGTAATTGCCTGGCTTTACGGTATACTCGTGCACAACCGAGCTGCCGTTGCTGCCGGCGAGCTGGTAGGTAACCGTTACGGAATTGTCGGCATTTTTGACGGGCTGCCCACCCGCGAAGAAAAGGTTGGAGATAGTCGTAGTCTTGTTTTGAGCCGATATCAGGGAATAATCAAGGCGATCGTATTCAGAAGCACCCAAACGTACATTGCTGCTGTCAGGCGCTTTGAAGTTCTTGAGCTCTACCCATTTTGGCTGCCCGCCCTTGTTGGAAAAAGCGATTTTTACGAGGTCGAGGTCTACATAGCTTAGCTGCTCGGCGCCACCGGTATGCGAGAAAAATATATTGCCGCTGTCCTGGCTTGTTCTTACCCTTTCACCTGCAAGCGAGTCGTTCTTTACCTGGACTGGGTTGGGCTTTGGCTGGCGCGCCCTGGCCAGGGAGTCCTGCTTTGCTTTTTCCTTCTGATAGGCAACCTGCTGTTCATTGTTATAATAAAAGAAGGCAAAGAACAGGATACCCAGGAGTACAAAACCAATGATCGTATTACGGTCGAAGTTCATTTGTCGGAGTGATTTATGCGCGGGCGGCCATACAGATTCATGCCCCCCTGTTTAAAGTCGGCAAAGATAGTCAGCGGTTCGCAGTAAAGGGCCAGGAACTTAGGGTTTCACAGAAAATAAAGGGTTTCCCGGTCCGCGAAGCGATCGCCAAAATAGCTTTTTGACCGCCTTGAACGAACCGGACCCAGGCTTAGATCATTTCGCTCTGAAGCAAAGGGTTGGTACTGACGGTCTTCTGCTCATTGAAACGCTTGGCAGCACCCACAAAGTGCACAAAGAGCGGGTGCGGATTTTCTACTGTGCTTTTCAGCTCAGGGTGATACTGGCAACCTATAAAGAAGGGATGATCCTTGATCTCCATGATCTCTACCAGGCCGGTTTCGGGATTGCGCCCGCTTGCCAGCATACCACTACCCTCATACTGGTCCAGGTAGCGGTTGTTAAACTCATACCGGTGGCGGTGGCGTTCGGTGATGCTGGATTGTCCGTATATCTTATGGGCAAGTGAACCGGGCTTGATGTCGCAGGGGTAGGCTCCAAGACGCATGGTTCCACCTTTGGCGGTGATCTTTTTCTGGGCTTCCATCATATCGATCACCGGCTCGTCGGCCTTCGGGTCCATTTCGGAAGATTGGGCATTAGCAATGCCGAGCACATTCCTTCCATATTCTATCACGGCCATCTGCATGCCGAGGCATATCCCGAAAAACGGCAATCCTGTTTCGCGCGCGTATTTGACGGCAGTGATCTTACCCTCCACGCCACGGTGGCCAAAGCCAGGCGCAACCAGCAGGCCATCAAGGCTTTCGAATTTCTCGGCCACATTCTCCGGTGTGATGAATTCCGAATGAATGGATACAACCTGAACCTTGCATTCGTTCATGGCACCTGCGTGCACAAAAGCTTCGAGGATGGACTTATAGGCATCCTGGAGCTCTACGTACTTACCGATCAGGCCTATGGTAATGCGGGCCTTGGGATATTTAAGCTTATCCAGAAACTCCTTCCAGCGGCTGAGATCGGGTTCGTGATATTGCGTAATGTTCAGCTTTTTCAGCACGATAAGGTCGAGCTTCTCGTTCATCATAAGCAGGGGCACTTCGTAGATGGTGCTGGCATCAGGTGCCTCGATCACTGCTTCCGCCTTTACATTGCAAAAAAGCGCGATCTTCTTTTTAAGCTCGTTCGTTATCGGCTCTTCGGTGCGGCAAACGATCACATCAGGAAATACGCCGCTTTCGCTCAGCATTTTTACAGAATGCTGCGTAGGCTTGGTCTTCAGCTCTTTTGCAGCCTTGAGGTAAGGGATCAGCGTCAGGTGTACCACCAGCAGGTCTTCTTCGGGAAGCTCCCATTGCAGCTGGCGTACGGCCTCGATATAGGGAAGCGATTCGATATCGCCCACCGTACCGCCTATTTCGGTAAGGATCACATCATATTCCTTGCTTTGGCCAAGCAGGAGCACCCTTCTTTTTATCTCATCCGTAATATGAGGGATCACCTGCACGGTCTTTCCCAGAAAGGCCCCTTCCCTTTCCCTGTTGATCACAGTCTGGTAGATACGGCCTGTGGTTACGTTGTTGGCCTGCGAGGTAAAAATGTTCAGGAAACGCTCATAGTGTCCAAGGTCGAGATCGGTTTCGGCTCCATCTTCCGTTACATAACATTCACCATGCTCATAGGGATTAAGCGTACCGGGGTCTACATTAATATAAGGATCGAACTTTTGGATCGTTACACGAAGGCCCCTCGCCTGGAGAAGCTTGGCAAGCGATGCGGCAATAATGCCCTTGCCCAAGGAAGAAGTAACACCACCGGTAACAAAAATGTATTTAGCCATTGCTAATGGTTGATAATTTGTTCAAAGTTGATTGATGATTGAGACAGAAACCTGTCATCGGCCCTGCCCGTGCTGGCAACCTGCCTGTCTCGGCGACCGGCGGAATTGGTAAGGAAATTCCAGAAGGTCATGCAAACCTACTGCAAATTTTGAAGCAGAAAGAGGTTTTTAACAGAGTTGTGGAAAACAGGATCAAAACTTCCGCTTTGTCATTGGTTCAGGTAATATATATGATAGACCCGGGGCGAGCTACTGGGTGCCAGGCAGGAATGCAATAATATGGTAAGAAACACCATGTGGCCCGGATGAAAGGAAATCCTGAAGAATGCGGACCCCGTGAAAACTTTCCTGCGATGTAAGGTCTTTTTGTTCAACAAGAATGAGCGACCGCCTGACAGCAAGTTTACCGAAAAGGGAAAAAGGAATTTTTTATCAAATCCAAGAACCATTTTTTTTCGTTTGTGTTATTCAGTAAATCAAACCAACAAAATTTTTTATGCGTAAACAATTTCTTTCGTTTGCCGTCTGTCTTGGCCTTACTGCCTCGATCGTGTCCTGCTCCGATAACGCCAGCACAAGCAATACCGGCGGAGACACCAGCAGCATGACAGGCACAGGCGATACGGCCGCTGTTACTACCCCACAAGAAACAGGTGTGATGGTAGGCGGTGCAAACATGGTTCCTTCAAAGAACATCGTTGAAAATGCCGTTAATTCAAGCGAGCACACAACACTGGTAGCAGCTGTTAAAGCAGCCGGACTGGACTCTACACTAAGCGGAAGCGGTCCATTCACCGTATTTGCTCCAACCAATGCAGCATTTGCAAAACTGCCAGCCGGTACCGTTGATAACCTGCTGAAACCCGAAATGAAAAGCGACCTCGCAAAGGTTCTGACCTATCATGTTGTTTCAGGAAGCTACAGGGCTGCGGACCTTAAGGACGGTCAGGAGCTTACCACTGTTCAGGGTGGAAAACTGAAGGTGAGCATCAAGGATGGCAAGGTAATGATCAACGACGCGAACGTTACCATCGCCGATGTGATTTCCAGCAATGGAGTTACCCACGTCATTGACGGTGTGGTACTGCCTAAATAAGTAGTTGTATTTAAGGTTTAGTTTTAGGAACGGTCCGCCTTCGAGGCGGATTGTTCTTTTTTACGGCTGCCCATCGACGGGCGCCGGCAATCGCCCTCATCGCAATAATGGAGGTATCGTTGCCTTGCCCTGCCTATGCAGCCGGAACTGCCTCAACACCCAGCTCTTTCGAGAGCATTCTTTCGATCGCGGTATCGTATCGCTCTTTCCACTCACCAATATTTCCCCATGCCTTGCCATCAATTTCAATGCTGCCGCCGGTAACGGTGCCCAGCTTTTTGAACGGGAAGCCATTCAGCATATCCTCGAAAGCCTTTACATTGGCAGGATCTACCGAAACCACTACCCTGCTTTGCGATTCGCCAAAGAGAAAAGCATCCTTCCTCAGGTTGCTGTCTGTGGTAACTTCAAAACCCGTCGCATTGGTGAAACCGCTTTCGCAAAGCGTTATAAAAAGCCCGCCTTCGCTAACATCATGAGCGGAGCGCAGGAGGCCCGATGAAATGAGCGCTGCCAGCTTTTGCTGAAGCCCGAACTCTTCATCCAGGTCAAAATAAGGTGCAGGCGAAAACTCGATGCCCACGATCTTGCTCAGGTAGGCAGAGGAGCCGAGATCGTTGCGGCTGGTACCGAGAAGGTAAATATGGTCTCCTGCAGTTTTGAAGTTAAGCGTCATTTTCCTGGCCGGGTCTTCTACTACACCAACCATGCCGATGGTAGGGGTTGGATAAACCGGACCATCGGGGTTCTGGTTATAAAAGCTTACGTTACCACCGGTGACAGGCGTATCGAATTTCAGACAGGCTTCGCCCATTCCCTTAATGGCATTTACAAACTGGTAATAAACCTCGGGATCGTAAGGGTTACCGAAATTGAGGCAGTTGGTCACACCAATAGGCTGTCCGCCGCTGCATACGATATTGCGCGCAGCTTCGCCAACGGCAATCATGGCACCTTTATAGGGATCGGCGAATACATAGCGGCTATTGCAATCGACGGTAACGGCCAGGCCTTTACCAGTTTCTCTTACCAGCACCACGGCTGCGTCGGTTGGTGCATTGGTAGAGGTATTGGCTGTTCCTACCATGCTGTCATACTGGTTGAAGATCCAACGCTTGGAAGCAATGGTTGGCAGCTGTATGATCTGCTCTGCCAGTTTTTTCAGGTCTCCGGGCTCAGGAACCTGGTCCAGGCTGAATTGTCTTATCCTGTTCAGGTAAGCAGGTTCCTGGTAAGCTCTTTCATATTGCGGAGCACCGCCACCAAGAACCAATTCCTGCGCAGGTATGCGTGCTTCAAGCTGGCCGCCTATAAAAAAGCTCAGCAAACCATCGTCAGTTACCTCGCCAATAACCGCACTTTCAAGATCCCATTTATCAAACACGCGTCTTACTTCTTCTTCCCTTCCTTTTTCCACTACCAGCAGCATTCTTTCCTGGCTTTCGCTCAGGAGCAGCTCCCAGGCCTTCATGTTTTGCTGGCGTGTAGGCACCTTGTCGAGGTCTATGCGCATACCCACTTCTCCTTTTGCACTCATCTCGGCGGTAGAGCAGATGATGCCTGCCGCGCCCATATCCTGCATACCAACAACGGCGCCTGTCGCGATCACTTCGAGACAGGCTTCAAGCAGCTTTTTTTCCTGGAAGGGATCACCCACCTGAACGGCAGGCAGCTCTTCTGCACTTTCAGCGGTAATGTCGGCGGAAGCAAAAGAAGCACCGCCTATTCCATCCTTGCCAGTGGCACTTCCCACATACATCACGGGGTTACCGAGTCCCTTGGCAGTTGCGGAAACGGTTTCACCTACCTTAACGATGCCCACGCTCATGGCATTGACCAGCGGGTTGGTGTGATAACAGCCTTCAAAATAGATCTCTCCGCCTACGGTTGGCACGCCAAAGCAGTTGCCATAATGCCCGATGCCATGCACAACGCCCGCCAGCAGGTGCTGGGTCTTTCCTTCGGAAAGGTTACCAAACCGGAGCGAATTGAGGGCGGCTATCGGTCTTGCGCCCATGGTGAAAATATCGCGATGGATGCCGCCAACACCCGTAGCCGCGCCCTGGAAAGGCTCGATAGCCGAGGGGTGGTTGTGTGATTCGATCTTAAATACAACACCATAACCTTCGCCTATATCCATAAGGCCGGCATTTTCCTCACCTGCCTTTACCAGCATGCGCCCGCCCTCTCTTGGAAGGGTCTTGAGCCATTTAATGGAATTCTTGTAGCTGCAATGCTCACTCCACATACCGGAGAAGGCGCATAGCTCATTAAAGTTTGGCGTGCGGCCCAGTTTTGTCTTGATCAACTCAAATTCTTCTTCCGTGAGCCTTAGCTGCTTGGCTGTTTTTGCTGTTATTTCCATGATGCTGGTATGAAAGGCGCAAAGCTACGTAGCAGGGCGCATCCGGCCTTCATTTTTTATGAGAAAGAGTGTGAATAAGATTTTCTATTTTGTGCGGATTAAACTCGAAACTATTTGGAGCATCTGTTGTTTGCTGCTTACCTGGTCTTGTTTGCATGGCTGGTCACCAGGGTGAAATTCTTCACAAATTCAGGCATCAACTCCCCCCAGCTCATCATTCTTTTTTTGCTCAAGGTGATGGCAGGGATTTTTTACGGCTGGATCGGGGTGTTCTATGGAGAGATGGCGCAGATGATCGATACCTGGGCCTATCATCAGGAAAGCCTTTCCGAATATGCATTGCTTAAAAGCGATCCGCTTGAATTCTTCGGCAACCTGTTCAGGAACAATTACGCAGATGGATACGGCAATTTCCTCGCAACGGAGAATTCCTGGTGGAACGATGTAAAGGCCAATTTCCTGATCAAGATCATGGCCATTTTCAACCTGTTCAGCTTTGGCAATTATTATATCAACGTAATCTTCTACTCGTTCCTTACTTTATTCGGCCCTATTTCACTTTACCGGGTGATGCAGGATATCTTTCCTTCCAAGAGAGTTATCATCCTCATCTCCTGCTTCCTGATACCTTCTTTTCTTTATTGGACCAGCGGTCTTCATAAAGAAGGACTGATCTTTACCGGTCTTTCCCTGATGATCTCTCATTTCTATTTTGGATTCAAGCAGAAAAGCTTTGGTATAGGAAGAATCCTGACCATTTTGTTTTGCTTCCTGCTCCTTCTGATCCTTCGTAACTTCCTGATCCTTGCCTTGATGCCACCACTTTTTGCCTGGATTGTATCAGAAAAATTCAGGATCAGGCCATTGATCGTCTATCCCATTACGGCTGTGGTTTTTGTTCTTGCTTTTTTCTTTGCGAGAAAGCTCAGTCCTGAACTCGATTTCCCGCAGGTGATGGCAACGAGGCAGGCTGAGTTCCTGCGGCTCGGAGGCGGTTCGGCAGTGGAGGTCAAAAGACTATTGCCAACCCCGGGCAGCTTTGCTGCCCTTGCGCCCCAGGCGTTTTCACTGGCGGCCTTGCGTCCCTATCCGTCTGATGTAAGGCATCTCTTATCTCTCGCAGCTGCGGCCGAGATCAATTTTTTGCTTCTCTTTTTCCTTATTTTCCTGGTCTTCAGGAAAAAAGACTGTCCATTTTCTCCTTTCCTTCTTTTCTGCCTGTTTTTTTCCCTTTGCGTGCTTATGCTGGTTGGCTATACCGTTAATATCCTTGGGGCCATTGTCCGGTACAGGAGCATTGTGCTGCCCATGCTGGTAGTACCAATGGCGGCCCGGTTGGATTGGGAGCGTCTCGGACGGCTGCTTTCAAAATGGATAAAAAAATAAAATAATGTGTTGTTTTCTCTCTCTAAACGAACTTATTTCTATCTAAAGCAAACTAATCGGCAGTTTTTTTGAGTTATTCACCTCGATTTTTACAGATTGGGCAGAATTTTTTGAAAAAATTCGGAGCAGTTTTAATTTCTTTGCTCAAAATTCATTCATTATGTCGCTCCGATTTAGCGCTTTGAACAATCTGTTGAATCCTGAAAAAGTTCAACCTGAGTTATCGTCTACAAAGATCACGGCGATTTTTGCCGAAAACGTGTTCACCAACCAGGTAGCCCGCCAGTTCCTGAGCGATGAGGCCTACAAAAGCCTCATGGCCTCGGTGAAGGCCGGTCAAAAGATCGACCGTTCCATGGCTGCGCAGATCGCTAATGGCATAAGAGCCTGGGCCGAGAGCAAGGGCGTCAGCCATTTCACTCACTGGTTTCAGCCGCTCACCGGAACGACTGCAGAAAAGCACGATAGCTTTTTTACCCTTAAAAGCGACGGCACCCCCATCGAGCAGTTCGAAGGCGATGCACTCATACAGCAAGAGCCAGATGCCTCTTCCTTTCCAAGCGGCGGGCTGCGCGCGACATTTGAAGCCAGGGGCTACACCGCCTGGGATCCTTCTTCTCCGGCCTTTATCATGGATATCGGTTATGGAAAGACCCTTTGCATTCCAACTATTTTCGTTTCCTATACAGGCGAGTCGCTCGACTACAAAGCACCGCTGCTCAAAGCACTGGAGGCCCTGAACCATGCTGCCGTTGATGTGTGCAACTATTTTGACCGCAACGTGGCAAGGGTTACGCCAACCCTGGGATGGGAACAGGAATATTTTGTTGTTGACGAGGGCCTGTTCAATGCCCGTCCTGACCTCGTGCTTTGCGGAAGAACCGTGTTCGGCCACAGCCCCGCCAAAGGCCAGCAGCTCGAAGACCACTATTTTGGCTCGATCCCCGAGCGCGTATACGCTTTCATGCGCGATTTCGAAACCGAATCTTACCGTCTTGGCATTCCGCTGCGCACCCGTCACAACGAAGTGGCACCCGCACAGTTCGAATGCGCTCCTATTTTCGAGGAAGTGAACCTGGCCGTGGACCACAATACGCTGCTTATGGACATCATGACGCGTGTTGCCGCGCGTCATAAGCTGAGGGTGCTGCTGCACGAGAAGCCATTTGCCGGCATCAATGGAAGCGGCAAGCACAATAACTGGAGCCTGGCTACCGATACCGGTGTAAACCTGCTTGCCCCCGGCAAAACGCCAAAGACGAACCTTATGTTCCTGGCCTTCTTTGTAAATGCAATTAAAGCCGTTCACGACTATGCCGACCTGCTAAGGGCCTCCATTGCCAGCGCCAGCAACGATTTCCGCCTGGGTGCTAACGAAGCTCCGCCTGCTATCATATCCGTTTTCATAGGCCAATACCTTACAAAGGTGCTGCAGGATGTAAAACAAAGGGTAACGGAAAAGATGGATGAAACCGACGAGAGCATGCTGAAGATCGATATCCACCGCAGCATTCCCGAACTGCTGATGGACAATACCGATCGCAACCGCACTTCACCTTTTGCCTTTACCGGCAACAAGTTCGAGTTCCGGGCTGTAGGATCGTCGGCCAACTGCGCCAATGCTATGACCATCCTCAACACCATCATGGCCGAAACCCTCAAAGGCTTTAAAAAGGATGTGGATGGTCTTATTGAAAAAGGAGAAAAGAAAGAGATCGCTATCATGCACGTGATTCGCGAGTATATTGTTGCAAGTGAAAAGATCCTTTTTGAAGGTGATGGCTATAGTGAAGAGTGGGAAAAAGAAGCGGAGCGCCGTGGACTGGCCAATGTTAAAACAACGCCCCTGGCGCTCGATGCGATGGTGACCGAAAAAGCCAAGCGCCTGTTCGAAAGCAATAAGGTGATCAATCATATCGAGCTGGAAGCCAGGCATGAGATCGAGCTGGAGAAGTACATTAAGAAAGTACAGATAGAAAGCCGCCTCATGGCTGATCTGGCCATCAACCATGTGCTGCCTGCCGCCATACGCTACCAGAATACCATCATTACGAATATCCGCGGGTTAAAGGAGATCGGCGTGGCAGAAGCAAGCTGCACGGAGCGCACGCAGATGCTCAACAAGCTGTCGGAGCACATCAACAAGGTAAGCCACCTGGTAGATGAGATGATCGAAGCAAGAAAGGTGTGCAACAATATGGAAAACACGCGGGAGAAAGCCATTGCTTACTGCTCAAAAGTAAAAGAGGCTTATTTCGATGAGGTACGCTATCATGTAGACAAGCTGGAACAGCTTGTAGACGATATGGAATGGACCCTGCCAAAATACAGGGAACTCGTATTCCTTAGATAAGAATGTAAAGACAGAAGCAAAAATAAACCCCGGGAAACCGGGGTTTTTCTATTGATAAGGCAATTAAAAAGTGAATGCTTGCAAAAGCATTGAGCTTTCTGATCAGGAAAACAGCTTGCTTACAGGAACAGCAACGACAAAGTGATGATCACGGCTAAAATGGCTGTTACAAGCAAAGTGTCCTGGATCTTTTCATCATGAAATAGGGAAGAGATTTTTTTCATACACAGAAGTTTAAATTGTTACTCAAATTGGCTTTCCTAGTCTACGGATATGCCTGAAACAACTGTGCTTTAAATAGGGAAGGATTCTGGTTGTAAAAGTAGAAACATTCCTGGTAATTGCAAATACGTAAAACTACGAGACCGCTTCGCTCAGCTCCAGCCACCGGAGCTCTTTTTCATCGATCAGCCCGGCAATCTGGACAATCCTTTCCGAGAGCTGCTGCAACTGGTCGAATGGCAGGTCTGCCGAAGAGAGCTTTTCTGAAATTTCCTGCCTTTCCTTTTCCAGATCTTTGAGCTCTTTTTCAAGCGACTCGAACTCGCGCTGCTCTTTATAGGACAGTTTTCGCTTTACCGGAGAGGCGGGAGCTGCTGTCTTTTGTACCGGCGGAGTCTTTTCTTCCTCTTTTTCAAGAGCTTCCTTTTGTCGCTGCCATTCCCGGTACTGTGTATAATTTCCAGGGAAATCGCTTATCTCTCCCCCTCCCTCGAATACAAAAAGATGGTCTACCAGCCTGTCCATAAAATAACGGTCATGGCTCACGATTACCAGGCAGCCGGCGAACTCCAGCAGAAAATTTTCGAGAACAGACAAGGTGGGAAGGTCAAGATCATTGGTTGGCTCATCAAGGATGAGGAAATTCGGGTTCCTGAAAAGGATGGTTAGCAGGTGCAGCCTTCTCTTCTCACCTCCACTGAGCTTGCTGATATAAGTATATTGCTGGTCCGGAGAAAACAGGAAAAGGGTGAGAAATTGTGAAGCACTCAGACTGGCGCCATTAGCCAGGGGAAAACTTTCCGCTATGCCTTTCACATATTCGATTATCCTCATATCTTCCTTTATCACGAGACCCTGCTGCGAATAGTTGCCAAATACTACCGTATCGCCGATGTTCACTTTGCCGCTGTCGGCCTGCTCTATGCCTTGCATGATATTGATAAAGGTCGATTTGCCTGCGCCGTTGCGGCCTACTATGCCAACCCGCTCGCCTTTTTTAAAGCTGTAATCGAAACCTTTCAAGATGACCTTTTCTCCAAAGCTTTTATAAACCTTTTTGAGCTCCACCGTTTTTCCACCGAGGCGGTTCATCTTGCTTTGCAGCTGTACCTGCTGGTCCAGTATCTGCTGTTTCGCACGTTTTTCTACCTCGTAGAAATTATCGATCCGGCTCTTTGATTTGGTCGTGCGGGCCTTGGGTTGCTTGCGCATCCATTCGAGCTCTTTGCGGTAAAGGTTACGGGCCTTGTCTATGCTGGCCGCTTCGCTCTCCTCGCGCTGGGCTCTTTTTTCCAGGAAATTCTCGTAATCACCTTTATGAATATAAAGCTGTCCATTCTCCAGTTCCCAAACTTCATTACAAACGGCGTCCAGGAAATAGCGGTCGTGCGTAACAAGCACCAGGGTTACATTTTCCTTGTTCAGGTAGTGTTCCAGCCACTCCACCATTTCAACATCCAGGTGGTTGGTAGGCTCGTCCATGATCAGCAGCACATGCTTGTGCTCAAAGCCTATATCAATGAGGGTCCTGGCGAGTGCAATGCGTTTACGCTGTCCGCCACTAAGAGTTCCTACGGTCTGGTTGAGCTGGTGAATGTTGAGCTTGCCCAGTATCTGCTTTACCTTGGCGTCAAAGTCCCAGGCCCCCGCTTCATCCATTTTTACGAGCATCCTGCCTACTTCTTCGTCGTTGCCCGAATCGATGGCTGCTTCATAGGCTTTGATGACATTGATTACAGGATGGGCCTGGTGAAATATGTTATCAAGCACTGTTGCTTGTTCTACCAGCCTTGGTTCCTGCTCGAACAAGGCAATGTCCACATCCCTGTGTATCCATATCTTCCCCTGGTCGGCCACTTCCTTATCCGCCATGATCTTGAGAAGCGTGGACTTGCCTGAACCATTCCTGGCAACCAGGGCTATTTTATCACCCTCTGAAATATGAAAGGAGAGATTTTCGAAAAGCGGTTTGATGCCATAAGCCTTACCCAGGTTCTCCGCGGACACATAATGCATGGTGCAAAGGTAAGATGCAGGAGCGAGAGCAGGCAGGCTGAAACAGCCGGTTGTAACTGCTTCCAATACATAAAGGGATAACAGCGCCGATGGCTGCCGCTATCCCTGACTCATTTACATAACCGGGGTTATCTTCTTCCATCCAGGCCTTTCAGCCAATCGATAACCTGTTCCCGGGTTTTACCCAGTTTTGTTTGAAGACGGCCATACAGCTCATCTTCCTTGCCATCTTCATAACGAAGATCATCATCGGTAAGGTCGCCGTGAGCCTGCTTAACCTTGCCCCGCAGCTCATTCCAGCGGCCTTTCAGTTCTAGTCTGTCCATATGGTTTTTTATACTGAACAATAAAATCCATGCCAGGCGGAACCGCTGTGCCCCGGCAATTATTGCTGGTTCCGGGCGAGAGGCAGCATCATGTGCAGTACGCCGGGCATGATCCTGGCTTTTATCGAGGTTGTTTTGCCCCTGTACTCACCATCGACCTGGAAATAGGCCTTTCGCTGCACCCGCAGCTCAGCGCTCGTAGTGGAGAATACTTCAATCTTATCAGGGTTAAAGGATTTTTCAGTAAAAATGGCTTTTAGGATTTCAAAAAGGTTCAGCTTTCTTACTACCACCACCTCGAACCTTCCATCGGCTACATCCCCATTGGGATTGATATTTGCGCCCGTGCCGTATTTACGGGCATTTGCCAGCACGACCATATAGGCCTTACGCTGTACTTTCACGTCGTCTGCCTCCAGGCTGATCCGCATTTTCTGCTTTTCCCACATCACGCGTAATATTGCTTTTCCATATCCCCACATACCCCGTTTGGGAGAACGCTCAAAATACTTGACCAGCATGGCATTGAGGCCGATGTCTGCAAGATGTATGCAGATCTCTTCTTCATTTACCTTGATCACATCCATCTTCCTGCTTTCGCCATTGACCACCACATCCAGGGCATCCTCTGCATTGAGCGGGATTTCGAGCTCCCGTGCGAGTCCGTTAGCAGAGCCTGCAGGCAGGATGCCCAACGGAATATTAGTTTCCTTTAGCATTCCTGCCAGCATTTTCACGGTACCGTCGCCACCTACTGCTATTACCCTATCGGGCATCACGGTTTGGATATAATGCCGCACAGAGCTCCGGTCGTCCTTACCAGTGAGCAGGTAAAATTCGATCCTATGCGGCTCATTGCTGAAGTAATTCCTGATGGCCGCCTCCCAATCGTGTTTTTCCTTGCCGCCCGATACCGGGTTGATGATAAAAAGAAGCTTTAAGTCAACTTGGTTCTGCATACTTATTGTATACTGTTTATCATGCAAACTATCGACCAGCAGCAAAAAGCCCCGAAAAATATCAGGACAAGGATCATGAACTGGCTTGGACTGACCGACCGGGTTACGATAAAACTGTACCGGGGTTATGGTCATGCGGAAAGGCTTACGATTTATGGTCATGTCTTCCGGTTCAGTCCCCTGCCGCGAAAAAAATACCGCAAGAGCTTTATTCACAATACGCTTGCCCTGCTGAGGCTCTTCATGGTAAAGCCTTATAGCGGCATCAAGCTTAGCCTATCCTGGGAGAACGAGGTATTCAGGGCAGAATCGGACAAAGACGGCTTTTTTAAATTTGACTGGAAGGATAAGCCTCCCCTGCCGCAGGGCTGGCATGAAATAGAGGTTAAGGCCTGGGCTGCAAAGAGCCAGGTTGCCAGCGCAAAGAGCCATGTATACATCCCCTATGAAACCCAGTATGGCTTTATTTCAGATATAGACGATACTTTTCTCATTTCCCATTCTTCCAACCTCAGAAAAAGGTTGTTCGTTCTTTTTACCCAAAATGCCAGGAGCCGCAAGCCTTTTGAGGGTGTAGTAAGGCATTACCAGCTGCTGGCAGGCAGCAATACGGCACCGGATGCACCCAACCCGTTTTTTTTTGTATCAAGCAGTGAATGGAACCTTTACGATTATATACTCGAGTTCACCATGGTGAACAATATACCGCGTGGTGTTTTCCTGCTCAACCAGCTCAAGCTTTTTAGTCAGCTGTTAAAGACAGGGCAAAATCACCACCAGACAAAATTTACCAGGATCGTTCGGATACTGGAAGCTTATCCGCGGCAACGGTTTGTGCTACTCGGTGACAGCTCTCAGCAGGACCCTTATATCTATGAGGCAATTGTTTCTCATTTTCCTAAGCGAATTCATGCCGTTTATATCCGGGATGTATATGCGAAGAATCATCAGAAAGCAGCCGATGTGCTCTATAAAATAGAAGCCGCCGGCGTGCCCTGCTGTTTTTTCAAGCACAGCGATGAAGCTATCCTGCACTCCAAGAAAATCGGACTGATCAGTGAAGCAGCCGCCGCAACGGTTGTTGGTAATAAATGATCAGCGACGATCTGCTCTCACGCCAGAGCCCGGTCATAAGTACTTATGCTGGCACATTATTTTGACGATCTAGTTTGAAAAATACAGTTATGGAAAAAAACCTTCAGAACGAGGAAGCCCTGCAAAAGTTCAGGAAGCTCGTCAATGATATCAACGTATGCATGTTCATCACCAATAGCCAGGAAAAAGATCATACAAGGCCGATGGCTACCATCGAAGTAGATGAAAAAGGAACACTGTGGTTTTTTACCGATATCCGTTCTATTAAGGTTGAAGAGGTAAGCCAGGAACATACCGTTCATCTAGTATACGCCCACCCTGGTAAGGAAAGCTATATGGATGTTTGGGGCAATGCAACGGTGAAGACAGACAGGCAGCTCATCAAGGATAAATGGTCCCCGATCGTTAAGGCATGGTTCCCAGAGGGCCAGGACGATCCAAATCTTGCCCTCCTGCAGGTTGAGCCAAAAGACGTATACTATTGGGATGCGGAAACCGGTAAAATGGTAGCATTCCTTAAAATAGCTGCCTCGGTTGTAACCGGAAAGCGTTTGGCGGAAGGTGCCGAAGGCAAACTGAAAGTTTGATCAAAAGACGGTATGACAGAACCTGAAGACATGATCCCCGAGCAGCAGTCGGGCATTGCCACCAATACGGAAAGTTCTGCATCTTTTGAATCATCAAAAGATGCAGAGCATTTTTACGAGCAGGTGAGAGAGCGGTTGCTGCAGGTAAATGGCTGGCACGACCTGGCAGGAGCTGCTACAGCCAGGTTTTGGTTAACGGATGCCGCAGGCAACGAAGTAGCAAGAGAGGCCAGGCAGGGTGATCATTTCAAGATAAGCATTCCGGGTCCTGGATCCTTTACCGGGGAAGGTTATGACTGGGTAAGGATCGAGGAGATCGAAGAAAAAAACGAGGCCGGTCATCGTTCGGTAGCAATAAGGGTGAGGCCTTCTCCTAACCCGCTCAACGCTGACCCTGATGTCGCGCATTTTTTTGACCCTGAAGCCACTTCCTGCTTTATGGCAAAACTAGAGGGCAATACAGTGATTGCCGCAGTTTACGGCCGCAACGAAAAACCTAATACAGGAGCGGTGGAAAGACTGACCGATAAGATCCGTAATGCAGCTGTAGCAGCAGGGGCTATTGGCGGGTTTTCGAAGATCCAATGGAAAAGCCTGGTTAATGGCCTTGTGAGCCGGTAAAAGGATATTATTCTTCTTTTTCAGCCCTCAAAGTTTTTTTATCGAAAAGTTCCTCGTAAACTGGGCTTTCGGTTTTTTTCCATTTATCCCAGAAGGTAAAATAGAGCCCATAGTTGTATTTGAACTGCTTGTGGTGAAGCGAATGATGGGTTGCACCAATAAGCCAACGCCCAAGCAGATGGCGTTGGAAATTCCGGGGATAAACTTCTATATCTAGGTGATTGATGACACTGCTCACCGTCATGATCGTAAGCTGTATGAGCAATACATACACATGCATAGGCAGGACCATGAGCAGCACCGGGAGAAAAAGGGCCTGCAGCACGCCTTCCAGCGGATGAAAGGAGAAGGCTGTCCAGGGTGAGGTGATATTGCTATCGTGGTGAACCTTATGCACGATCCTGAATATTTTCGGATGGTGCATCCACCGGTGCAGCCAGTAGTAATAGGTTTCGTGTGCCACGAGGGCAATCAAAAGGCTTACCGGCATCCACCATAAAGGATAATCATCTATACCTGCATAGATCTTTGTAAACCCCTTCTGCCAAAGCAATAGCATAAGCGATCCTGCAAGGGCAAAGATCAGCGCTGTCACTGTGCTCCAGAAAACCTCTTTTTTGAACTGTCCTTTTTTGTAGGCGCGTTCGTTGATCTTCCTTCTTTTCCACCGGTCGGGGAACCACAGGTAAAACACACCATAAAACACACCGGCAATCAGCAGATACCTGCCGATCACGATGGCAAATACAGCCATCGTTACGATAAAAAACCAAAGCGGATCTGATACATCAGGAAACTTCATAGGCCATACTAAGATAGGTAGATTTGAGAGATGGAGCCGTTGCCACAGATGCCGGAACCTTTTATTCAGGCAGCTTCAGCTCATACGATCTCCCCTTTGCTACCGTGAGGCTTCTGCCCTTGATCCAGGGATTCATCAATTTAAGCACCTTATAGCTTGTACCATTGCTTATGGCATACTGGGCCAGGTCAGGAATGCTTGAAGTTATCGTCACCGATCTTGATGGGATCTCCTTGTATTTCTCCTCCTCGGTGATGGCAAAACCAAGGTCCCCGGAATTTTCCAGCAGGTACTTGAATGCGAGTATGCGAAAGATGTATTTATTGGTCTCCTCCGGAAGATGAAGATCATAATAGTTGACGGTGCGCTGAAAGCCTGCCTGGTTGTTGTACCCGGCCTGGCCGCAGTTGTAGGAGGCAGCAGCAGCAGTCCAGTTACCGAACCTGGCATAGGCTTGTTTGAGGTATTTGCAGGCGGCATCAGTAGCCCGCTCAAGGTCCTGCCGCTGGTCTACCTGCGATGTAGTCTCCAAGCCATAACCCGGGGCCGTTCCATCCATGAACTGCCAATAACCCACCGCCCCTGATTTGGATATAGCCCAGCTTTGCATATTGCTTTCGGCAATACACAAATATTTGAAATCATCCGGAACACCGTTGGCCTTCAACCTTGCAGAAATGATGGGAAAATTGCGGTTGGCAAGCTTCATCAGGTAGATGATGGTACCCGGACTATAATAATTCATCAGTAATTCCCTGTCGAACTTTTCCTTTACATCCCAACGCTCGACCGGAACTTTTTCGCCGGCAAAAGAAAGCTGTGCGGGCATGGCCGGAGATGTCCAGCGGGCACCGGGCTGCTCATTTTTTTTGAACGCAAATTGAGAAAACAGGAAAAGGCTGAACAAGGCTCCCAGTACGAAACTGCCAGCTGCACGGTATTGCTTCATGATCACAGTTTCACTGAAAGCCACAAATAAAATGCCCACCTGTGCATGATCAATATGTAATGCTCATTTCTTTCTATTCGTTTCATCTGTTTAACAAGCCTGCCCTTTAAATCCGAAATCTTTCATAAATCTGGCATCGCAGGATTTTGCTTTAACAATTCCTTCTCCAAAGCCCGGCTGTTTGGCACCATCTTTTGGATTGTAACAGCATAATCAAAAACTGTTACCATGAAAAAAATTCTTACTCTTTTGATAGCAGCCGGTTCTTTTGGGGCGCTACATGCCCAAAATCCCAGGGAAGAGGCCAGGCGGGTGATCCTTGGCGATCCGGACAATTCAAACAGAACTACTTCGCGGAATGGAAGGGATATTATCCTGGGTGGTGGTAACGACCGGAACAATTATCCATCGGGATCGAGTTCAGATGCCATTAACAGGGAATATGATTCCAAGATCGCTTCGATCAGGAACAATCCCTATCTGAGCAGTGCGGAAAAAGAGCGGACGATTCGCCAGCTGGAAAGCGATCGTGCAAGAAGGCTAAGGGAAGTGAACAGGGGTCGTGAAAGGGACTACGATTACAGGGCGAACGGTGACCGCAGGGATAAGAGATATAAGTCAAACAATGGCAAGCACAAAGGCTGGACCAAAGGAAAGGGAAACATTCGCAAGAATAAAGACAGAGACGACGATTAAATATAAAAACAATGTCAAAAAAAACCCTCCGCATCAACGGAGGGTTTTTTCTTTTATTGAAGCTTAAAGCTTTCAAGAAACTTTGTTGTAAAGTCGCCCGATTTGAAGCGATCGTTCTGCATCAGCTGCAGGTGGAAAGGAATCGTGGTTTTTACACCCTCGATCACGTACTCGCTCAAGGCTCTGTACATGGTATCGATGGCCTCCTGCCTTGTACGGGCAACGGTGATCAGCTTACCGATCATGGAATCGTAATAAGGAGGAATAACATATCCCGCGTAAACATGGCTATCTACCCTAACGCCATGTCCACCGGGCTGATGCAGCACCGTGATCTTTCCCGGTGAAGGACGGAAATCGTTATAAGGATCTTCGGCATTGATCCGGCATTCGATGGCATGCAGCTGAGGATCATAATCCTTGCCTGAAATTCTTTCACCCATAGCGATCTTGATCTGTTCCTTGATCAGGTCGTAGTTGATCACTTCTTCGGTAACGCAGTGCTCTACCTGGATACGGGTATTCATTTCCATGAAATAAAAATTCCTGTGTTTGTCCACAAGGAATTCGATGGTACCCACACTTTCATAATTGATGGCTCCTGCCGCTTTCTTGGCAGCCTCTCCCATTTTATGGCGAAGCTCAGGGGTCATAAAGGGGGAAGGCGATTCTTCGACCAGCTTCTGGTGACGGCGCTGGATGGAGCAGTCCCTTTCGCTCAGGTGGCAAACAGTACCGTACCTGTCGCCTGCAACCTGTATCTCGATGTGTCTTGGCTCCTCCACGAATTTTTCCATGTAGATGCCATCGTTCTTAAAAGCAGCACCGGCTTCGGCCTTGGCTGTATCATAGGCTTTTTGCATTTCGCCTTCTTCCCAAACGATGCGCATGCCTTTTCCGCCACCACCGGCCGTGGCCTTAAGTATCACCGGGTAGCCCATGTCCCTGGCAAGGCTTTTGGCCTCATCCACACTGCTCAGCAGGCCATCACTGCCCGGTATCACTGGCACGCCCGCCTTGATCATGGTTTCTTTGGCCGTGATCTTGTCGCCCATTTTATTGATCATTTCTGCATTTGGACCGATGAACTTGATGCCATGGTCGGCACAGATCTGGGAGAACTTGGCATTTTCTGCAAGGAAACCATAGCCCGGGTGAACAGCGTCTGCATTGGTGATCTCTACCGCAGCCATCAGGTGCGGGATGTTGAGATAAGAATCGGCGCTCTGCGGCTTGCCGATGCAAACCGCTTCGTCAGCGAACTTTACATGCAGGCTGTCGCGATCGGCTGTAGAATAAACGGCAACTGTCTTGATACCCATTTCGCGACAGGTTCTTATTACGCGCAGGGCGATTTCGCCGCGGTTGGCGATCAGTATTTTCTTGAACATAGATATTTTCAGATTTAAAAGATCATGGTCCACTATCCGCCGGACATAGCTGTGCCAGAACGCGGACAGTGAACCATAACAGGTATTATGCTGGCTCGACCAGGAATAAAGGCTGATCGTATTCTACGGGTGAAGCATCTTCAACCAGCACTTTAACGATCCTTCCTTTTACCTCGCTTTCGATCTCGTTAAAGAGCTTCATGGCTTCGATGATACATACAACCTTACCGGGAGCCACTTCATCTCCTATGTCGGCAAGAACAGGCTTGTCGGGAGAGGTCCTGCGGTAGAAGGTGCCGATCATCGGGCTCTTAATTGTAACAGTGTTAGAGGATGCAGCACCACCGGCGGCGGGTTGTGCTTTCGGCTCGGCCTGGCTAACGGCAGCGACGGGCTGCTGAGCAACAGGCTGTGCATAAACAGGCGCTTGCTGCATGGGTGCAGCCACCACTTGGGTTACCTGTTCTTCTTTTTGCTTGATAGTGATCTTGAATTCTTTCTGTTCTATCGTTACTTCACCAATATTCGAATCGTTGACCAGTTTGATCAACTCCTGAATTTGCTTGAAATCCATTTGTTTCAATTTATAATGATTTAGGTTAAAACAGGTGGTCTAAGATAACAATTAATAACCAGAAGCCCCGGAGAGATAGTTGATGCCCACCGGACCTCCGGCAGTTGATCATATGCCTATTTCCGAAGCTTATTATTCCTTCACTCTTTCAACGTAATCGCCTGTCTTCGTGTTCACCCGTATCATCTCACCCTCATTCACGAACAGGGGAACCATCACGGTGGCGCCGGTTTCAACGGTAGCAGGCTTCAGGGTCCTGGTAGCCGTATCACCTCTTAAACCGGGCTCACTGTAGGTAACCTGTACCACGATCTTATCAGGCAGCTCCACACTCATTGGAAGCTCTGTTTCTGTATTGAACAGAACAGAAACCATCTGGCCGTCCTTCAGGAACTGGGGGGCATCCACCATAGCTTCGGCCACTGCCACCTGCTCAAAGGTCTCGGTATCCATGAAGTTATAGCCGGTTTCATCTTTATAGAGGAACTGGTATTCCTTTCTTTCCACTCGCACCGGGTAGATGGTGTCGCCGCTGTTCCATGTTTTTTCGATCGAGCGGTTATTGTCCACGCCGGCCAGCTTTGCCCAAACCTTGGCGGCAGCCCTGGCAGTTTTGTTTTCACCGAATTCTACCACCTTGTAAAGGCTTCCATCCAGTTTTATGATCAGTCCACGGCTGATATCTGAGGTAGTTGCCATAAATTAGTAATCGTTTTGTGGCGGCAAATGTAAAGGAAAACGGTGTTTAGGCAAAAGTTCCGCTTTTTTCGCTGCCGGCGGCACATGCCCCGGGGCGGTGGCGATATTGCAAACGGTGTACGCTGGCACTATTTTTTGAATCATGGCTGATAGAAAGGATACAATCGTTTTCCTGGGCGTAATATGAAAACCTGGCTGATTATTAGATATAAACTTACCCTGTTGGTCGTATTGCCCTTTTGGGCGCTTGGCCAGGCTCCGCTTATAGAAACTGCCATTGTGGATAGCTCCGATCCCGGATTCAGGATAGTTATTGCCGGGCCTGAATACGCCCGCGGCGGAATCTACCAATGGCTTTGGGGCAGGCATTACAGGAAGGAATGGACGACACCAATAAAAGTTCCGGTTATCGATCTGGACAGCGCTTTCGGAGGACTTACTCCGGTAGAAACAGGCAGTAGCCGTCAATCAAAGACACTGTACTTGGCTGATAAAAAAGGCAAGAGATATGTGCTTCGAACGGTGAACAAGGACTACCGCGCGGCGTTGCCCGAAATAACCAGGGGAACGTTCCTGGAAAAGCTGGCAAAAGACCAGGTTTCATCCGGTCATCCCTTCTCATCCATTACCATCCCCCCTATGATCAATGCAATCGGCATTTACCACACGGACCCGAAAATCGTTTTCGTTCCTTATACACCCAGCCTGGGAAGCTTCAATAAAGATTTCGCCAATACCCTTTGCCTGCTGGAAGAGGGAGCATCCGGCAATGAGGAAACTTCGGCGAATTTTGGCTTTTCCAGGGAGGTTATAGGTTCAGAACAAATGCTGCTGAGGCTCCAGGAGGAAACCGGCCATAAAGTGGACCAGGCAGCCTATATCAGGGCAAGGCTCTTCGATATTTTCCTGGGCGACTGGGCCAGAAATGAGGATCAGTGGCGATGGGCGGCCTTTAAGGAAGGCTGGCTGACGATCTACCGGCCAATACCGCGAGAAAGGGACCAGGCCTATACAAAATTTGACGGCTTTTTGCTGAAGCGGCTACTTGGGCTGGGCGGCGCCGACCATATCGAAAATTTTGAGGGCAAGATAGATGATATCGGCAGGTATAATTTCCCTGCGCGTTACCTGGATCGCCGGCTTACCAATGAAACAGGCAGGGATACATGGATAAGCCTGGCAAAAGAACTTCAGGGATTGATCAGCGACAGCCTTATCCGGTACAGCATCAGCCAGCTGCCGCCGGAACTTTATCCTATTTCGGGCGAGGAAATTATCAAAAAGCTAAAGACAAGAAGGGATAACCTTGTTACTTATGCAAACGATTACTACAGCTTTCTTGCAAAAGAGGTGGATGTGCCGGGCACCGGCCAGGATGAATCCTTTGTGATTGAGCGGCTTGGCAATGGAAGAACAAGCATAGCTATCTATCCCCTGAGTGGTCAGGTTCGGGCTGAAAGCTCTCCTATCTTTTCGCGCATTTTCAGCGACGATGAAACAAAGGAGGTGAGACTCTATGGCCTCGAGGGCAATGATGTGTATACCATCAGAGGAGAGGGAAAAAGCAAGGTGCTGGTCAGGCTTGTTGGCGGGCCTGATCGCGACTCTGTGTCCAATACAAGCCCATTGCCCGGCAGGATAAGGTATTTCGATAACTATAATAACCGCGTTTCCGGCAATGTAAGATCGCGCCTTTCAAGCTATCCTTCGGTGCACCGCTACGATTACAGATCTTTCCGCTATAATGAAAAAGGACTGGTTATCTTTCCAAGCTATAGCAATGTAAGGGGTGTGCATTTCAACCTTGGATATAAATATACCAAGCATCAATGGCGCAAAGAGCCTTTTGGCTGGCAGCAGCGCCTGCGGTTTAACTACTCGTTCTCGAACAAAACATTTGGCGGTGATTATGAGGCAAGCTTCAACGAGCTGTTTGGAAAATGGAACCTGTTTATAGAAACCAGGTATGATCAAAAGCTGGAGCAGTATTTTTTTGGGTTAGGAAATGAAACACCATTTACCCTCGAAAAAGCCTACTACCGGTTCTTTACCCGTGAAGGCTTTGCAGGAGCTGCACTTAACCGCACGCTCGGTATCTACCATACTGTGAGCATGGGTGGCTTCTATCACTCCATCAAGGTACTGCGGGAAAAAGACCAGCTCGTTTCGGACAAGGTGCCTTTTGACGACCCATCTGTTTTTAACCTCAAACAATTTGCAGGCGCACAGGTAAATTATACCTATCACAATTATAATGATGAGATCGTGCCTACAAAGGGATTGAACTTCACCGCCACAGCCACACATTCTTTCAACCTTAAGGAATCACAGTCGGTAACGCGCTTTGAGACCATACTGGGTTTTTACCTGCCCTTAAGCAATGCTTTTTCCTTAGCTGTTCGTACGGGTGCCACCACGCTCGCCGGCGATCCTGAATTCTACCAGCTCAACTGGCTTGGCGGCGGCCGTAATCTGCGCGGTTACCAGCGCCAGCGCTTCTATGGCAAAACAAGCTTTTATAATAACAATGATCTTCGCTATATCTTCAATACCCGCAATTTTCTTTTCAATGGACAAATGGGCCTGATTGCTTTTTTTGATGCCGGACGCGTATGGCAGCCCGATGAAGAATCAAACACCTGGCATACAGGTTATGGAGCAGGGTTGATGCTTGCTCCCTTTGGCAAGATATCGGTTACCGCCTATTATGGATTTTCAAAAGAAAGCGGCCGCATTCACCTGAGGCTGGGCCGCCTGTTTTGATTAGCATCCTTCGCTTTCAAAGGACATAGGACCATATTTTCTTTCCAGCAGGTTTTTATCATTTTCGTTGTCGAGGTTGTAGCGTTCATATGAACCCGACGACAACATGATCCATATCTCCTTTCCATTCTTGCTCCTGATGATCTCTTTTACCTGTGGGTGGTTCTTCCTAAACTCCTGCGTCATTTTCACGCTTTGCTGAACGGGCCGCAGGCCAAGCGCGAAGGCCGGGAAGAGAGAAACAGGTTTCTGGCCGGTTGGTTTTGCGGCCGCAGGTTCCATGCTGAGGTCTTCTGTAGTCTCCGCAGCAGGTGGCGGAGGAGGTGGTGGTGGTGGCGGAACCGGCCGATCGGATTTTGGCGGAGCAGCCGGGGCGGTTGGTGCGGCAGGAGCTGTGGGTGCAGGGGGAGCAGCAGGAAGATCTGTGACTGCAGGTGCCGGCGGTGGCGGCGGGATAGTGGGAGGAGGAGGTGGTGGCGGCGGTAGCAAAGGCAACGTGCCGTATTTTTTTTCAGCAGCAGCCACTTCATCCAGGTTATCAAGATGATAAACTTCTTTCTGCTTATTCTTTAAAAGGATTATTACCCGGCTAGGTGCCTCCATCCAATGAATGCTTTTGATCGAAGGATTCCTTTTCATGAATTCGGGGAAGCCGGTATGCGGCAGGGTATCGTTTTGCCGCGGTGCCGCATAAGCGGTGCCATGAGACGGCGAAGGGTGATTGAACTTGCCCCTGAAGGCAAGCAGCAGCAAGGCTACCAAAGGCAGCGCAAATAAGAAGCGCAGCAGGTTGAAGCGTGTGGACCTGTTCTTGTTCATCATGACAATACGTTTTTTGAGTGAAGAAAAATTGAACTGGCTCGCTATGCCAAAGCGGGAGTTGCCAATGACCTTCAGCAGCAGGTATTGGTATTCTTTTTTGTCCATACCCGCCTTCAGCACCTTATCGTCGGCAATAAACTCGAGGTTCTGCCGTATGGCCTTGCGCAGCATCCAGGCAAAGGGATTAAACCAGTTAACCATACAAAGCAGCTCTCCCCAAAGAACATCGACGGTATGCTTTTGCCTCACATGCACAAACTCGTGCCGGATGATCTCCTGCAGCTCGTCTTCATTGTGCAGTTCCCTGTTAATGAAGATGGCATTACCAAAAGAGAATGGGATGATCTGTTCATTCACCTGGTAGATGCTGATGCTGCCTTTTGATATCAGGGAAGCCCTTGCCCTGAGCCTGCGAAAGGACAGATACTGCAGGAGCAAGCGGCAAAGCAGAATGGCCATACCTGCATATAGCACCATCAGAATAATGCCATTGACATCATACCCTTGCGGCTGGCCTGCCGGCAGGTCGTTATTGTCAGCGATGGCTGGCACCCACCGTACAAAGCCCGAGTTGTCCAGGGCGTGCACCCGGAGCGCTGGAGATATGTTGATGAATGGAACAGCAAAACAAATGAGCGAATACAGGAGCAGATACCACCTGTTCCAGTTGTAAAAAGTAAGCCTGCGCAGAACGACTCTGTAAAAAACATAGACCAATGCCAGGCCTATCGATAATTTAAGGAGGTATGAAAAAAGGGGCGCCATAAGATTTGATTGAATGGTTACTTTTGTCCTTCGATCATATTGATGAGTTCCTTCAGCTCACTGGCAGAAAGTTTTTTCTGCTCAATAAAAAAGCTCACCAGCTCCTTGTAAGAGTTATCGAAATACTGCTTTACCAGTCCGTTCATGAATTTCTTCTTGTATTCTTCCTCTGATACCGAGGCTTTGTACAGGTAAGCATTGCCAATAAGCCTGCTCGATAGGTAGCCTTTTTTTTCAAGGTTCTTGATCGTGGAGGCAAGTGTGGTATAGGGCGGCTTTGGCTCCTGTATTTGCTCAAGAAAGGTTTTTACGTTGCCTTCGCCTGTTTTCCAGACGGCCAGCATGGCTTCCTCTTCCTGCGGGGTCAGCTTTTCCATTTCTACGAAATTTTCGTAAACCTACGAATATTTCGTAGAAATTCAAATTTAATTTCTCCATTCTCCCTCGTCCTAATTTTGGCAAAAGGAAATCATGAAAAAAGTTTTGCTGATGTTTATGCTGGCGGCTGGATTTTCGGCCTTCGGACAAAAAGACAGCCTGCCACCCCCGCCCTATCTTCGCTTTCCGGGTGTTCCGCCTTTACAGCTGCTTCTTGGCGATAGTACTACGATTTACACCAAGGCTGATCTCCGCAAGAAAAAACCTGTTGTACTCATGGTCTTCAGTCCCGACTGCAGTCATTGTCAGCATCAGGCAGAACAGATAAGAGACAACAGCAAAGCACTTGAAGGCATTCAACTGGTGCTGGCAACGATGGACCCATTATGGAAAATGAACCAGTTCGTGGAACGTTATCAACTGCGTGGATTATCCAATATAACCGTAGGGAGGGACATAGCTTATCTACTCCAGGCTTTTTACGATTTCCACAGCCTGCCTTTTCATGCATTATATAATAAGAAGGCTGAGCTGGTACAGGTGGTTGAAGGATCTATGACCATAGAAAAGATCATCGAGCTTACCACAAAAGGCTGATGCGGGGTTAGCACCGGCTTATTTGCTTCTCTGAACTATTGGCCTACATTTGCAGCGCTAATAATTAATCACACATAAATCAAAATCATCATCAATGAAAATTACAGTTGTAGGTGCCGGAGCAGTTGGGGCAACCGTAGCCGATAATATTGCCCGCAGGGAGTTGTGTGAGGAACTGGTGCTGCTCGACATCAAAGAAGGCCTGGCAGAGGGAAAAGCGCTCGACATGACACAAACCGCTGCACTTCTTGGCTTCGATACCAAGATCACCGGCAGCACGAATGATTATGCTAAGACCGCCGGCTCTGCCGTGGTGGTGATCACATCGGGCATCCCTCGCAAACCCGGCATGACCCGCGAAGAGCTAATCGGAACCAATGCCAACATCGTTAAAGGTGTGGCGGAAAACATTCTTAAACACTCTCCTGAGGCCATCATCATCGTGATCAGTAATCCGATGGATACCATGACCTACCTTGCCCTGCAATCCACCGGTCTGCCCAAGAACCGGATCATCGGAATGGGTGGCATACTCGACAGCGCCAGGTTCAAATGCTACCTGAGCCAGGCTCTTGGCTGCTCTCCCAACGATCTCAATGCAACTGTAATTGGCGGACATGGCGATACGACCATGATACCCCTCATTCGTTATGCTACCTGGAACAGTGTTCCCGTTGGACATTTCCTGAGCGCTGACCAGCAGAAGCAAGTTGTATCTGATACCATGGTGGGCGGCGCTACACTTACGAAACTTATTGGTACATCGGCCTGGTATGCACCGGGAGCTGCCGGCGCCGCACTTGTTGAAAGCATCGTGCGCGACCAGAAGCGCCTGTTCTCCTGCTGTGTATCGCTGGATGGTGAGTACGGCCAAAAAGATATTTGTCTCGGTGTACCCGTAGTCATCGGCAAGAACGGTTGGGAAAAGATTGTTGACTATAAACTGAACGAAGAGGAACAAGCACTGTTCAGCAAAAGCGCCGATGCTGTACGCAGCATGAACGATGTATTGAAAACACTTTGATAAAAAGGCTGCAGCGGGTCAAAAGCCCGCGCATACCCGAGAAATATCGCATCAGTAAAAAGACAAGGTTTGACCTTGTCTTTTTTATTTTGACAGATATATACGAGTTAGAATGGGTTGTGTGTTTGGCTATTGAACTGCAAGCGGCTTAGCACCGCAGTGTTTTTCTTCCTCTTTATTGATATTTTTCCCTTTTATCCATCTTTTTGGGAAGTTAGTTTTGTGTATTGATATATCAATCCTGTTAGTCTGATGAATCCTCAGGCATTAGCTGGGAACTAAAGTTAGCTGCACAGCCTGGCTGTTGCTTGAGAAGGGAGAAGGCATGTTACTGACCATTCAGTAGCAGGCTTTGGCTCATGAGTATAGGCAACAGCAAACAATGGTAGGTTGGAAGGCGGGGGAGGGAGGGCCCCGCAGGGGAATGAGCCAGCTTCAAAGTCCCAAAAACACGCTTTCTCTCAAATCCGCTCCTCACCCTTGGAAAACTCATCCTCCTGGCACCTTCCAATCAACCCGTAAACACTCAGAAGCAACATCTCCTCCGCAGTCAAGAGCCTCCTCTACACATCTACATCCAACTCATATATACCTACCCATATTTTTTTACCACAAAAGTCGCCTCGGCCCATCGCATGCAATCGCCCGGTGCCTGGCAGGAATTTTCAATGACGTACCTCGATTACTTCACTATGCGGAAGCAAGGTCTTTTGAGCTTGCCTTCGAAATCAAAGGGTGTTGTTTGCCTGGTGATATCCCTGATCTCCGAAGCCCGTATCTTTTCCTCCTCAAGGCTGAACCGGGTAAAATTGGTACTGAAGAAGATTAATCCTCCAGGCGTCAAGGTCTCGAGGCAATCGTTCACCAGGGTCACGTGGTCGCGCTGGATATCGAGGAAATCATCCATTCTTTTGCTGTTGCTGAACGTAGGCGGATCCAATACGATAAGATCAAAGCTGTCAGCAGGCAATTGCCTGAGGTAGGCCTTCACATCGGCATGCACCGTTTCGTGCTGTACCGGCGCGGCAAAATTGAGCTGCATATTTCTTTCGGCCCAGCCTAGATAGGTCTTGGAAAGGTCTACTGACACCACCCTCGCAGCTCCGCCAGCCGCTGCGTACACAGAAAATGAACCCGTATAGCAAAAAAGATTGAGCACCCTTTTTCCCCCGGCCAACTCCCTGACCATCTGCCTGGTAAGCCGGTGATCAAGAAAAAGGCCGGTATCCAGATAGTCGCTCAGGTTAACCAGGAACTGCAGGCCGTTCTCCTTTACAGCAAACTCAGCCCTTTCCTCGGTGAGGCGCTGGTATTGGCCCTGACGGCCGGCCTTGCGCTGGCGCATACGAATATAGATGTGCTCAGGCTCCAGCCGAAGCACGTCCTCCATTACACGACGGCAGTCCTCAAGCCAGGCATCGTGCGCTTCATCGCCAAGCCCATGACGGCGCTTGTATTCGGAGACATAGAGCTTGTCCTCATACAGCTCGATCAAGAAAGGGAATTCGGGCAGGTCGTGGTCATAGACCCTGAAACAGCTTACCCCCTGGCGTTTGGCGGCTTTGCTTAGATGCCGGTACACTTTTTCCAGCCGGTTACGGAACATTAAATATTTGCCAAAAGGTTGGTCCATTGCTAAATTTTTTAGAACTTCGATGCCCTTTCCAATCCCTCAAAAATAGTCCAGGCCGATGTATGCTATTGTAGATATTGAAACAACCGGCGGTTATGCAGCAGCCAATGGCATTACCGAAATTGCCATTCGCATATTCGACGGCGAGCAGGTAGTGGAAAGTTTTGAGACCCTTGTCAATCCCGGCCAGGCCATTCCAAAATACATCCAGGCCTTTACCGGCATTACCAATGAAATGGTAGCCGACGCTCCCTCTTTTGAGGAAGTAGCAGAAAAGATCTATACGATCCTCCAGGGAAATGTTTTTGTTGCCCACAATGTAAACTTTGACTACTCTTTCGTAAAAAGCCACCTGGAGTTCTACGGCTATACACTCAGTGCCAAAAAGCTGTGCACGGTCAGGCTGGCAAGACAGG
Organism: Flavisolibacter sp.; assembly: GCA_035761965.1. Taxonomy (GTDB): domain Bacteria; phylum Bacteroidota; class Bacteroidia; order Chitinophagales; family Chitinophagaceae; genus Flavisolibacter. Next base: position 16,923 of record DASTPZ010000078.1, on the reverse strand, counting down.
TCCTGCCGGGCTTCCCGTCCTATAGCCTGGGCAATCTCTGTCATTCGCTCGATATCGGGATCAGCAACCGCCACAGGGCCGGAGGTGATGCCGATGCCACTGTAAAGCTATTCAGGAAGATACTTGAGAACGATGTAAAGGGACATATAGGCACAAGCCTTAACCGCAATTCGAAAGAGCAGGTACTGCCCCCGCATGTGCCCAAGTCACATTTCGACGCGCTGCCCCAAACCCCTGGCGTTTATTATTTTCATGATCAAAAAGGCAAGGTGATCTACGTGGGAAAGGCCAAGAATATCAGGACCCGCGTGAACAGCCATTTCAGCAATAATTCCGATAGCCGGCAAAAGCAGAACTTCATGCGGAATACCTACTCGATCAGCTTTCACCAGACAGCTACCGAGCTTATGGCTGCCATACTCGAATCCACCGAAATAAAGAGACTCTGGCCCCTATTCAATACATCGCAGAAAAAGCAGGAAGATGTGTTTGGCATTTTTGTTTATGAAGACCAGAACGGATATATGCGGCTGGCCATGGAAAAAAAGCGCAGGCACTCCAACCCGATCTATACATTTCACTATAAGGTAGATGGACATGGCGTTATCCGCAGGCTAATGAAGGAACATGAGCTTTGCCCCAAGCTTTGTTTCATTCAGACTGACGATGATGCCTGTACAGGTATAGCCGAAGCACATTGCCATGGCGCCTGCGAGAAAAAGGAGACTACGACTCAGTATAATCAACGGGTGCTCAAGGCCATTGCATCGCTTACCCAGAAGCCCTCGTATATTGTATTGGACAAAGGCCTCTCAGATGATCAATTATCCTGCATCATGGTGCTGCAGGGTAGCTTTTTTGGCATGGGTTATCTGCCCAAGAACATGGATAACCTTACCCGCAAAGCAGTGGAAGAATACATAAAGCCTTATAAGGAGAATAGCTACATCAGGACCTTGCTGCTTTCACACGCAACCAACTTTCCAGCCCAGATCAAAATAATCGAATAAGAAGAGCGGCTTTAATAGAAGCTGCCATCATATCAAACCATCCACTCAAATCCTTCTGCCCTGGGCATCTGCTCAAATACTTCTACCACTTTATCGGGAGGCGTTGCCAGCTTGCGTTTCGCAACATCGATCCAGGCTCCATCAACGGTAAGCACCGCGCAAAGGGTACCATCTTTCCGGGTAATCTCATGCTGAATACTCCAGCGGGAATAGTCCTTGCGGGAACGGAACACCTGTAGGCTGATGCTGATCTCATCGCCGGACCTGATCTCCTTACGAAAGACACATTCCTCGCGGAAAAGAATGGGACCGAACTGCAATGCCTGCATCACAGGTGCGGTGAGCCCGTATTCGTTCAGGAACTCTACCCTGCAAAAAGCACCCCAATCGTAATAGACCGAATGGCGGACATGAAAATTCGGATCGAGATCAGACCAGCGCACTTGCACCTGTTTTGTGAACGATGTATTTGACATGGATTGTTCGGCTTTGTCTTCAAAATTAAACAACTTCGCCTTTGTCCACAATCACTGCCATACCATGGGCTTCACCTTTTTTCCATACAAAGACGCAGGGAAGGCCACCGATAATGAGCTGTCTCTATTCATGATTGCCATATTTAGATAACAATACAGCTGCCATATAAAATTTGGTCAAAAAACAAAGTTTACTGCATGCATAAAGCCATTTTGACAATATCCCTATTTCTCTCTCCTGATCTCAGGAAAATGACCAGGTGATTGCAGATAAGCATACAGGGACTTGAGACCAAATATCCAGGGATTTGTTTTGTTGTGCTCGAACCGGAGGAATTTAATGAAGGACCTCCCCTGCTGGCCCGAAAGCTATGATTGATCCTAAATACGATTAGTTAGAATAGCTCTTCTCTCTAGTCTATGTCGGCCAGACCAGGCTTTCTTTCAGCGCTATGACAGGCCCGGACCTCGGCTAAATTAAATTATCATTCACAACCAACTTGGCTATTTTTGCGACTTAATTAATAAAATCTGATATGAAAAAGATCCTCGTTGCAGGTTTACTCGTCCTGGCCGCAGGCGCACAGGCCCAGAAAACAAGCCCTGCCAAGCCAGGTGCCAAACCCGTTGCGGCCAAACCTGCACAGGCTGCCAATCCCCTGAAGAACAGTGTTGACTCCGTCAGCTATGCGATCGGTACCATGGTAGCCAATTTTTACAAGCAGCAAGGCATCAGCAACCTCAATTCAGCCATGGTGGCTAAGGCAGTCAGCGATATTTATGGAAATAAAAAAGTGCTGCTAAATGAAGCCCAGGCCAATATGGCGCTCATGCGATACATGAACCCCGCTCTGTCAAAGAATATCGAGGACGGTGAAAAATTCCTTGCTGCCAATAAAAAGAAGGCTGGCGTAAAAACAACTCCTTCTGGTCTCCAGTACGAAGTAATCACAGAAGGCAAAGGCCCCAGGCCTGCAGCTACCGATACCGTAACAGTGAATTATGCCGGCACCCTTATCAATGGCACTCAATTCGACAAGAACGACGGCATTTCCTTCCCACTCAATGGCGTGATCCCCGGCTGGACCGAGGCACTGCAGCTGATGCCTGCAGGCTCCAAATACAAGCTTTATATTCCTTACCAGCTGGCCTATGGCCTGAATGACCAGGGACCGATCCCCGGCGGCTCCGTACTGGTGTTTGAAGTAGACCTGGTAGCAGTCAAAGGAAAACAGTAAAGACGGTTTGCCAATACATCATAAGCGCGGCAGGGAAGAAATTCTCTGCCGCTTTACTTTTATATACGACAATCAAACAGGAACAAAAAAATAGGGATGATCGCGAAGATCATCCCCTTGAGCTAACCGACCTTAAACTATCGCTTCTTTATAGTGAAATGAACACTATTTTTTATCTGTACCAGGGTACGGTCAGTTATGGGCATACTATAACTCAAACTGCCCTTTATAAGGATCATTAAATGACTACTTGGAATACTGGGATTAATTAAATGCTTGATGCAGGCTAAACGATAGGTGGAAGACTTGTCTCTCGAAGAGGAATTGGAGCTCTTGGTGCATCAAATGTATACACTTTATGCAAAAAAACAAATACCAACACGAAAAGCTTTATATTTTTTTTGCATTCATATGTCAGGCAGGCTGCCTGATTTGGTCCTGCGCCCATTTCAGGGCCTTTTGAAACTGTTCTTTCTCCGTGAGGGCAGTATTGTCGAGCAGTATGGCATCGTCGGCTCTTCGAAGAGGGCTTGCTTCCCTGTGAGAGTCAATATAGTCGCGCATTTCCAGGTTGGCCTTTACTTCCTCGATAGTAATGTTGGGGTTCTTTTCATAGAGCTCCTGGAACCTTCTTTCCACCCTTACTGCATTGTCCGCGGTCATAAAGATCTTGAGCTCGGCATCGGGGAATACAACGGTGCCGATGTCCCTTCCATCCATTACGATGCCCCTGTTCTTTCCCATCTTCTGCTGCTGCGATACGGCATACTTCCTTACTTCTTTGATAGCCGCCACATCGCTTACCTTTTCAGCGATCACCAAATCCCTGATCACATACTCCACGTTTTCGCCATTAAGATAGATCTCCGAGCTTTCGCTTTTCGGGTTGTATTCGAAATCGAGCGAGATCTCCCTGAGCGCCTGTTTTACGGCGGCGGGATCGGTCCAATCGATATGATTGCGCAGGAAATAAAGCGTAATGGCGCGGTACATGGCCCCGCTGTCGACATAAATATATCCCAGCGCCTTGGCCAGCTGTCTTGCCAGGGTGCTTTTGCCGCAGGAGGACCAGCCGTCTATGGTAATGATGATCTTTTTCATGGCTACCGTGCAAAAATGACGACTATAATGCAGACAGCAAAAAAAGCAAGAGGATTTCCGCAACAGGATGCGAGGCTTTGACGGGAAAAGCAAAAAAAATCCCGCCGGTTGGCCGGCGGGATATCTATCTATCAGTTAACCTTATGCTTTTGATTCTTCAGCTACGCGTTGCTTGAGGTTGAAAGTAAGCTTGCCATTCTCCTTATCGAGGTCGGCCTCGAGCACATCGCCGGCCTTGATGTTCATGTTCAGGATCTCTTCTGCCAGGGGATCTTCCAGGTATTTCTGAATGGCCCTGTGCAGCGGACGCGCACCAAACTGCTGGTCGTAACCCTTATCGGCGATAAAGGTCTTCGCATCTTCCGTGAGTTCCAGGCTGAAGCCAAGGTTGGTCAGGCGCTTCATCACACCCTTCATCAGGATATCGATGATCTCGAAGATATTCTCCTTCGTAAGCGAATTGAAGATGATCACATCGTCGATACGGTTCAGGAATTCGGGCGAGAATGTACGCTTGAGTGCTTTCTCGATCACGGCCTTGTTGTTCTCGTCTGCATTCTGGATGCGGGCAGCCGTGGCAAAGCCAACGCCTTCGCCAAAATCCTTCAATTGCCTTACCCCGATGTTGGAAGTCATGATGATGAGTGTGTTCTTGAAGTCCACCTTCCTTCCCAGTCCATCTGTCAGCTGTCCATCGTCGAGCACCTGCAGCAGGATGTTGTAGATATCGGGGTGTGCTTTTTCGATCTCATCGAGCAGGATGACGCTATAAGGCTTGCGGCGTACCCTTTCGGTAAGCTGTCCGCCTTCTTCATAACCCACATATCCGGGAGGCGCACCGATCAAGCGGGATACAGTGAACTTCTCCATGTATTCACTCATGTCTATCCTGATCAGCGCATCTTCGCTATCGAACATATGGCGGGCAAGCGCCCTGGCCAGTTCGGTCTTACCAACACCGGTGGGACCAAGGAAGATAAAGGTGCCGATCGGCTTCTTCGGATCCTTGAGACCTACACGGTTACGCTGGATGGCCTTCACCACCTTGCTGATGGCCTCATCCTGTCCAACTACCATACCCTTCATCTCATCAGCCATTTTACGCAGCTTCTGCGTTTCGGCTTCAACCATTCGTTTTACCGGTATGCCCGTCATCATGCTGATCACTTCGGCGATCTCTTCCTCTCCTATCGGATAGCGCTTGTGCTTGCTTTCTTCTTCCCACTGGGCTTTAGCTTTTTCCAGCTCTTCACCCAGGCGCTTTTCATTGTCGCGCAGGGCCGCAGCTTCTTCAAACTTCTGGCTTTTTACTACCCGGTTCTTTTCAACCTTGATGTCTTCGATCTTTTTTTCAAGATCGAGGATGTTCTGGGGAACATTGATATTTTTCAGGTGAACCCTTGCGCCAACCTCATCCATCACATCGATGGCCTTGTCGGGAAGCAGGCGGTCGGTGATGTAGCGGTCGCTCAGCTTTACGCAGGCATTGATCGCGTCATCATCATAGTTCACGTTGTGATATTCCTCGTACTTCGGTTTGATGTTATTGAGGATCTGAATGGTATCGTCCACGCTTGGCGGTTCGACCATCACTTTCTGGAAGCGGCGGTCAAGCGCTCCATCCTTCTCGATGTACATGCGGTACTCGTCGAGGGTGGAGGCACCAATGCACTGGAGTTCGCCACGGGCAAGAGCAGGCTTGAAGATGTTGGAGGCATCCAGCGAACCGGAGGCGCCACCGGCACCCACAATGGTATGGATCTCATCGATAAAGAGGATCACATCCCTGTTCTTTTCAAGCTCGTTCATAATAGCCTTCATTCGCTCCTCGAACTGTCCGCGGTACTTGGTACCTGCCACAAGGGCCGCCAGGTCAAGGGAGATCACCCGCTTATCGAAGAGCACCCTTGATACCTTGCGCTGTACAATACGCAGGGCAAGGCCTTCCACGATAGCGGTTTTACCCACACCAGGCTCACCAATGAGGATCGGGTTGTTCTTTTTGCGGCGGGAAAGGATCTGCGAAACGCGCTCGATCTCTTTTTCCCGTCCAACGATAGGGTCCAATGTGCCGGTTTCGGCGAGCTTGGTGATGTCCCTGCCAAAATTATCCAGTACCGGGGTTTTGCTTTTAGCGGCTCCACCCTGACGTGATTTGGACTGAGAATATTTTTTTTCTTCATCAAAATCGTCGTCGTTTTCTTCCTGGTATTCGGCGCGGGGATCGTTGGATTTCACCATGCCCAGTTCCTGTCTGAATAAATCGTAGTCCACGTCAAATTGATTTAAGATTTGAGTTGCGATGTTTTCTTTGTTCTTTAAGATGGAGAGCATAAGGTGCTCTGTTTCCACGGTCGGACTCTTGAGTGCCTTGGCTTCCAGAACGGTTACCCTTATTACCTTTTCGGCCTGCTTTGTCAAAGGCAGACTGTTGATATTAGCAATATTCTTACCGGTCTTGTCCTTCACTGCCAGTTCGATTTCCTTTCTTAATTCGTACAGGTCAACATTAAAGCTCTTCAATATGCGAATAGCCGTATTATCACCCTCACGGATCAGTCCCAGCAATAAGTGTTCCGTCCCGATAAAATCATTGCCTAGCCTCAGGGCTTCTTCCCTGCTGAAGGAGATGATCTCTTTTACTTGTGAGGAAAAGTTATTATCCATTGATCTTTATGCTTTATACAATAATAAAAAATATTTTTGAGCGGTATAAACTGTCAAATGTTAAGTCTTACAATAGCCTTTTATGGAAGTCAAAACTGATACCAAAGAGAAATTTCATGTCATGAGGGTGGAAACACCTCAAATGTCTGCTATTATGGCAGCAGAACTGAACCGGCAATTGATAGAACTTCTTAAAGGTACAATAAAGAACGTTGTATTGAATTTAAGTACTGTTAAGAGTATGGAGGAGGAAGCCGCCGAAGTAATCGCTCGGGCACAGCAGCGTTTTTATGAAGAAGGTGCGTCTTTTGTGATCTGTGGGCTTGGCAAAGAGCTTGAAACTTTTCTTGATGAAAAAGAGCTGTTGGAGCTGATGAATGTAACCCCAACCGAAAGCGAGGCTTATGATATCGTGCAAATGGAAGAGATCGAGCGCGAGCTCCTTGGCGATGAAGATTGAAAACATCAACTGATCTTTAAGCGCTGCCTGCCATTCATGTCGCTATTGTAAGCTTTCTCCGTTCTTTGGCGAAGCCCTATACCAACTATGCTTTCTGCATCGTTCCTGCAAAACCTGCTCTCCGTCCGGCTTCAGACAGATCCGGACCGGCTTTCGCTTCACACTGTAGGAGGCGGAAGCATCAACCAGTGCTTTCGCCTGCAAGCCGCTGATGGCCCCGTTTTTTGCAAAGCCAATTCTGCTGTTAATTTTCCCCAATTGTTCTTAAAGGAAAAGCAGGGATTAGAATGCCTTGCCAATACACAGCTGATCAGAACCCCGGTCGTGAGGGACCATTTTGAAGCGGAGGGGCTGCAGGTGCTGCTGCTCGAATGGATCGCGGAGGGAGAAAGAACAGAGGCCTTCTGGCAGCGCCTTGGCCAGCAGCTGGCAGCCCTTCACCAGTTCAGCTCAGAGCAATACGGCTGGGAGACCAGCAATTATATGGGCAGTGTGGTGCAGCGCAATGAACGGCTTTCAGACTGGCCTTCATTTTTCCGGCAACAGCGGCTCGAGCCCCTTGTTGAACTATGCTACCGGGAAAAACGGATCGATTCTCAACAGCTGAAGCGCTTCGATAACTTATACCTAAAGCTCTCATCTGTTTTTGATCCTGACGAAAAGCCAGTACTCGTTCATGGTGACCTCTGGAGCGGTAATTTCATGTGTGATGCAGAAAGCCATCCCGTGCTGATCGATCCTGCCGTTCATTTTGGCCACCGTTCGGCCGACCTGGGAATGACAACGCTTTTCGGTGGCTTCCGGCCCGCATTCTACGAGGCTTATCACTATCACCACCCCTTCCCCTCCAATTACCGGGAGCAATGGGAGATCTGCAATCTATATCCGCTTCTTATTCATCTCTACCTGTTCGGAACAGGCTATCTTCCGCAGATCCTGCGTACCCTTCAACAATTTGCCTGAGGTTGCCGGCCAACGCTTAATTTTATCGCATGTTATCGGTCACCATATTGGGAAACAACTCTGCTGTACCGGCCTTTAACCGGCATCCAACCAGCCAGGTGGTCTCGCACGACGGTATCAACTATCTCGTTGACTGCGGCGAGGGTACGCAGATCCAGATGATCAAGTATAAGATCCGGAGGGGTAAGATCTCGCATATCTTTATTTCACACCTGCATGGTGATCACTATTTTGGCCTTGTAGGATTGCTGAATACTTTCGGCCTCCTTACCCACAAGCAGGAGCTCCATGTGTATGGCCCTGCGCCCCTGCAGCAGATCATCGAAATGCAGATGAATGTTGCTGAAACCACCCTGCCCTACCCGCTGTTCTTTCATACACTTAGTAAACCCGAAGTGCTGGTGGATAATGAGAAGATCAGGATCAGCTGTTTTCCCACCAGCCACAGGATCGAGTGCTACGGTTTCCTGTTTGAAGAAAAAGAAGGCAAACGAAAGCTGCTGATCGACAAGGTGCGCAAGCTCAATATCCCCATTTCATTTTATTCGAGCCTGCAGAATGGGCTGGATTACATTACGCCGCGCGGACAGGTGATCAGCAATGATGCGGTGACTACATCGCCCGAGCGCGGAAAGAAATATGCATTTTGCGCCGATACCAGGTACGACGAAGGGCTTATTCCCTATATCTATGGCGCCGATATGATCTACCATGAGACCACCTACCTCGACAATATGAAGGACAAGGCTTTTGAACGCTTTCATACCACGACGCGGCAGGCGGCCACTATCGCCCAGAAAGCCATGGTTAAAAAACTGCTCATCGGGCATTTCAGCTCCAAATACAATACCCTCGACCAGTTTGAAGCCGAGGCCCGCTCTGTTTTCAGCAATACCGAGTTGGCTATTGAAGGCAATACCTACGAGGTGCATTGAGCTTTAGGCAATGCATGACTCAGGGATTCATCAGCCAGTCGAAGAAATTGACCCACTCCCCTCTCCAGGTAGCTTCATTGTGCTTACCCTCCGCACGGATAACGGTTTCCATCCTTGCCTTTGAATGACGGTGCAGCTGGTCGAATACAGCCAGCATATCAGGCACCATCTGTTCGCCCTCTTCACGGCCGGCGTAGAAGTAAAGACGGCTCTTCAGCTTCCTGAGCTTTTTAGGATCGAGATTCCTGAACCGCGGGTTAACCCAGAAGGCGGGTGAAAAAATACCGGCTCCACCGAACACGCCGGGGTATTTGAGCACGGCATAGAACGAGATCAGCGCCCCCATGGAACTGCCGGCCACGAAGCTGTGATCGCGGCCTTTTTTGGTCCGGTAATTCCTGTCGATGTAGGGCTTGAGCGTTTTTGCCAGGAAGTCGACGTACATGTCCCCTTCGCCTTTTCCAAAACGTTCCATATCGTAAGGGGCATATTCGTTGATCCTTTTGCTGCCGCCATTGTCGATGGCAACGATGATTGCCTGCCGCCTGCCGGCAGGAAGACTGTCGAGCGCCTCGTCCACCCCCCATTCGCCATAGGCCGAGCTGGCCTCGTCAAATACATTCTGTCCGTCCTGCATGTAAACAACAGGATATCGTTCGCCCGAACCTGCATATTGTGCAGGAAGATAGATCCAGACCCGGCGGTGACGGTTCAGCTGGGGAATGAAAAAAGCGGTATCGATCACATGTACATTGGGACTGGCCGTAGTTTGCTTTGGTCTTTTTGGAAAATGGTCAGACCAGTGCTCGATGGCGATCTCTATGGTGGTATCGGATTCGAGCTGTAACTGGCGGTTGGCAATGGGAAGTCCGCCCGCAGCGGCTTCGGCTTTGTCCCAGCTGCCCCTTGTGATTTTATATTCGAACATACCCTTGCTTAGCTCAATTGTAATGCCGGGTTTACCACCGATGAAGCCAAAGCGCATACGGCCATCACCGGGATTCCAGTTGCAGAAAGAGCCTGTTATAAAAAGCGGCTCGTCCTTACCGTGATATGCCGGAAGGCCGGTAACCACAAAACTCACCTTGAACTGTGCGGCCGCTCCTGAAAATACGAGCAAGGGCAGCAGCAGGAAGGTGAGCTTGATGGCTATACGCATAATGGTTATTTAAGTAAAGGCAGGTAATCCCTGATCTGCTGATGAATGCCCTCGCTCAATGGCACCAGGGGCAGGCGAAGATGGTTGCCAATGAGGCCCATCTCGCTCAGGAAGGCCTTTGCACCCGCCGGGTTGTTTTCAGCAAAAAGAAGATCATAACCTTTGATGAGCAGGTTATTGAGCACCCGCGCCTGCACAAAATCGCCACGAAGCGAAGCCGTTACCATGTTAGAGAAATCTTTGGGAAAGCAGTTGGCAGCTACGCTGATGACGCCGTGCATACCTGCAGCGATCTGGCTCATGGCCAGGTTGTCGTCCCCGCTTACCACCAGGAAGTCCTGTGGCTTGTCGCGCAGGATCTGCAGGCACTGGCTCATATTACCGCTTGCTTCTTTGATGCCCCCTATGTTGCCGATCTCCCTGGCGAGGCGCACGGTGGTTTCGGCCGTGATATTGCTGCCGGTGCGGCCAGGCACATTGTAAAGGATCACCGGTTTGGTAGTGGCCGCCGCAATAGCCTTGTAATGCTGGAAGATACCTTCCTGCGAAGGCTTGTTGTAATAGGGACTGGCGGACAGTATGGCTGCAGCCTTCTCAACCGGGAAGGTCTCTACATCCCTGACCACCTCTCTTGTGTTGTTACCGCCGATGCCGATGACAAGGGGCACGCGACGCGCGATGGCGCCGGCTGTGAAATTGATGATCTCGATCTTTTCCTCCCTGTCGAGGGTAGGCGTTTCACCCGTGGTGCCAAGGGTTACGATGTAATTCACACCGCCTTCGATTACAAAATCGATGAGTTTCTGCAGGCTGCTGTAATCTACAGAGCCGTCCTTTGTAAAGGGTGTTACAAGGGCAACACCGGTGCCGCCTAAAATATCGCGCAACATGTTGATTGTTATATTTAGCCGATGCGGAACCCCGGAACGGATCCGGTCAACCGCACCGCGATGAAAGCTGGTTATCGTTCTGCACGGATCTTACGATCCCTGGCCTATTTCTTCCCAAAATCCCATTTTGCCGAACTTCTCGATCCGCTGCTTTTTTCTCTCCTCGGGAGGTATGCCATTCAATTCCCTGAGCACACCGACAAGATGGTTCTTAAGGATCTCTGCTGCCTCGCTATAATCCCAATGTGCACCTCCGGCCGGCTCTGGAATGATGCCGTCCACCAGCCCGAAATTCTTCATGTTATCCGCCGTAAGCCTGAGCTGATCGGCGGCCACTTCTTTCTTGTCCCAGCTGCGCCAGAGAATAGAGCTGCAGCTTTCGGGCGAGATCACGGTATACCAGGTATTCTCCATCATATAAACCCGGTCGCCGACGCCGATACACAGGGCCCCGCCTGACGCACCTTCACCGATGATGACACAGATCACCGGAACACTCAGGCGGATCATCTCATAGATATTGCGGGCGATGGCCTCTCCCTGCCCACGCTCCTCTGCTTCCAGGCCGGGATAGGCGCCTGGTGTGTCAATAAGCGTGATGATGGGCTTATTGAATTTTTCGGCAAGCCTCATCAGCCGCAAGGCCTTACGATAGCCTTCCGGGTTGGCCATACCGAAATTACGGAGCTGGCGGGTTTTGGTATTGATGCCTTTTTGCTGGCCGATGATCATTACAGTTTGTCCGTCAAGCATGGCAAAGCCACCCACCATGGCCTTATCGTCCTTAACATTGCGGTCGCCATAGAGCTCCACAAAATTGGTGGTCATTTTTTCGATGTACTTGAGGGTATAAGGCCTGTCGGGGTGGCGGCTCAGCTGAACCTTCTGCCAGGCAGTAAGGCTTTGGTTAAGCTGTTCTCTCCGTTCCAGGATCATGCCTTCCAGCTTTTTGATCTCGTCGGTATAATCGATCTTTTTGTGCTCAGATGCATGTCTGAGCTTTTCGATCTCCTCGATCAGGTCTTTGATTGGCTTTTCAAAATCAAGGAATTGTCTATTCGCATTTGATGGCATAGGCAAGTTTAGATTGGCGGTAAAATTAGGGAGCAAAGAGGAATAAGCAATGAAGAATGAAACAGGCGCCCGCGGGATGCAAAAACATGGAGCGCAGAAAAGGAGGACAGAAGGAAAAAAGGCGTCAGCACAGGGCTGCATAGCCTGCCGATGAGGTCATGAGATAGTTGCCAGGTGCAGGAGATTTATGAGGAAGCCCGGACCTCGAAAACCTTTGGGGCGGGCAGCCTTGAGCGGATATGCCTGCGAAAGGTCCATACCTGCCTGATGTTTTCGACCGGCATCACCACCTGCGGGTTCGTTTCTTCATTGTCGCTGATGAGTATCCACTGCCGGTCGTTCTGACGAAAAACCCTTTTCACCAGCAGTTGTTCAGAGGTAAGGATCACATAAACACAAAAGTTCTTTATATCGTTCCAGTCTTCGTGCGGCAGCATGCTGGCCAGGATCACATCGCCGGCATGGAGGCTGGGCTCCATGCTCTCGCCGTCGACCTCGAAATAGCTCCACACGGCGCCCATTGGATTAACACCGGGGGGAAGAGAGAACTTATCGAGGCTGTCGATATAATCGGCATGCTCGAAGCCCTTTACGTAGCCTGCCTGGGCTTTGATGCCTACCAGCGGGACGAGCAGGGCAGCGCTCCTATTTTTCTGTTCGCGGCGTTGCAGGTGATAGGGTTCCGGGCGGGAAAATGGACTGGCAACACCGAGTATATCGACCTCGTTACCGGAAAGTGAAAAATTTTCACTTTGCCGTTCACGCAGGAATTGCTGAACGAGGGCAGCAGTGGCGCGGCTTACGGATGACTTCCCTTTTTCGATCTTATTCACGAGCTCCCGTGTGATGCCCAGGGCAGCAGCGAACTCCTGTTGGGTAAGGTTGTATAACTGCCTGATTTCCTTGATGTTATAAGATGGTTTTGTCATGTTAAGCAAATGTGAATAAACCTGTGAAAAATATGTGGATAAAGTGAATTTTTGTAACTTTATCATTCACAAATCTAATCAATAATTCACAAAACCGAAAAAATGAAAAACACGACCCAATCATTCAGCTTTCACTACCCGCTTTCGACAAAAGTGGTGCGTGATCTGCGCCTGGTGACGGAAACCGTTGGCTACCTGGTGGTGGAAGGTGTTGGTTATTTCAATCCATCTGCTTCTGTACTGGACATATTCGACCGCTACGATGTGGACATAGACTTTGTGAAGTGGAATGGCACCGACATCAAGGCCGTACTGGAAGTAACCGGCGGTATGGACGAGATCACCAATGCAGCCATCCGGTTCTTTGCCGGCGAATTTGAAACGAGCCTGAACAAGGCTGCCTAAGCCTCGGGTATTTACGAGATCCATTCAGAACTAAAGAAAAATAAGATGCAACTAAGAAAAGCAACAAGGAAAAAAGCTAAGATCCGCCTCGGCCTGTCGGCTGTTTCAGGTGGCGGTAAAACATACAGTGCCATCCTGGTGGCAAAGGGACTGACGGGCGACCTCTCCAAGGTTGCCATCATCGATACCGAGAATGGCAGCGCCGATCTTTATGCCCACCTGGGTGATTTCAATGTGCTGCCCCTCACGGCTCCCTTTACGCCCGAACGTTATATCGAGGCGATCAGGGCCTGTGAAAAGGCAGGCATGGAGGTGATCATCATCGATTCCATCTCTCACGAGTGGGATGGCAAGGGCGGCTGCCTCGAGATTGTAGAGAGCCTGGGTGGAAAATACCAGGACTGGGCGAAGGTCACACCAAGGCACCAGGCCTTTATCGAAGCCATCCTGCACAGTCCCTGCCACGTGATCACTACCGTGCGCCGCAAGCAGGATTACGAAATGATCAAGGATGGCAATAAGATCAAGGTTGAAAAAGCCGGGCTGAAGGAAGTTACCCGAGAGGGTTTTGAGTATGAGCTGACCATTAACCTGGAGCTCGATACGCATCACAATGCAACGCCTTCGAAGGACCGTACGAATCTTTTTATGGGCAAGCCTGCCTTTGTGCCATCCGAAAAAACCGGAGAGCTCATTGCCCAATGGTGCGAGCAGGGCGAAGAGAACTTCTCCATCGTTAGACCGGGCAGCGACTGGTACAACAAGGTGGAGCAGTGCGGCACCCAGAAGGAGCTGGTTGAGCTTTACCAGAAGAACAAAGCCGATGTGGATGCCAACCCGCTGCTGCAACAATTAATTGCAAACCGCAGAAACCAGATCAATGGCAAAACACTTAGCGCAGCATGATCAGGAGGGTCTGCCGCCCATACAGGCAGGCCTGAATAAAAAGCAGGTCACCATCCTGGCCGGGCAATCGGTGGACCATGTGCTGGAGAACGGCAATGTGTTCTCCATTGCCGAGGCCCTGGCAGCCATGGATGAATTTGTGAAGTGCGTGCGCAAGGACGAGCGTTATGTTCAGTTCCTGCGCGACGAGCTGGCAAAGCACCATGGCCGCCTGACCACCGCGTCCGGCGCCCGCATCGAAAGCTGCGAGGCCGGCGTAAGCTACGACTATTCGCATAGTGCCGAATGGCGCGAGCTCGAGGAGCAGATCAAGATGCTTTCGGAGCAAAAGAAAGCCGTGGAGGAAAAATTGCGCAGCATCGCCCCCGGTCGTATGGCTGTTGACCCCGAGACCGGCGAGGTGATCGAAGGCGCTTTTAAATCATCGCGATCCACGTATCGCATAACACTGGCAAAATGAAAACTATTTATCAGGAATGCGCAGATATAGTGAGGGACCTGGTGGGACATGAATACCTCTACTTCGACACAGCTGTTGAAGTAAAGACCTCTCCCCACTCCTATCCTTTCGCCGCCTGGGCCGTATGTGTGAGTCCGGCAGGTGAGCTCTACCTCATGGACAATAATGAAGAATGGCACGCGGTGGACCTGGGCGACAACAACGGCGCCCTTGTGATAGGAAGTCTTTACCAGCGCCTGAAGCTGATGCGCATCCAATATGCAAAAGCAAGCTAGGCTTGCAAAAGGAAGAAACATGAACACGAACAACAATGTTATATCACTTGAAGAGGCAAAAAAGACCGGGCGCAGGCGCTTTGTGCGCTCGCTCGAATACGAGCTTATTGCCAGCCTGGCCATTCAGCAGCATACCCGCACGGGCGAGGTTTGTTATGAGCAACTGCTATCGATACCGCTCAATGAGCGCATCCCGGGCCTCGTTGCCGGGTACGGACTCAAGCGTATGCACCAGCTCGTAAAGACCGTGCTGCAGGAATTCTGCCACAGCGTGGACCTGCCCAGGAGCAAAAAGCTCACGGAAACGAGGATCTCGGTGGTAGCCTGCGACCTTATACTGGCAGGCGGCGAGGACCAGCTGGCCCTTGAAGACCTCATCGTATTCTTTGAGCTGGCCAAGACCGGCAAATGGGGAAAGTTCAAAGGCAGTCTTACCCATTATGGCATCATGGAGAAGCTGATGTTCTTCAGGCAGGAGCGCCACGAGGCCTACCAGCGCATCAGCCGGGAAAAGCAGGAGCTGATGAAGGAGCTGGCGCCGCAGGAGCGGCTTTGCCCTGAACCCACGCCCATCAAGGAGCTGTTTGAAACGGCCGGGGCCAAGATCGTGCCTTTTAAGAAGATAGGTTAACTGATTTATCAAAGACAAAGGCCAGGTCCTGCTCCTGGCAAGCAGGGCTGCCGTGTGGCGGCCTTTTTTGAAAACTTTTCCCTCATATTTTTTGCAGAAAAGGAAAACTCCCTATTTTTGCACCCCGCTGACGCCCAAAGCGTTGACGGAACGGCCTCAAGGATCGGTAGTTCAGTTGGTTAGAATGCCGCCCTGTCACGGCGGAGGTCGCGGGTTCGAGTCCCGTCCGGTCCGCAACTTTTGATTAAAAGCTCCTGATTTTCAGGGGCTTTTTTGTTTTGGTAAGTATGCGGGTACTTTCTAGGGGACCTATGTTGTGACGTTCTCTGGTCTTATTATATTTATAGACATTAAAACCACTTCCGTTGCACGATTATATTTTTCAGGACCGCGCTGTTGCATTTGTGGATGTTTTAGGATTCCAGCAGAAGCTTCGCGAGTTCGAAAATGATGTAAAACTTAAAACTGTAGAAGAGGGCGAGTACTTTGTTTCTGAAAAAGTAAATGAGTTTATTAATACTGTTAAGCACGTTACGAGCCTATTAGATGAGGGCAATTTTAAATATTATCTGTTTAGCGACAATATTTGCATTACTGTAGACTATCTGGAAAATCCGGACCTTTTAATTTCCCTTTTGTTCGCTATAAATGAACTCTTTTATTCATTCGCTCAAAAAGGATATTTTTTGCGCGGCGGCATTGATGTTGGAAAGTTTGTTGACGAGAAACAAATCGCTCTCGGAGTTCCCTTAGCAAAGGCCTACATAATGGAGTCAAAGTCAGCGGTTTACCCACGTATTCTCATTTCCGAAGATCTTTACAATCTAATTAAGGAAAATCTCTCTGAATCTAAATTTGTTCAATTTGCGGGGATTTCCGAGGATAGACTCATTCATCACAATTGTGAGTTTCATTTCCTGAATCCATTTTATAATGTTTTTACAAAATCTGATAAGGTTAAGTTTTTTAAGGACTTTAGAGAAAAAATCCGACAGAATCTGGAATTGAATAAAAGGCAAGAACAAATACAAATAAAATATCAATGGTTGGCAGATCAATATAATGCGTTTCTGGATCTTTACGCTAATCAACTGATTAATGCCGAGGAAGAAATTGAGCCAACAAGAGAACTAGTAGAAGAACTTAAAACTTTAAAAATATAATTATGCCCTTCAATTTCAAATATGTGCCGGTGATGAGGTCGAGGCAACAGGAATTGATTGTTTTGAAATCATTCGATTTTGAAAATCGAATATTTCCAATGTTGGAAATCATAAAAGAAAAAGATCGAATAAACAACAATAGACCCGTTGATGAAATTTGGACTGAATGTATTGCCGGTAT
>DASTPZ010000077.1:0-9374 GCA_035761965.1 Flavisolibacter sp. | reverse complement strand
CCCCTGCCTTCCCTGTTGCTCAACCTGTTCTTCCTGCTGAGCGGCGGCATGTTCCTGGCCCTCCTGCTACAGTATTTTCAGCTGGGAGGAGAGTTCAATTTCTGGCTTTTATACCTTTATTCGCTCCTCGGGCTGGCCGGTGTTTATGCAGTCAAGTTCATAACGCTCAAGTTTCTGGGATGGATATTCCAGATGTCCGAGGCCACCGAGTCCTATATCTTTATCGTGTTCACAACCAATAAAGTGATCGGTATGGCCATCCTGCCTTTTGTGGTGATACTGGCCTTTTCACAGGGCTTGATGAGCCAGGCGGCGGTAGTAGTGGCTATCACGGTGGTAGTGGGTCTTTATGCTTATCGCTTCTTTTTGTCCTATGTCACCATTCACCGGCAGGTAAGGGTAAGTTTCTTTCATTTCCTGCTTTATCTCTGTGCTTTCGAGATCGCGCCGCTATTGTTGATTAACAAACTGTTGTTTAGATTTCTGGGTGAAACCTCTTAACTTTGCGCAAAGTTAGTCGAACCACACACCAATATGGTAAAACACGGGGTGAAAGCCGCAGAAGCGGTTATAAACAAAAAAAGGGTCTTGATCACTCAGCCGAGGCCTGATAGCGACAAATCGCCGTACTTCGAGTTAAGCAGAAAGTTTGATGTGGAGTTGGACTTCTTTCCCTTCATCAGGCTGGAGGCTATTCCTGCAAAAGATTTCCGGAAACAAAAGATTGATATTCAAACGCATACCGCTGTAATTTTTACCAGCCGCAATGCCATCGATCATTTTTTCAGGGTTTGCGAGGAAATGAAGGTGAGCGTGTCGCAGGATACTAAATACTTCTGCATTACCGAGGCCGTGGCGCTTTACCTCCAGAAATTCATACTTTACCGCAAGCGCAAGGTCTTTTATGGCGCCGATGGCAGCAATAAAAGTCTTTTCGATGTCATCAACAAGCACAAAAGCAATGAGAAGTTTCTCTATGTATGCTCTGAAAACCAGCAGGATAGCGAAATCACTGGTTGGCTGAAGGCCAATGGTTGCGACTTCTCCCTTGCCTTTATGTACCGTACGGCGAGCAACGATGTAAAGGATGTGCTGGCGAAGAAAGAGTACGATGTCATTTGCTTTTTTACCCCCAGCGGTGTAAAAAGCCTTTTCGATAATGTTCCCAAATACAAGCAGAACGGCACTGTTATCGGTGCTTTTGGCAGCAATACCTCCAAGGCCATAGAGGAGGCAGGTCTCAAGCTTAGTATAAAAGCCCCCGAGCCGCAGGCTCCCTCGATGGTAGCAGCCCTTGAGAAATTCCTGGCTGCAGAAACCAAGAAGGAATAAGCAGTCCGCAACAATATTGAAAAGCCATCCAAACGGGTGGCTTTTGCTTTTATGGACTATCGTTGTTTTTTGAAGGTGGATGAAGCCTTATTGCGAAGGGATTACGGACTCATCTGCAACCTTCTGAGGCTTAAGCCCTAACTTTAGGCATGACGCCCCCCAAAGAAGAGATCAAGCCTCCCTATTCCAATCGCCTGGCCGGTGAATCGAGCCCTTACCTTTTGCAGCATGCACACAATCCCGTTGATTGGTATCCATGGGGAGAAGAAGCATTTGAAAAGGCCCTCAGGGAAGATAAGCCCGTGCTTGTGAGCATTGGATATGCGGCCTGCCATTGGTGCCATGTAATGGAGCGCGAAAGCTTCGAGGATCCGGAAGTGGCCTCGATCATGAATGAGCATTTTGTCAATATAAAGGTAGACCGGGAGGAGAGGCCCGATGTTGATCATATATATATGGATGCGGTACAGGCCATGTCGGGGAGCGGGGGCTGGCCGCTGAATGTTTTTCTGACACCGGATAAGCGGCCCTTTTATGGCGGAACCTATTTCCCTCCCCGCAGGGCTTTCAACAGGGCATCCTGGAGAGAGGTGCTGGTATCGCTTTCGCAGGCCTACAAGGGCAGCAGGGAGGAAGTGGAGCAGCAGGCGCGTAACCTTACGGAGCACCTGCAGGTATCCAATGCATTTGGCACGGCCCTGGCGGGATCGGGTGTTGAAGGGGTAAAGATCGATGTAGCGGTAAAGAACATCTTCAAGGCGGCAGACAGGGAATGGGGCGGTTTTGGCCGTGCGCCAAAGTTCCCGCAAACCTTTACGATCAGCTTTCTTTTGCGGCACGCGCATTCTTCGGGCGATAAAGCTTCGCTTGCCCAGGCCCTGCTTAGCCTCGACAAGATGATCCAGGGGGGCATCTACGACCAGGCGGGTGGCGGCTTTGCGCGTTATTCAACTGATACGGAATGGCTGGCGCCTCATTTCGAAAAAATGCTTTACGACAATGCCCTGCTCGTGTCCGTTCTTTCCGAAGCCTTCCAGCTAACCGGCAAGATGGTGTACGGGGAGGTAATAGAAGAAACGCTCCGCTTTGTGGAAAGAGAGCTTATGCACCCCGGGGGCGGCTTTTACAGCGCGCTTGATGCCGACAGCGAAGGGGAGGAAGGCAAGTTCTATGTATGGGACCATGCCGAGGCCGTGGATCTGCTCGGGGAGGACGCAGCGCTTTTCTGCCGCTATTTCGATATTACGCCTCAGGGCAACTGGGAAGGTCATTCCATTCTCAGGGTCAAAACGCCACTGGAGGATTTCGCCCTTGCATCGGGCATAGAACAGGAAGAACTGAGGGCGGTGATCGAGAGGGGAAAGGCAAAGCTGATGCAGGTAAGGGCCGGCAGGATAAGGCCGCAGCTCGACGACAAGGTGCTGCTCGGCTGGAATGCACTGATGAACACAGCCTATAGCAAGGCCTATGCAGCCACGGGAGATCCGCATTACAAGGAAGTGGCCGAGCGCAATATGAAGTTCCTGCTTAGCGCTTTTGAAGGTGAAGGGGGATTGATGCTGCATACCTGGAAAGAGGGCAGGGCCAAGCACCCGGCCTTTCTCGACGACTATGGCTGCCTTATTGCGGCCCTGCTTGAGCTGGCGCAGGTAACGGCCGATTATAGTTACCTCGACCGGGCATCGGCTCTGACAGATACCGTGCTTGCGCATTTTGCCGACGAGCAGTCGCCCTTCTTATTTTACACCCACAAGGGCCAGAACGATGTGCTGATCCGGAAAAAAGAGATCTACGACGGGGCTACGCCCTCCGGCAATGCCCTGATGGCGGCCAATCTTCACCGGCTGTCGATGTATTATGACAAGGCGGAATGGAGGGAGCGGGCAGGAGCCATGGTTGCTTCCCTTGCCGATGTTGTAGTAAAATATCCTACCTCCTTTGGGCTATGGCTCGGCCTTCTGTCGGAAATGATCGATGGTGCAACAGAGATCGCCATCCTGGGTAAAGAATGGAAAAATTACCTGGAAAAAATACTTCGCATGTATATTTCCCATAAATTAGCAATGGCATCTGAAAATCCCCTACCCAAGTACCCACTACTGGCCGACAAGGCCCAATCAAGTGAAATCCTCATCTATTTATGTAAAAACTACGCATGTCGTCAACCTGTAACTACGATACAGGATCTTGTAAGCTTGCTGCAGCATAAATAAAATTTAAAAAACCGTACAATAATCAGTATTCACCACCGTTTCTGATTGTACGCCGAAAAAACATTTTGGTACTTGGAAATGAGAAAAATTAATTTTAACCTTGTGTTACCGTTTGTTTCAAAACGTTATATTTGCCCAATACCCTCGTGTATGAAAATGAAAAACCATCACTACACTCTAGCCGCCCTTGCATCGTTAGTCCTTGCAAGCTGCGGAATCGTCGGAAAAAAAGACAGAGGCGGCAGTCTGCCTAATGACGGCCAGCTGCACGGTATAGCACCGGGTAGCCGCTACACGCTGCCAAAGCCTCCAGGCATGGTATTCATCCCGCAGGGAACCTTTCATATGGGCCCCAGCGATGAAGATCCTGCTTATGCCTTCAGTGCACGTAACCGTTCCGTTTCTATCAGTGGCTTCTGGATGGACGCAACAGAGATCACCAACAACGAGTATCGTCAATTCGTATGGTGGGTGAGAGACTCTGTAGCTGCCAAAAAGATGGGCTATGTAAAAGCTGATGGCGATGGCAACGAGCATGTTGACTGGGCTAAAATGAAAACTGTCAAGTGGAGCGATCCAAAGATCCTCGAGCAGCTTTCCGATCTGATCCTTCCTCCCGAAGACCGCATCTTCGGCAAGAAAGAGATCGATCCTTCAAAGCTGGTTTACCAGGTAGAGCGCTTCGACCTCAAGGAAGCCGCCAAGAGAGAGAACGCCAACAAACCCCGTTCTGCTTTCATTGAGCGTTTCCCCGTGCGCATCTATCCTGATACGCTCGCCTGGATCCGCGACTTCTCGTATTCTTATAACGAGCCCATGACAAAGCGCTATTTTTCACACCCTGCATTTGGTAACTATCCTGTTGTAGGCGTGAACTGGAAAATGGCCGATGCCTTCTGTAACTGGAGAACGCACTACCTCAACTCCTATCTTGATTCCAAGAAAAGAGTGCAGGAGTCGGATTTCCGCCTGCCTACAGAAGCTCAGTGGGAATACGCAGCCCGCGGCGGCCGTTCTCAATCACTGTTTCCCTGGGGTAACTACTACCTGAGAAATAAAAAGGGATGTCTGCTGGCCAACTTCAAGCCCGGCCGCGGTAACTATCCCGAAGATGGTGGATTCTACACCGTGCGTGCCGATGCCTACTGGCCTAATGATTACGGCCTGTATTGCATGAGCGGTAACGTAGCCGAGTGGACTTCTTCTATCTTCTACGAAGGCTCTTACACCTTCCAGCACGATATGAACCCTGATGTTCGCTGGAATGCAAAAGACACAGATCCTCCCAAAATGAAGCGTAAAGTGCTCCGTGGCGGTAGCTGGAAAGATGTGGGTTACTACCTGCAGACCGGCACCCGTACCTATGAGTACCAGGATTCCACCAAGTCCTACATTGGCTTCCGTACTGTGATCGATTTACCAGCTCCTTCAAGCCGTCGTAAGTAATTAATAAGCACATATCATATAAAAAGGGGTCTCTTGAGAGACCCCCTTTTTACCCTATTCGCATAATTCTAACTTTAATAACCAACCATTCTTTTAAAAATCAAAAGATTTTTTTATGGCAGCAGCTATTCCTCCTAAAATCAGTAAGATCGTAGACGTATTCGTATCCATCGCCGCCGCAATCGTAATCTGGGGCGCCCTCAGAAAGATCCTTCACGCTCCCGATGCCGATATCTGGCTTAAGATCGGTCTTACCACAGAAGCTCTTGTATTCCTTGTTTATGGTTTCCTTTACCTCCGTTATCCTGCCGTAGGCGATGCGCATGCGCCTGCAGCCAAGCCCGCTCATGCCGGCGATGTGCTGGGTTCACTCGATAAGGCCATGCTTGCAGCCGATATTACACCAACCAACCTCAACAGGCTGGGTGAAGGCTTCAAAAAGCTTAACACTACCATCAGCAACATGAACGACATCACCGATGTGGTTGCTGCTACGGGCGATTATACTAAGAAGACCAAAGAAGTTACCCAGGCCCTGACCAGCGTTAAGGACGCTTATGTTAATGCCGCTAATTCTGTTGGTGCCTTCAATGCCGCTTCCGATAGCGCTAAGGTATTCCACGACCAGATTCAGGTGCTCACTAAAAACCTGTCTTCCCTCAATACCATCTATGAGCTGGAACTGCAGGAGAGCAACAACCACCTGAAGACCCTGAACAGCTTCTACGGTAAACTTGCCGAGGCTTCCAATGCCATGGTTGGAACTACTGAAGATGCCAAAAAAGTTCAGGAGCAAGTGGCTTCACTTGCCACCAACCTGGGCCGTCTGAACACTGTTTATGGAAATATGCTCAGCGCCATGCAGGGCAGATAATAAATACCAAAGAACAGCGTTATAATTAAACCGGAAAACCATTACATAAGCGACTAAAATAATTGAACCTATATGGCACTACCCGCAGAACCGCGGCAGAAGATGATCAACCTGATGTACCTGGTGCTGACCGCCCTGTTGGCCCTGAACGTATCAGCAGAGATTCTTAATGCCTTTAAAACGGTCGAGAGAAGTTTGACCACGACCAATGCTACGATCAACGAGTCTACGACGACCATCATGAAATCCTTCCAGGAAAAACTGGGGGAGCCAGAAAGTGCCGAGAAGGCAAAATTGTGGATGCCTAAGGCACAGTCTGCCATCACACTGACAACTGACCTCAATAATTATATCAATGGCCTTAAAGCTGAGATCATGAAACAGGCAGGTTTCGATCCGGCAAAAAACGGGGACTCTACCTTTAAAGAAGACAACCAGGACATTGCCACCCGCATCATGGTTGAGGAAGGCAAAGGAAAAGAGCTCAGGGCTAAACTGGAGGCCTACAAGCAAGCTATGGTTGATCTCGAAAAGAAAGGGGGTGGCGACGCGAATGTCATCCGCGAGATCCAGTACGCGCTCAAGCAGATCGACCTGGGTATTCCTCCGACAAAAAGCAGCCATGGTAACAATACCTGGGAATCAGCCTATTTCAGCATGGTGCCCACCGTTGCGGCAACAACAATGCTGAGCAAATTCCAGAACGATATCAAAACCGCAGAGAACAGGGTAGTAGCTACCTTTCACGAGCAGGTAGGTGCCGTTAAAGTAAGGTATAACAAGTTTGCTGCGATTGTTGGTCAGAACTCTAATTACCTCATGCCCGGACAAGACCTGGAGATCAGTGCAGGTATCGGTGCCTTTAGTACCGAAGCCCTCCCTCAGGTGACGATCGCCGGTCAAAACCTGCCGATCAACGAAGAAGGCATGGCGATCTATAAAACAAAGGCTGCCGGACAAGGAACCAACTCTGTAACGGTTAACATCAATTACAAGGACCAGGAAGGAAAGCTTCAGACAGTTACCAAGACTGTTTCTTACACAGTAGGCCAGTCTAATGCTGCCATAGCCCTCCCTGAAATGAACGTACTGTATATCGGCTATCCTAACAAGATCCGGGTTTCCGGTGGTGGTGTGGGTGCCGAGAAGATCAATGTTAGCGTCAGCGGCGGCGGCGGAAGCGCAGTTAAGACCGGCCCTGGTGAGTTCATAGTGAATGTGAGCCAGCAGACCGAGGATTGCAACATCACTGCCTCAGCCGATGGTAAAACAATCGGCGCAGTTACTTACCGTGTTCGCAGCATGCCTGCTCCCGCCGCAACAGTGGGAGGCAAGAAGTCCGGCGATTTTGTAAGTGCAGCCGCCATGTCAGCCCAGGCCGGTGTAGGTGCTTATATCGAGAATTTCCCGCTTAACCTGAAGTATACGGTAACTAAATTCAAAGTGGTTGGTACCGACGAGGAAGGAAACGTAACGCCTATGAGCTGTACGGGTAATGCCTTCACGCCCGGAGCCCGCAACATGATCAAAAACATGAAGAGCGGGGACATCCTGACCATTGAAGATATTTATTGCACGGGTCCTGACGGTCGCAGCATGAAGTTGCCCTCCTTACTCTATAACATAAACTAAAACGTTTAAAACGTTCAGCATGAAACGTCATATCCTTAAATTTTCCCTGGCTGTTATCCTGTTGTCGGCCATGTCGGTCGATGCCGCTGCACAAAGACGCAGGAATACCCGTGGTGGTAATCCACCTGCCAACGCTGAAAACCAGCAGCAAAACAACAATAACACCACGCCCCCGAGCAATTTCGACCCGATGGGTAATATTCCCCTTCGTATCGACAGCTCTGGTGCCGGTGGACTGGATACATCCATAAAAAAAGGATTGAGGCCCGACGGTGCTTTTGATCGCAGCGAGATCCTGAACCAGCGTACGCCGCTCCCTTATGAGCACCTGCGCTGGGATGATGCCCTTTATGCTGAGAAAGTATGGAGAGAGCTTGACCTCCGCGAAAAAATGAACCAGCCTTTTCGCTATAATGCAAAAGAAGACAACGGTGATCAGCAGTTCATCAGCATTCTTCTGAACGCCGTACGCAAAGGTGATGTTCTTGCCTTTGAAGATGAGCGGTTCACCCAGCCCCTTACGCTTGCCCAGGTGCAGGAGAAAATGGGCGGCGGCGGTGCCGATACCACCAATGTAACCGATGTGGACGATCCGTCCAAGATCGTTGAACGTGTGGTTACCCCCAAGACCTTCAACACTAAATCAGTAATGAAGCTCCGTATCAAGGAAGAGTGGGTATTCGACCGCGAGGCCAGCCGTATGTTCGTTCGTATCGTTGGTATTTGTCCGCTCAAGACCGAATATATCGAGGGTACTACGAGAGAAAGAGGTCAGTCGATGATGTTCTGGATTTACTATCCCGACCTTCGCCCTACCCTGGCCCGCTACGACGTGTACAACTCCAAGAACATGGGAGCCAGCCGTATGACCTGGGAAGAGCTTTTCGAAAGCCGTATGTTCAGCAGTTATATCATCAAGTCTACCCTGGATAACCCCTCCATGAAGACGATTGCCGGTATGATCAAGGATCCGATCCTGCGACTGCTGGAAGGCGATAATATCAAGGAGCGTATTTTCAACTATGAGCAAGACCTTTGGTCTTACTGATCAATAAGTTTTCAATTGAAAAATCCCCGCGACTGCGGGGATTTTTTTGTGCATCAATGCATCAAAGTTTTTTTAGAAAATGTGGTAAGTACGTATAGGAAATGTGTCAAATAGTAGTATTTTTATCTCGGTTTTTCATAGGATATTGGATTTTAAAAACGGGGCTGAATTTCCATTCTGGCCCCTTTGTTTTTTTATAGCCCAGCTCTCTAAGAACAGCTTGCTTTTTCAAATACCTTTTGCCAGGACTCAGGTGCATGGCGGCATACGGCCAATGTAAGCCTGGCGGGAAAAACATTGTTCCCTCTTTTTGGTGCCTCTACTCGGTCTTGCCTTCCGATTCGAAATAGTCTTTGACGATGCGCGCTTTTGAGCTGCCGATCACGCGCGCCAGCTCATCTTCGGACTGCTGCTTGATATTGTTGATGGAGCGGTAGGTTTTAAGCAACAAATTGGCGGTTGTAGACCCGATCCCCTTGATTTCCTCGAGCGAGTTCTTGAACGTTCCCTTGCTTCTCAGGTCGCGGTGAAAATTGAGGCCAAAGCGGTGCACCTCGTCACGGATGCGGCGTATGAGCTTGTGGCTTTCGCTGTCATAAGGCAGCCGGAGCGACTGCTGGTCGCCGACAAAAAAGATCTCCTCCTCGTTTTTTGCCAGGCCCACAAGCGTCATGCGCCCTTCCAGCTTTAATTCAGTGATCGCTTCCTGTGCAGCGCTCAGCTGCCCTTTTCCGCCGTCAATGATCACCAGCTGGGGAAATGCCTGCCCTTCCTCCTTAAGGCGCCTGTACCGCCTGTAAACGGCCTCTTTCATGGTGGCGAAGTCGTT
>DASTPZ010000076.1:0-10217 GCA_035761965.1 Flavisolibacter sp. | reverse complement strand
AAGCTATCAATTGTTTTCTTCCGTTGTATCGCAGGGCCTCCGGGTCTGCGCTGGCCAGGATATTCTTTTTCGAATCGGCAAAGGGACTTCCATCCGGTCTTTTCAAGATCGAAAGCCCCGTGAAAACAATGCTGTCTATCCCGGAAGAACCTGTTCCTATCCTAGCTCTGTAAAACCGGGCAGGAGCGAAATTAGAACGGTCATCGCTGATCAGCAGGTATTCTCCGGTTGCAGGATCATAATCGATACCGGAAAGTCCGCCTACCAATGTGCCTTCATGACTGGTATGGTATGGCAGAACAAAGCTGCCGAGCAGCCTGGGCCTGATATCCACATGTGAATATCCCTGCTTGCGCGGGACCGAACAGGAGTGAACAACCAATAAAAGAAGGACGGAAAAAGAAAAATGTCTGATTGCCTGACAGGAAAGGTAGTCCAACCGCATCCTCAAAATTGCTTTAAGTTTTGCGTATGAGCAAAACCCAGTTCATTGATTCATCTATTTGCTTTTCAATCTCAGGAAACTTGAACAGATCCCCTGTACAAGAACCCTAGGGCTTCCAAAATCTTGCTATGCTGACATTGTGATAGATCATGAAACATCATACTTGGCCGGACAATCCTTGCCGCATCAAACGAAAATGCCAGGCAGATTCATCTCACCGATTAAGTATCAGATAAGAAACAAAGTAGAATCCAAACTACCAAGACAGGAAAAGCGGTCCGTTTGAAGATCCGCTTTCCTAGCTCAGCCGCAGTGGCCATCTCAGTCCACAGCAATCACCAATTTTACTCCTGCCGGGATACTAGGAAAGCTTCCTTCATCCCTGTTGATAGTGGTAACAAAACCTCCCCGGTCGAAACAGCAGTTAGGTTCTTTGACCACCGCATTTTTCTTGTAGCGTACACCCAATCCCAGGTAAAAATCAAAGAACACCCTATCCCGCCTTGACAAGGGAACCAAAGCGCCTACCACACCATTAAAGCCATAGGCCTGGCGCCTGTACCTGAAATCCTGGAGCTGCTCAAAAGCCGGCACACCTTCTACACAATTTTTTCCCAGCCAGTCATGCAGCCGGTGTGTTACCTGCTTGTAGAAGACCTGTGGCTGGAGATAAAATAAGCTTCGTCCCCGCAGATAAAACCGTGCAGCCGGCCGGATGATAAATCCACTTGCCCCTCTTGAGTTGCCGCCATCCGTAAGATAGGCCGAACTAAAGATATATCCCGCATCCGTATACAAGCTGAAACCAGGCCTCAGCCTGTATTCCGCGCCGAGCATCATCGTGAAATCGATTTGAGCGAGAGCCAATGGGCTGAAGCTGATGGCCTTTGTATAATCCGGACCGGGATCTCTCTGCTGTGCGGCTGCTCCCAAAGGCAAGAGCAATAACAATAGAATATAAGTTTTCATCAATCGATCAGGGTTAAAAAAGCGGGGTTGGCTTTGTCTGTAATATTGTACAAGGCCATGCCTTTGGAGACCCATGCCACCAGCAGGTTATTAAAAGGAATTACATCGATAAAATCGTTGCCGGTGAGCAACAGGCTATTTACCTGCACCGGGGCATAAGCCTGGGTAATATCATACACCACCAGGCCCTGGAGCTGGTCGCATACATAAAGCGTGTTTCCCGTATAACCCAACCCGTAAGGTGCGCCAAGCGTGATAGCATTGCGGTGAACAGGCTGCTGCACATTACGGACATCATAAACCGCAAGCACGCTGCGCGTTCCACCGCAAGGTCCTGTCGTACGCAGTGTGGCATAGGCCACCGTATCCTTCGCTACTACCGGATCGCAGCGACGCATAAATTCCGGCGATATCGCTTCTCCCTGTTTTTGCGGATTAGCCGGGTCCGCAATACTGAAAATATGGACCACAGATGTAGAACCGATAAATAGCTTATCCTTGAAGGGAAAGATGGTTTCTATCTCGAAGCCTACCGGTACGCTCCGCTTGAATACAGGCTGTGCCGGATCGGAGATCTCAAATACCTTGAGATTGCTTTTATCTACCGTATAAAGGTGATTGCCGACAATTGTAAAACGGGCCATAGAGCCGCCGGTCCCGTTTCCACCGGCTGAAAAGGATGCATTCTCGGCAGCTTTCTCACAGCCGAATAAAATAATTGCTGCTATCAGAACAATGATTTGCTGTTTCATACAGTTAGTTTTAGCGCCTGCATTTGGCATTATCTAATAATTTTTCCTCCCATGCTATCACGAGTCCCTTTGAAGGATCGGGACATTCGAAATAGGCGCTTGGCACCGGCGGGTACTCCTGGCTGAATTGAGGAAAAGCGCCATCCAGCCGTTTGACCAATTGCGGAGCCCCGATGTTGGAAATGTCGAAAACGACCAGGTCATCCAGGTTGTTGGTATAAAGGTGATTAGCCTTAATGGCGATCTCGGTGCAGGAGGGTATCTCCAAAAAACCCATTTTATGGGCCTGCTGTGGGTTTGAGTTGTCAATGATATGTATGCCCCTGTATTGCTCCACCTGGAAAAGCCATTGCTGGTAAGCATAGATCTTTCCGGGATATTTGGTAGCCCTGGCCGCCGACATCCCAATATTATTCGAGGTTTGTCCGGTCAGGTAAACAGGTGCATATCCCATCATGCTGGGACCTGCTTCATTGCGAGGCTGAACGCAGGCAGCAAGCCCGCTTAATAGCAGCAATAGAACGTATCTCATTAGCGTGGTTTTGTAACTTGATATGCAAAGCGGCAAAAGCGCTGCATACCCTGAATAAAATTATCTGGTACTTATATGAACATAGAACCAGGAACAGGTATATATAATTAAGCTCCATTAACTTGCAGCCTATGAAGAAGATCCTGGGTTATATCGTTGGGTATGTAAAGGCGGCGGATAAGCCGCTTTTTTTGCTTTCTTCCTTCTTCATCGCACTGCTTGTTTTTATCAACTATCATTTTGGTCTTAATAAATACTTGGTCTCCCTTTCCTATCCTGCCCAATACCTGGGCTGGTACTTTGTTTTTCTTGCTGCCTTTTCTTTTGCTTACATAGCCTGGTCGGTAAAAAATGGAAAGCGATTGTTCCGGCAGGCTGGCTTTGTTTTTCTGCTGTTGACTGCGCCCGCTGTTTTTTCCTGGAAAATGGTCTACGATCCTGAATTCCTGTTTTCTGAGGACCCGGTACAAAATACATACTGGAACGCCGTCATTTACTGGCCTTTCAAGCTTGCTGTGATCGCTGCCCTGCTGTGGTTAATCTGGCGCCTTCGAAGAGATGGACCTTCTTTTTATGGCCTAAGCTTTCACCGGTTTGATGCAAAGCCTTATTGGATCATGCTGCTGCTGATGGTGCCACTTGTGGCTTGGGCATCTACCCAGCCCGACTTCCTCGCAATCTATCCAAAACTCAAGAACCTCGCCTACCTCCGCAACGAGGAGAATAGTACCTGGTACAAGCTGCTTTACGAGCTTTCCTATGGCAGTGATTTTATTGGGATCGAGCTTTTTTTCCGCGGCTTCCTCGTGCTTGCCTTTGTGCGTTATGCAGGCAGTGATGCCATCCTGCCTATGGCGCTCTTCTATTGCACCATTCATTTTGGAAAGCCCCTTGGAGAGTGCATCTCCTCTTATTTTGGAGGATTGCTGCTTGGCATCGTAACGTTTCATACGCGCACGATCGCAGGCGGACTGATGGTACACCTGGGCATTGCCTGGATGATGGAGCTTGGCGGTTATCTTGGAAGGATGTAGCGAACGCATTCGCCAGGATTGTAAAAAAGCTGCAGGCCTGTAAGCCGGATTCTGTACCCTGTTGAACAGGGTCGCTATCATTTATCTGCTCTCATCATTACTGAGGAGATGTATCTGCCTACCCACCCAGCGTGACCGGAACTGGTCCGGTGCTCGGACGAGCCGCCCTCGACACTGGTATATTTGGCATTTCAGCCTGCAAGGTTTACCCTGTGCAGCAATTACTTGCGGCACCCGTGGGCTCTTACCCCACGTTTTCACCTTTACCAGCTCTGCAAAAAAGCGAAGCGGCAGTTATTTTCTGTGGCACTTTCTCGTTCCGTGTTAACGGAAGCCGGCCGTTAGCCGGTGCAGCGCTCTGTGCTGTCCGGACTTTCCTCCATCCGCCTGAAACGGACAGCGATAGCGCAGCCTGCAGCAGGGCAAAGATAAGCTATCCGGCGGGCCATACAGCCCTTGTTCTAAGGGGACGGCCTTGAGCATGGTTCAAACACCTGGACCGCACCAATCATTTATGTAAAGGCATTTATTCTCTGGAACTGTTCTTGCTGCTTATTGGCTTAATGCTAATAATATGAAAAGAAGAGATCGGACCGCTTTGTTCACATTATTTGTGAGCCTGGTTATGCTCGGCTGCAGCCAGGAGAAAAAGGACAGGGATATCAAGGCCGACATTACAACAAAGGCAAAGTCGGAGGTAGCTTTTGCCGGCTTGAGCTATACAGTGGATGAGGGTATTGTGCACGTTACTGGTCAATGTCCCGGTTTGAAGCAAAAGACAGAAGCACTCACAACAATACGAGGTATTGCGGGTGTTAAAGGAGTCGTGGATTCGATCAGCATTGCCCCGGTAATGCTGGATGATAGATTCTCTCTGAAGCGCTCAGTCGATAGCGTGCTGAAAAAGCAAAACCTTATCACCGCAATGCTGGAAGGCGACCGGCTGGTATTATACGGACAGGTGAATGAGGACGAGTGGCCAGCGCTGATGGAAGGTCTTCAATCTCTTCCGCTTTCGGGTATCGACAACCGTATGCACATAGAAGCTTCACCCTGAAAGACAGAAACAAGACAGCAGGCCTGCATATAACATTGAGGGAAAGCTCTCCCCTGTCCTTGGAACATAGAAGTGCATCCAATGCTCCTCTCAGGTTCATAGCTTCAGTTATGCTTTCTGCTACATGCACAGGAGATTTATATCCTTTTGCAATAAGCCTTTAATTTTGAGCTTTAACCGATCAGCATGCACAAAAGCCAAAGCTATTCTTTTGCAGGTTCCGACCACAGATGCCATTCCCGCAAAAAAGCAAGGGGCTTAGGCTGTAAACTCTTGCTGGCATTAGCTTTGATGCTATTTAATGATGCTGCCTATGCACAGCGCCCCGGTTTCATCCGGCGGTATATCAACCGCATCATCAACGATACTACCAATATCGCACAACCGCAGTTCCTGGCCTATCCTACTCTTGCCTATTCACCGGAAACGAGTTGGGAGGTTGGATTAAGCAGCCTTTATATCTACTATGCCAGGCGCGATACCACCAACCGCTTAAGCGAGGTGAATGGCTTTGTGTTTTATACGCTCAAGCGGCAGTACGGTGCCTGGTTCGATCACGCACTCTATACCCATCGAAACAGCTGGTCTTTTTTAGGAAGGATCAGGTACCAGAACTTTCCTCTGTTATATTTTGGTATAGGCAACGATACGCCCTCCGAGCAGGAGGCAACGGTTGAAGCAAAACAGATCCAGGTGAGGGAAAGAGTGCTGAAAAAAATCGGGAAAGACTTTTTTATTGGTCCTGAACTTGATTTCCAGCGGCTTTCAGCTGTCCGCTTCGTTCCCCATGGAAACAATACCGTTGTACTGCCGCCCGGCAGCAATGGCTCGTCCAACCTGGGGTTGGGTGGGGGCATCCTGTACGATAAACGCCACAATGTGCTCAATGTGAGAAAGGGCGGTTTTGCAGAGCTGGCTCTTTTGCGGTATAATAGCGCATGGGGAAGCGATTTCACATTTACCTCCATTATCTCAGATAATCGCATCTACAGACCGGTAAACAGCCGCGACGTGCTCGCTGCTCAGCTTTACGGACAGTTCATTTCTGGTAATCCCCCGTTCAACCAGCTTTCCCTGCTTGGTGGTGAAAGCCTCATGCGCGGCTATTACGCCGGGCGCTTTCGCGATAAGAATCAGCTGGCGGCACAGGTGGAATACAGGATGCTGCCCCTGCCTTTTGGCTTTACAAAGCGATGGGGGGCTGCTGTTTTTGGCGGGGCTGGAACCGTTTTCAACAAATTCGGAAATTTGAGGGCCTCGGATTTTGTGCTGGCTGGAGGAGCAGGCATCCGCTTTTTGCTTTTCCCGAAAAAAGATGTTTTCTCCCGCCTCGACTTTGCTTTTACAAAAGAAGGAATGGGATTCTATATCTTCATCGGCGAAGCATTCTAGATACAAAACGGTCTCATCTGGCTTCGCGCCTGCCAGCCTATCCTCCTGAATATATTTGGATGTAACAATTTCTTCATGATCCCATTCTTGTTCTTAGTGCTGAGCTTCCTATTTTTGAAATGAAGTTGATTGAGCGCCAATTATCCTAATGATCTTCCAGGCCCGTTTATCCTATCCATGAAAAGCAATAGATCCAGTATCAATCAACTTCTTTTTCCTTTTCCAGCATCAAATAATTATTAAGCGATTCGATATTTGGCAAGCTGGTTCTAATTTGACTGTACTGTATTATGCTGCTTTATCTTTCTATACACCTGGCAGGCGCCGTCTTCGGCTATTTCCTGTTCAGGTCTTTTTACAACAGGAATGTAAAGGCATGGACGAAGGCTGAAGACAAGGTCTTCCCTTCCATCCTCCTGCTTTCATGGGGCTTTGTCGCATTGGTATTGCTGCTTTGGGTGAGCGGGAGTAAGGTAGGCCAAACGTCCCTGCCCTTTGAAATTAAAGAGCAGCAAGAAGCCTGAACCGCCTTTCGCCATCATGCAATATGGTTGACATGAACTGATGCGCAACGCAAGCCTGCAAGGTCGACATACTCATCAACCAGAAAATAACGACTATTTCTTTTTGCGCTTTTTGCCCAGCTTTTTTACGGCTAAGCCGGCCAGTAATCCGCCCATTGTATAAAGTGTTATAGTGACAAGCTTGTCCTTCGTGTTAGATACACCTGTAGATTGCAAGCCATTTGCTTCTGTACCCTTATCGTCTTGTAAAAAAGCCGATCCGAGCCCAGCCGCCATACCTAATAAGCCTCCCCTTAACACAGCATTCTTCTTCTTGCCTAAAGCCGACAGGCCGTAAAATGCAGTACTGCCCAAAACCTCACCAGCCAGTTTTATGTAAAGTTTACGTGCTTTAGCACCACCTTTATTTGATGTTTTCTTGATCTTTTTGATGATTCCAGACCTGTGCAACAGCGGTCTCGGCGCTTTATTGTCGAACTTGTTCAATGCTTCCTGTAATAATGTAAGCGTACTCGCCCCTGCGAGCCCTCCCTCAATGGCACTTGCTAACTTCATACACCTCGTTTTTCCTTAAAAAAACAAAGGAGGTGCCAGTTACATTATTTTAATGTTATCATTTCAAAGATGAATGACAGATTTTGCAGGACATCGTGTAAAATGAGTATCGCATCGAAATGTTGATATGATAGTCGTCATATCAGAGGACACTGTGTATTAGATGGGTCAAATGGACTATGACCTGCTTAAAGCTACCCTTTGTATTGTTAAAAGAAAGCCGATAACTTTTTATATTTTAATTCGGGTGGAGATATACTAGCCAGGACGAGGATGTTGGGCATTGAGAGGAAGGTGCTGGCTGGAGGAGATATCGCTCGTGAATGTTTACGGGTTGATTGGAAGGTGCTTTGGACGTGAGCTTTTCAAAGGTGAGGTGTAGATTTGAGAGAAAGCGCGTGTTTGGGATTTTGAAGCTGGCTCATTCCCCTGCGGGGCCCTCCCTCCCCCGCCTTCCAACCTACCATTGTTCCCGGTTGCATACACTCATATCAGGCAAAGCCTGCTACTGAACACTCAGTAACATGCCTCCTCCCTTCTCAAGCAACAGCCAGGCTGTGCAGCTAACTTTAGTTCCCAGGCAATGCCTGAGGATTCATCAGACTAACAGGATTGATATATCAATACCCAAAACTAACTTTCCAAAAAGATGGATAAAAGGGAAAAACATCAATACTGAAGAAGAAAAACATCTCCTTTGCAGGTGCTCTTACAACTCAATAGCCAAATACACAATCCATCCTAACTCCTATATATTTATAAATAAATATTATACTATATCAAAGAACGCTAGTCAAAGAGATAAGTAGTTGGATTGAGCGGCTATACCATTACCTTCTTAATCAACTTTCGGATCCACTCCCTTTGATTTCGTAAACTCCCCTTCCACTCTTTGCATCACAGATGTGGCTGTTAGTCCATGTACAATCACGGAGAGCAACACCACAAATGCAACCAGGGACCAAAGCGTTTCGTGCAGGATGAAAAAGGCCTCATTTAAGGCAAAAGCCAGGTAAAAGAACGAACCCATGCCTTTGATGCCGAAAAAACTAATGGCCAGCTTTTCCTTGATGTGCAGCTGTGTGCCCAGGAGGCCAAGCAGGCTGGTGAGCGGCCTTATGAGCAGTACAAAACAAACACCAAAAATGGCCATAGGCCAGGTAAGCTTATCAAGCACTCCACTTACCAGGCTGCCGCCAAACAGTATCAATACGATTGCTACCAACATTCTCTCCACCTGGTCGGTAAAAGCATGGAGCTTAATATGATATTTATGGTGCAGCTCGTAATTGCGCATACTGACAGCCGATACAAAAACAGCAATAAAGCCATAGCCATGAACAATCTCGGTCAGCCCGTACACAACTAGGGTCGCAGCAAGGGCAACAAAACCATCCTTTACCACCAGCGATTTATATTTTTCGGGAAGTGTGAACAGCAAGTAAGCAATGAGCTTCCCAAAGAAATAGCCCATCAGGACGCCAGCGGCTATTTTGTAGAGAAGGTCTACTCCCGCCCATTCGAGCAGCCCCCTGCCAGTCCCTTCGCCTGTGGCAAGCAGGATGGCCAGCCAGGTGAATGGAAAAGCAGTTCCATCATTCATGCCGGCCTCTGCTGTAAGCCCGAATTTTACATTGTCCCTTGCATCTTCCAACGGAGGCCCCACCTGTACATCGGAGGCCAGCACTGGATCCGTTGGGGCAAGCGCTGCTCCGAGCAAAAGGGCTGCTGCAAGATCGAAATTGAGTAGCCACATGGCCACCAGGGTCACTGTGAGTATGGAAAGCAGCATGGTTACACTAATCAATCGTAAGGGAATTGCCCATTGCTTGAAAGAAAAAGGCTGGTCAATCTTAAGCCCCGTGCCCATCAGCGAAACAATGACCACTAACTCTGTTAGCCTGACGGTAAACTCGTTGCGCGAAATGGGATCGGGCAATGGAAGGGCGCGGCCAAGTCCAAGGTAAAGGAATACCCCCACCAGCATATAAAGGATGGAATACGATATCCTTGTCTTTTTAGTGAGCGAGGGCATCCAGGCCATACCCAGCGCTGCCAAGCCAATAATGGTTATGACGATGATATAGGTGTCCACAGCATACCTTTAACCGGGGGCTGCAATAATAATGCCTCCACAGGTCACCCTGTACCCCCCGGGCAGGCACAGAAGCACCAAGACAGAACATGATACCAGCAAAAACCCGGGCGGTACTGGCGACACAAGCAATAACAGCGCCCGAAGGCTCTTTTACCTGCCCACTAATATTGGAAATAGATTTCCGTGGCCCCGTAGCCAAAAGATGGATGATATTTGTTGATAAAAGATTTGACCTCTCTTTTCATCCGGAGGATATCATGAATCTCATCGCGGAGCCGGCCACTTCCCACACCATGGATGATGATCAGGTTGGGCTGGTGATGAGCAAGGGACAGATCGTACCACTTGTCGAACTCTTTGAGCTGGATATCCAGTATTTCAGCATTCGACATTTTTTGCCAATCATCTGTAAGCTTTTCTATATGCAGATCCACCACGGAACGGGGCGGCGGCAGGTGCTTGCGGGCTTCTTTTGCATTATAGACCTTGATGCCCTTGGCAAGCAGGGGGCTTACATCGATCTTTTCCTCCTCCATTCTTTGGGGATAGCGTTCGAAAAGCCGGTAGCTGAAGCTGGCTTCGCCTTTTTGCCTGATCTCTTCGATCCTGGTGAAAAGCTGCTTGGGCTTTAGCTTGATATTCGACTCATAATAATCTGCCTTTGCTTTATCTGGTTGCACCAGCGAAAACTCGAAACCGAAAGAGGGGCTGTCACTCATATCGGCAAAGGCCACGTCGTGCAGGTAAAAATCATTAAAAGGCAAGACTTCATTCTTCAGCTCGAATTCCGCATGCCCGAAGAACTGCAGCTTGTATACGAACCGGTAGGCAGTCGATGTGCGGTTGATGAGGTGCACCT
>DASTPZ010000075.1:0-61913 GCA_035761965.1 Flavisolibacter sp. | reverse complement strand
CCTCACTTGGCGGACATATCCAGGGCGTTAGCGCCGATATGGAGATCCATGCCGAGCAGATCCTGCGTACAAAGGAAATGGGCGCGCGCATCCTGGCCGAAAATACCGGGCAGACCGTTGAGCGTATCCGCAAGGATTTCGAACGGGACTACTGGATGGAAGCTGAAAAAGCCATTGAATATGGCATAGTGGATAAGATTGTTGACAAACTGTATTGATAGTCAAGCCTTTCAGCCGCAGGCAAGGACCAGCCCCCTTGCCTGCGGCTTTGGTCCCTCATATTTGCCACTTAGCCTAATAGTTTCTTATAATTTGCCGTCGAAGGGCTGCCTGACGCGGTATTTTTCTATTTTTGTGGGTTGAATGCAGCTTTTGAAGAAATAAAGCTTTCTAATTAATTACCAGAAACAACTAAATGGCAAAGAACATACTACATTGTTCATTCTGTGGCCGGAGCCGGGACGAGGTAAAGATCCTTATTGCAGGCCAGGAAGGACATATCTGTGAAAACTGCGTGGAGCATGCCAGGGAGATCATCGACCAGGAGCTGATGGTCCGCGACGACAAAACAACCGGCCCTTCCGCTTTTAAGCTCACCGTAAAAAAACCGGTGGAGATCAAGAAATTTCTGGATGAATACGTGATTGGCCAGGACGAAGCAAAAAAAGTGCTTTCGGTAGCGGTATATAATCACTACAAGCGCCTCCAGTACAAATCATCCGAAGCCGTAAAGGACGAGATAGAGATTGAAAAGAGCAATATCGTCATGGTTGGCGAAACCGGCACGGGCAAGACCCTGCTGGCCAAGACCATTGCCAAGCTGCTGAACGTTCCCTTTACCATCGTTGATGCAACAGTGTTCACCGAGGCCGGTTATGTAGGCGAAGATGTTGAGAGCATTCTCACCAGGCTGCTGCAGGTTTGCAACTACGATGTAGCGGCCGCAGAGCGGGGGATCGTGTACATCGACGAGATAGACAAGATTGCCCGCAAGAGCGACAATCCTTCCATTACCCGCGATGTGAGCGGCGAAGGCGTTCAGCAGGGTATGCTCAAGCTGCTCGAGGGCACCGATGTGCTGGTGCCGCCGCAGGGAGGCAGAAAACATCCCGAGCAAAAGCTGATCAAGATCAATACGCAGAACATTCTCTTTATCTGCGGTGGTGCCTTCGACGGTATCGATAAGATCATTGCCCGCAGGGTTCAAACCAATACCATTGGCTTCAATGTTGATAAAACGCTGCAGGAGAATATGAAGAAAAACCTGTTGCGTTATGTGAACGCCCAGGACCTGAAAAGCTTTGGTCTCATCCCCGAGCTGCTGGGCCGTCTCCCGGTGGTTACCCATCTCGATCCGCTTGATGCGGTTACCTTGAGGGCCATTCTTACAGAACCCCGCAATGCGCTGATCAAACAATACATCAGGCTTTTCGAACTGGAAGGCATCAAGCTCACCATCGAAGACGAAGTATTGGGCTTTATGGTGGAGAAAGCCGTCGAATACAAGCTCGGCGCCCGTGGGCTGCGCAGCATTTGCGAAGGCATCCTTACCGACGCTATGTTCGAGCTGCCTTCGTCGAAGGAAAAATATTTCACGCTCGATATGGAGTATGCCAAGCGCAAGTTTGACAAAAGCAAGCTTAGCCTGCTCAAAGTAGCCTGATAAAGCTGACCCTTATTTTCTCAAAACCTGAAAAATAGCATATCATGTTCGGACTTAACAAAGACAACGCACAAGGACAGGTAACAGAGCTCATTGAAAAGCTGAAAGGCCAGGCTGGCCTCAGCGATGAGCAGGCACAAAAAGTGATCGAGACCATCAAGAATTTTGTAGTGGACAAATATCCCATGCTTTCCGGCGCTGTTAATAACATGTTTGGAAGCAAGTAAACAATTTCAGTTTTGCTGAAAGCCCCGGTACGCCGGGGCTTTTTCTTTTACACCCATTTACTGCAAAAGAAAATCCCGCCTCTCGGCGGGACTTCGGGTTCGATACATAGGTTGGTTTTCCGTCCGAAGTATCTTTAGCTGCAGCCCATGCTGTTGCCGCAGTTCAGGCATTTATAACAGGTTCCGCTGCGTACGGTAATGTGTCCGCAGGTATTGCAGGCCGGCGCATCGCTCTGCATGCTTTTCGCTGCAACGCTTACCGCGTCGAGGCTGCTGCTTGCTTTCTGCGGTGCTGCCTTTGTCGCCTGGGGCGCTGCTGCCACCACGCGAATGCTTGAGAGCTCAGGCTGTTTTACCGGCTCATCCCAATCTTCGTTTCCTGTATTCATCACCTCAGGCTTGTCCAGCACATGAACAAGATCGGTGCGGTTCAGGTATTCGTAACCGAGTGCCCTGAATATGAAGTCAACGATCGAAGTAGAAGACTTGATGTTTGGATGCTCCACGAAACCGGCAGGATCGAATTTCGTGAACACGAACTTCTCCACGTATTCTTCCAGGGGCACACCGTATTGCAGGCCGATAGAGATGGCTATGGCAAAGCAGTTGAGCATGCTGCGCATGGTTGCACCTTCCTTAGCCATATCGATAAAGATCTCTCCCACCGTACCATCTGCGTACTCGCCTGTGCGGAGGAAGATTGTCTGCCCGTTGATCTTTGCCTTTTGTGTAAAGCCCCTGCGCTTGGCCGGCAGTGCCCTTCTTTCCACTATGCTTGCTAGCTTGCGCTTGAGCTGTGTATCGGGTGAAGCCTGCACTCTTTTTTGCACTTCTTCCAGCAGCTCTTCGATAGTGAGCTTGCCCATATCTACGATATTGCTTTCCAGAGGCTGTATGCCTTCGGCAGCCTTCTCTTCTGCATTGTCTTCTTTTTTCTTCTTGTCGGATTTATTGCTAAGCGGCTGCGAAAGCTTGGAACCATCGCGGTAGAGCGCGCAGGCCTTTAAGCCAAGCTGCCAGCTAAGCAGGTAAGAATCGGCTATCTCCTCTACCACCGCCTCGTGAGGCAGGTTGATGGTCTTGGAAATGGCGCCGGAGATGAAGGGCTGCGCAGCACCCATCATGCGAATATGTCCGTGGGCATGAATATAACGCTGTCCTTTCTTTCCGCATTTGTTAGCGCAATCAAACACCGGCAGGTGTTCCTCCTTTAATGAAGGTGCGCCTTCCAGGGTCATGGTACCGCAAACATAATCGTTGGCCTCGTCGATCTGCTCGTCGGTGAAGCCAAGCGCCTCAAGCAGGCTCCATTCGAAATTAAAGTATTGTTCGGGCTTGAAGCCAAGCCGCTGGAGACATTCTTCACCCAGGGTATATACATTGAATACAAAGCCTATTTCGAATGCAGAAGCAACGGCCGTATCAAGCTTCTTGATCTCTTCTGCGATAAAGCCTTTTTGACTCAGGCTTTGGTGGTTGATATGAGGAGCACCGGCAAAACTTCCCGCACCCACTGCGTACTTAACGATGGTATCGACCTGCTTCTCATCGTAGCCCAGGTTCTTAAGGGCTGCAGGAACCGATTGGTTGATGATCTTGAAATAACCGCCGCCGGAAAGCTTCTTGAACTTCACCAGCGCAAAGTCGGGCTCCACGCCTGTTGTGTCGCAATCCATTACCAGGCCTATCGTACCGGTAGGTGCAATCACTGTAGCCTGGGCATTGCGGTAGCCATACTTCTCTCCCAGCTCCACTGCATCATCCCAGGCCTTGCAGGCGGCTTTGAGAAGGTAGTCGGGGCAATATTGTGCTTTCAATCCCTGGGGCTTCACGCTCAAGCCCTCATAGCTGTCTGCATCGTAGGCAGCGAGCCTGTGGTTGCGCATGACCCTCATCATATGGGTTTTGTTCTCTTCGTAACGAGGGAAAGCGCCAAGGCTAGCGGCCATCTCGGCCGAAGTCTTATAAGCAATACCCGTCATGATGGCGGTGATGGATCCGGCTATAGCTCTTGCTTTTTCGCTATCGTAAGGAATGCCGCTCACCATAAGCATGGTTCCGAGGTTGGCATAACCAAGTCCGAGCGTTCTGTATTCGTAGCTCAGCTGCGCCACTTCCTTTGAAGGGAACTGGGCCATCAGAACCGACACCTCCAGGACTGTTGTCCACAAACGGCACACATACTCGAATCCTTCCACGTCGAAAGTATTGGTTTCAGTATCGAAGAACTTCATCAGGTTGGCGGATGCGAGGTTGCAGGCCGTGTTATCGAGGAACATATATTCGGAGCAGGGGTTCGAAGCCCTGATCTCGCCGCCCTCGGGGCAGGTGTGCCATTCGTTGATCGTAGTATTGTATTGTGTGCCCGGATCGGCGCAGCGCCATGCGGCATAGGCGATCTGGTTCCACAATTCCCTGGCGGGCACTTTCTTCATTACCCTTCCATCGGTACGGGCTGTCATTTCCCAGTCCTCGTTCCGCTCGAGCTTTTCAAAAAAGCTATTGGGGATACGGACAGAATTGTTGGAGTTCTGACCGGACACCGTTCTGTAGGCCTCTCCTTCATAATCGCTTGAATATCCTGCATTGATGAGAGCTCCTACTTTTTTTTCTTCTTCCACCTTCCAGTTGATGAAGCCCATGATCTCGGGGTGATCGAGGTCGAGGCAAACCATTTTAGCGGCCCTGCGTGTGGTGCCACCGCTTTTGATGGCGCCTGCTGCACGGTCGCCGATCTTGAGGAAGGACATCAGTCCGCTCGATGTACCGCCCCCGCTAAGCTTTTCTCCTTCCGACCGAAGGTTGGAGAAATTGGTGCCTACACCCGATCCGTATTTAAAGATCCGGGCTTCCCTTACCCAAAGGTCCATAATACCTCCATCGCTCACCAGGTCGTCTTCCACGCTCAGGATAAAGCAGGCGTGGGGCTGCGGGCGCTCGTAAGCAGAAGTGGATTTTTTCAGCTGGCCATCCACCTGGTCAACAAAATAGTGGCCCTGGGGCTTTCCCTTGATGCCGTAGCTTTCATGCAAGCCCGTATTGAACCATTGCGGGGAGTTGGGAACACACATCTGGTTAAGGATGGAGTAGACCAGCTCCTCGTAAAAGATCTGGGCGTCGTCAAAGCTGGCAAAATAACCGTAACGCTCACCCCAAACACGCCAGCAGTTCGCCATGCGATGGGCAACCTGCTTAACGGAAGTTTCTCTTCCGAGCGAGCCGTCGGGCTGAGGCACACCGGCCTTTCTGAAATATTTCTGGGCAAGGATATCAGTGGCAATCTGGCTCCACTGCTTTGGAACCTCCACATTGTTCATCTCAAACACTACTTCTCCACTGGGGTTACGGATAACAGAGGTTCGGTAATCATACTCAAACTGGTCAAAAACATTGATGTCTTCCCTGGTGTACTTACGATGGAACTTGAGTCCCTGAGTAGTTGCTCTTGTTTCACTTGCCATAGACTGCTTTTTAAATTTTTTTTCTGAATAAGGTGGTGGTTTTTTGAATGGAGACAGGCGACGAAAATATCTTCACACGTCGAAAAAATGAAGCCAGAGATATGCACAATTGTGGATAAACGAAGGGGTAAAAACTACATTGCAAGCCTGTCGGGCACTGCGCCATTTACGAAGTAAAAAAGATTTTTTTCGGAGGATTTTTTTTGGTTGGAGCAGGAAAATTTCCGATAAAACCGGAGGTAACAACCTAAGCCTTTGCCAGTAAGGTTTTGAATTGATGAGAAGGTTCATGCCCGTCGCTTTTAAATTCCCTTTCCCCATTCTGCCCCGGCTTTTTTCCGCGGATGGTTTTGCACATAACGGCTGCAATCACCCCATTTCACTTCGTATGCCCCTGTCATCGGAAATTAAACGTCGAAGCCAGAACCAGAAACCCCTCTTATTGGCAAAAGTTTTGCATTTTTGCATATAATGGTTCCCATGGAGATGCATGTTTATCAGTCATTGCTGGAGAAGAAAAAGAACGGAAAAAAATCTTTTGCCGTACTCGTTGATCCTGACAAGGTCAATACAGCTTCCCTGAATGATGTGATCAAGCTGGCAGTAGAAGCCAAGGTGGATTACTTCTTTGTTGGAGGCAGCCTGGTGATATCCGATCAGCTGGATGCCTGCATCCTGCAGATCCGCCAGTCCTGCAAGATCCCCATTCTCCTTTTCCCGGGCAGCCCTTCCCAGATCAGCCGGCATGCAGATGCCCTTCTCTACCTTTCTCTCATCTCAGGGCGTAATGCCGACCTGCTCATAGGACAGCATGTTGTTTCAGCACCTTTTGTGAAGAAGAGCGGCCTGCAGATCATTCCAACCGGTTATATGGTTATTGATGGCGGAGCGGCCACCACCGTTTCCTATATCAGCAATGCCACACCCATTCCAGCCGACAAGGCCGATATTGCCATGTGCACCGCCATGGCTGGCGAAATGCTCGGCATGAAGCTCATCTACATGGATGCGGGCAGTGGGGCACGCAAGCCTATATCCGAGGAAATGATCGCAACCGTTGCCAGGCACATAGATGTGCCGCTCATTGTGGGCGGCGGCATCCGCGATGCGGAAAAAGCTTATTTGAACTGCAAGGCAGGCGCCGATGTGATCGTGATCGGCAATGCCATTGAGAAGGATGCTTCACTCATCACCGAAATGGCATCGGCCATTCACCAGGTGCACCTCATTTCCTGACC
Organism: Flavisolibacter sp.; assembly: GCA_035761965.1. Taxonomy (GTDB): domain Bacteria; phylum Bacteroidota; class Bacteroidia; order Chitinophagales; family Chitinophagaceae; genus Flavisolibacter. The sequence goes on along the minus strand of DASTPZ010000075.1, from coordinate 55,324 downwards.
GGTCTTTAATGCAAGCCTTATCTGCCAGGTTTGCTGCTGGCCCATCTCTTTTTCCGGCTATTTTCTTTCCGGCCTTTCGCTCCAGTTAACGGGCATGCCGACAGCTTGTATCACATTCGTCGTATTGGCCATATCGATGTCTGCAGCTTCATCACAAGCCTGGTGGTAACAAAGGGTCTACAGGCTTGTGTTTCCTGTATCGGTCTCCGTTCCTGAACAGCTGAAAATAACTTGTCCGCCGGGCAGGAAGCGCAGGGAATCCTGCCTGAATTCATTGGCAATGAAAACAGCGGCCTATTAAGATCGTTTGTGAAATTGCTTCTTGCCTTCAGGCTGTCCGATGCAAGCAGGTGCGGTATGCGGTTCACTTCTTCCTTGGCGGATGCTCTCGTTCTCCTGGCTTCGCTGACAGAGAAGCCAGCAGCAAGAACGGTGTAAGCCGCTGACAGATCATCTGTTCAGGCTTTCAGGCTTTACCCTCGATGGAGTATCCTGGCCGCTGATGACCGTTCTTGCACTGGTGGCAATGGCTTCAATGATCGCAGTCATATTTTGCATATCCAGCGTACCTACTTCATCACTCAGCTTATGATAGTTTGGCTCGTTTTCCATTTTGGCCGTTGAAATGGTATGGGCCGGAACACCAAGCCTCGCGAGCGTAGCATTGTCGGACCTGTAGAAGAGGTTCTCCTTCGTATAAGGATCGGGGTGAAAACGAAAAGACGTGCCTTCGAGGTTCTTTTGAAGGATAGCGCCCATATCTGTTTTGTCGAACCCGGTTATATAGGCCGAGTTCTTTCCCCACTGGCTTTCCGTACCGATCATTTCTATATTGAACATGGCCGCTACCTTCGCCGGATCGAACTGCTTTGAAAAATATTGTGACCCGAATCCTCCGATCTCTTCCGCAGTAAAGGCGGCAAATACCAGTGTGCGTTCGTTGTTGCCGAGCTTTTTGAAATAATCCGCCAGCGCTATAACGGCCGTAGTGCCTGCCGCATCGTCGTTGGCGCCATTGTAGATGCTGTCTCCGTTCTCCGCCTGCCTGGCTACGCCAAGGTGGTCATAATGACCGGAAAAGATCACATATTCTTCCTTCCTGCTCTTACCCGGCAGAATGCCAACGACATTTGCAAAAGGAACTTCCTCGATGGTATGCTCTGCCTTTATGGTAAAGCTTTTTGGCTTGTAGCTGCCAAGAATGAATACCACATGGTTGTTCATCCTGAATCCCATTTGCTTCAGCGTGGCGAGCCTGGGGAAATTCTTAGAGAATGCCGTGTCGACCCATACAACCAGGTTCTTTCCCGAGCGGGCAAGCGCCCTGGCTTTTTGTGCAAAATTGTCTGCGGCACCGATGGTTTCCATCTCGAAGCCTGATTTTTCATTGACCTTCACTTCTTTCTCGGTTGTGATCACCACCACTTGCGAAACGTCAATCTCTTTATCGTCGATCTCGGCCTTAATGCCTGTCATCTTTGGCCTCACCATGGTGAAGGTTTGCAGAAAGCTGTTCCCCGCAAGCGGCTTGAGCCCGGCTTTTTTGAATTCATCCGAAATAAAGCCCGCAGCCCTGTCTATGTCGGGCGTTCCGGCACGGCGGCCCCTCATATCGTTCGAAGCCAGCACGTTCTCGATACGCATGATCTCTTTCGGATCCAGGCGCGGCTGTGCATAAGCGCTGGTCACGCAAACTGCATGAACCAGGAGTATCAGTATTTTTTTCATAAAAATTTCTTAGACCGGCCGGCGGCCGTCATTTTGATTAAAGGCTCATCATTTCCTTGAACTTGACCGTCTGGCGGCGGCTTACTTCTATCTTTTCGCCTCCTTTGAGTTCAAGCAGCAGTCCGCCATTAAAATAGGGTTCAATCTTGTCGATCAGGCGGAGGTTTACGATGTGCTTGCGGTTGGCACGAAAGAAAACCTTTTCGTCGAGCCGCTCTTCCAGCGCATTGAGTGATTTGAGGATCAGGGGCTTATTGTTGCCAAAGAAAACCTTTGCATAGTTGCCCACGCTTTCGAACAAACGCACCTCGCCCAGCTTCACGAACCAGCAGCGCTCTCCATCCTTTACAAATACCTGGTCGTTCTCGCCCAGTATGCTGTTTGGGTCACCATGCTGAACAGACCTTTCCTGCATGCCGCCGCCATAGGACTTCCGCAGCTTCTCGACCGCGTCGGCCAGTCGCCTCGGCTCAATGGGCTTCAAAAGGTAGTCGAGGGCATTCACCTCAAAGGCCTTCAGGGCATATTCATCATAGGCGGTGGTGAAGATCACCTGGGGTGCATGATCCAGTTCAGACAGCATATCAAAGCCTGTTTTGCCCGGCATCTGTATGTCCAGAAAAACAAGATCGGGGTTGTGCGTTTCTATTTTCTGCACGCCCTCTTCGGCATTGGAAGCTTCGTCAACAATTTCTATCTCGGGGAAATCAAGCAGGAGCTTTCTCAGCTCGGCCCTTGCCAAGCGCTCATCATCGATTATAATTGCCTTCATGTAATGTTGAATTTAATGGAACAGGTATCAGCACTTTGGCTTCGACCAGGTCGGGATAAACCTGCCTGATCTCAAATTTCGCTTTTTCTCCGTAAAGTAGGTTCAGCCGGTCCTGGGTGCTGGAAAGGCCAAAGCCTCCCGAGCTGGCGTTGCCATTCAGGAAGCCGGTATTCTGCACAGCCAGCTCATGGTAATTTTCCCTGAAATCTGAAATGATCTTTACAATGCCACCCTTTACCTGCTTGCTGATGCCGTGCTTGATGGCATTTTCAACAAGGGTTTGCAGCATCATGGGCGGCACCTGCTGCAAAAGGGTTTCGTCGTCGATATCGAATTCGATCTTGAGACGGTCTTCAAAGCGCATATTTTCGAGCGCGAGGTAATCTCTTACGATCTTGAGTTCATCCTGCAGGCTCACCGTTTCGCCTTTCTCCACATTAAGGCTGCTCCTGAGTATGTTGCTGAGCTCCGTAATGGCGCGCCTGGCCCTCACGGGGTTTTCGTCTATGAGTGCCCTGATGCTGTTGAGAGCATTGAAAATAAAATGCGGGTTGATGTGCGCCTTGATGGTCTTCAGCTCCAGCGCTTTTACAAGGGCTTCCAGCTGGAGCGTATCGAGCTGCTGCTTGCGGCTTTTGTTCACGTAGTGATACATGAAGTAGATACAGTTCCAGATGAATACCAGGATGAAGGCCGTGTACAGGTTGCGATAGAAGAGCATGTGAAAGGGAACATTCACATCGCCTTTCATGACCAGCCCGTGATAGCTTTCAAAAACACTTTGGGCCATGGATACCGCAACAGCATAAAGCAGGGTAAGTATGAGAAAGATGACGATCTGCTGGTTGATAGGACGTATAAGCAGGTTGTTCTGCCTTATGTTCGCCCTCATAATATGACAGAAGATGATGCCCAGCTCAACAAAGAACAGGAGCCTGCAAAGAAGGATGCCTTCTGCATCGATCTGGTCGAAAATAAAGGCAAAAAAAAGATTAATAAGGGCTACGGCACCCCATCCCACCATCTGAAAGACCCAATACCTTGAAATTACCTGTGCCTGCATCATACAAATCTACTAGCCCTGCTGTTAACGAATTCCGTAAATATACCAGTGGAAGATTGCTTTTACAAATGGAATACCTTTTGGCTGAGGTGCGGCAAAACCCTTATAGCATCGAAATAAAGGCTGCGGGACGCGGCTTTTTTGAAACTTTTTTGTCTTTTTGACCGTATATCCGATCTCGATTGAAAACCAAACTTATCCATATCCTCCTGTTCGGCGCCGCCTTCCTGATTGCCAAAGGCTCTTACGGCCAGGGCAGGGTGGTGATCAACGAGTACATGCCCTGGACCCTTAATGGCTGCGGTGCAACAGCAGAGTTTGTTGAGCTGATGAATTTTGGCCCGGGCCCCGTTGATATCGGTTGTTACATTCTTACCGATGGCGATTTTTCGGTGACCATTCCGCCCAATACCATCCTGCAGCCAGGTGAATACTATGTGCTGGCCGGACAGGATGTGATCACCGGCCCCTGCGCCAATATCGACAGCACCATTACCGCAGACCTGAACTGGAACAGTTGCCATTGCACCAGCGGAACCATTCCCACAACGGGCGACGGCTTCTTTACCGACGGCGGCAGCGCCAACGAACAGGTCGTGCTGCTCAGCCCCGATCTTAAAGTCGTGGACGCCGTCATACGCAGCTTCCCTGCAGAAGTTTCTTCCGACATCACAACTTCCAACGAAACAGGCTGTACTGTAATGACCTTCAACCTCGACAAGATGGCCATTGCCTATGAAACCCTTGGCATGTCGACCGGAAGGGGCAATAGCTTCGCACGGAAGCTTGATGGTGATTGTGGCTGGGTGAAGGATCCGCAGCAGAGCGCCAACGCAACCAACAATACGCCCGGCGACGCATCCGATGTTACCTATGAGTTTTCTTATGTAACTGCAACCGATTGCAGCGGTAACCATGGAAGCATTTCCATACATGTGAAAAGAAACAATTACACTGATTTTTTTCCCATGACCTATTCGATTGTATTTGATTCCGATAAGAATGGGCGCTTCGATCTTACGGACCAGTACACTTATGGCGTAGACAATAGTCCGCCGGATATCTTTATCAGCAACCTGCCCGAAGGCAGGTACAGGATCACTGTCGAATCGGTCCTGGGCTGTTCGCTCAAAAGCTTTGACTTCCAGATCCTCCCCTGTCAACCCGTGCTTCCGGTAAAACTCGTCTATTTCCGGGATGCCGGCACCACTGGAACCACCCGCAGGCTCGAATGGAAAATAGCGGAAGCAGAGCTTCTGCAAGCCATTATACTTGAGAAAGCCAGGCCAGGCGAACCCTTTACAGGTTCACAAAACTTTTCGGCGCAACCGGGCGCTACCGGTTTCTGCTCTTTTTCAGCCTTCGAGCCGGTTTCTTCGGGTTACCAGACCTTCAGGCTAAAGATCATCAGCAAGGATGGCAGCTTTAGCTATGGCCCGGTCATCCATACCGGCGGAGCTCAGGGTTTGCACAGGGTTACGCCAAATCCCGCTTCCGATCAGCTCGTTCTGGAGCTTATCAGCCAAACCACCCGCCCCGCCTTGTTTTCGATCTACAGCATCGCGGGCCAACGCGTGCTGTCTGGCAGGCTTGACCTTAATAGAGGACACAATACCCATAAGCTGTTCATAAGCCAACTTCCCCCCGGCATCTACCAGTTCGAAGCGAGCGGCGACCAACCTATTTCTTTCAGGTTTGTTAAGCGTTGAAGATGGATCGCCATTTGTGAAAAAACTTGATATTTTTACAGCTTAAATCATCCTGATGCAAATAACTGCCGGGCCATTGTTAAGAACCATTGATACGCCCAGTGACCTTAAAAAGATTCCCAAAGAACAATTACACCAGGTGTGTGACGAGCTTCGGCAGTTTATCATTGACGTCGTGAGCGTGCATGGCGGGCATTTTGCCGCCAGCCTAGGAGTGGTCGAGCTGTCGGTAGCCCTTCACTATATCTACAATACACCCTACGACCAGCTGGTTTGGGACGTTGGCCACCAGGCTTACGGACATAAGATCCTTACCGGCCGGCGCGACAGCTTTATCACCAACAGGAAATATAAAGGACTCAGCGGCTTTCCTAAAAGAAGCGAGAGCGAGTACGATACTTTTGGAGTAGGTCATTCGTCCACCTCCATTTCTGCAGCATTGGGCATGGCCATGGCAGCCAAATACAAAGGTGAAACGGACCGCAAATCCGTTGCCATCATCGGTGATGGCTCCATGACGGCAGGTATGGCCTTCGAAGCGCTTAACCATGCCGGCGTCACCGATGCCGATATGCTGATCATACTCAACGACAACTGCATGAGCATCGATCCAAACGTGGGCGCGCTCAAGGAATACCTTACCGATATTACGACCTCTTACACTTATAACAAGATCAGGGACGATGTCTGGAACCTCCTGGGCAAACTGCCCATAGGCAAAAAATTCACCCGCGAAATGGCCAGCAGGCTTGAGGCCGGCGTCAAAGGCATGCTGACCAAGAACAGCAATCTTTTTGAAGCGCTGAACCTTCGTTATTTCGGTCCAATCGACGGACACAATATCACGAAGCTCGTTGATACCCTCAAAGACCTCAGGAATATTCCCGGGCCCAAGCTGCTGCACATCATCACCACAAAGGGTAAAGGCTATGCCCTTGCCGAAAAGGACCAGACCAAATGGCACGCCCCTGGTCTCTTCGACAAGATCACGGGTGAGATCTATAAAAAGAAATTCGACCTGCCCCAGCCTCCAAAGTACCAGGATGTTTTTGGACATACCATAATAGAGCTCGCGGAGCAGAACAAGCTGGTGCTGGGTATTACGCCTGCCATGCCCAGCGGCTCTTCGCTCAAGTATATGATGGAGAAAATGCCTGACAGGGCCTTTGACGTGGGCATCTGCGAACAGCATGCGGTCACCCTCAGCGCCGGCCTGGCTACCCAGGGCATGAAGGTCTTCTGCAATATCTATTCTTCCTTTATGCAAAGGGCTTTCGACCAGGTGGTTCACGACGTGGCGATACAAAAGCTGCCGGTTGTTTTTTGTCTCGACAGGGCGGGATTGGTTGGAGAAGACGGACCTACCCACCATGGCGCTTATGATATACCTTATTTCCGCTGTATTCCTAACATGGTGATCAGCGCGCCCATGAACGAGCAGGAGCTGCGCAACCTGATGTATACTGCGCAGCTGGAAAGCACAACCCTTCCCTTTGTTATCCGCTATCCCCGTGGCGAAGGCATGATGCCCGATTGGAAAAAACCTTTTGAGGCCCTCACCATCGGCCAGGGAAGAAAGCTCAAGGACGGTAAGCATATTGCCATCCTTACGCTGGGCCACCCGGGTAATTTTGCCGCTGCTGCCATCCGAGAGCTCAAGAGCGAAGGCATCAACCCCGCTCATTACGACATGAGGTTTGCCAAACCCCTGGACGAAGCGCTTCTTCACGAAGCCCTGCAACGTTACGACCGGATCCTGACCGTTGAAGACGGGACCATTGTAGGTGGTTTTGGAAGCGCCGTTGCCGAGTTCATGGCAGCACATCATTACAAGAACGACCTGCGTATGCTGGGCATACCGGACAGGGTGGTAGAACATGGCACTCCAAAAGAGCTTCACCGCGAATGCGGTTACGATAGCCAGGCCATAGCCGAAGCCGTAAGGGAGATGATCGCCCACCAGGTAGAGACCGAAGCTGTTGGCAGCGAGTAAGCAGCCGCCTCTGTTGTTCACAGCGCTCCATTCCACGCATCATGAAACCATTCGTTTTTTCCCTGCTGCTGATCGCAGGCATAGGCTGTCATTCCTCAGGTACCAACAAAGCCATCGCCCTTAATAACAGGATAACCAGGTCGGCAGAGGAACTATTGGCAAAGAACCGGGAATTGAGCGACGCCATTGCCGCAGCAATGCAGAACCACGATTTCAGCCATGTCAATACAATTGCAATCGATTTTGGAGATCTTGTTGAAAAAGAGCTCCGCCGGATAAGCCGGATGGAGAATACCGGCGGCTCGGAAAAGCTCAAAGCTTCCATGCAGGCATTTCTGCTTTTTGAGCAACGGATGGCAGCAGGAGCCATTCAATCTTTTACCCGAATGAACAGCAATACGACTGATGAAGCAGTGGAAGCCGCTATTGAAAACCTGGACCGGTCCGTTACAGGTGCAAGGCCATACCTGGAAGCCGTAAGAAAGGAACAGCTGGCCTACGCTGAAAAAAATGGTTTCAAAGCCGAATAGGAAATGCTTGTTTATGGAATAAGCCGCTTCGAACATCTCATTGCTTAGCCTTTATGAGAAAAGCATATATCCCCATTGGTTTTTTTGTCCTGCTCATCGTCTCTGCATTGGCCTGGCTCGGTTACACGCAGAGTGGAAAAAAGTTCCGGGCGCTCCATCTTCCAAAAGCGAACGCACCAAGCGGGCTTGCAAAACCGGGCTATATAAGCAAGCTGCGTGAAAAAAAGGAGGCCGCACTTTCTTTCGCCACTTCTAAAGACCTTAATACTGCATTTTGCTTTTTGATAGACATGAGCCTTTCATCTGGACAAGAACGTTTTTTTGTTTATAGCTTCAAGAAAGACACCATCCTCCATTCCGGTCTCGTAACGCATGGCCGGTGCAATGAGGAATGGCTGGAAGGCCGGCGCTATAGCAATGCCGTGGGCAGCGGCTGTACCTCGTTGGGCAGGTATAAAACAGGATATGCTTATTCGGGCAGCTTTGGGCTGGCCTTCAAGCTTCATGGCCTGGAGAAGACGAACAGTAAAGCCTTTGAACGTTATGTGGTGCTTCATTCGCACGAATGCGTGCCGGAAGAAGAAACAGGTTCGGATATCTGTCAAAGCGATGGCTGTCCCACTGTTTCGCCGGGCTTTCTCAAAAAGATCGAGCCCCTGATAAAGAGATCCGGGAAGCCTGTGCTCCTGTGGATATTCGAATAGCTTTGATCAGAAGAAAAGACAGATCGCAGCGTTCATACAGCCCGATCCTACAGCAGCCGCATGTGCTCTTCATCTGTCAGCCCTTCCTGGGATTCGTTGTATTCGACGATGAAATTGTTTCGGCCTTCTCCGATCAGGATGCGCATGAATTTACCCTGCACCAGTTCAAGCATGGAAAGAAAAAGAAAAATGGCATGCACCCTGTTCTCGGCCTTCTCGAATATTCTTTCAAAAGCGAGCGTTCTTTCGCTTTGAACGCGGGAGATCATTTCGGACCGGCTTTGCTCCATCGAGTAATTATAGCGCACAACGGTATGCACAGGCTTGTTGAACCTTTCCTGGTAGCGCTGCATTACTCTTTCAAAAGCCTTCATCAGCTTGAACATGGTAATGGTCTGCACCTCGGTGCCCTCGCTTGACTCTTCGCCTATATGCGAAAGCTCTTTCTGGATGTTTCCCCTTTTGATCATGAGCATTCTTTCAGCCTCCATTTCGGCCATCCGGGCAGCAGCTTCCTTGTATTTTTTGTACTCGAGGATCTTATCGACCAGCTCCTGCCGGGGATCGATCTCATTGCCCTGGGCATCGAGCTCCTTGCGCGGCAGCAGCATTTTTGCCTTGATGCGCATGAGGGTGGAGATGAACAGAATGAACTCGCTCGACAGCTCGATGTTCAGGGATTCCTGTGAATGGATATAAGCAAGGAAATCGTTGATGATACGGGTGATGGGGATATTGTAGATATCCAGCTCATCCCTCTCGATAAAGAACAGAAGAAGATCGAAAGGGCCTTCGAACTGCGGAAGTTTTATCTGGTATGTGCTCACTGATAGGGTTTTAGAAAAATAAAAGTCCCGTTAATCTAACGGGACTCTGCAAAAATAAGGTTTTACGGCTTAGAAAGATACGCCCAGACCCACGCCCAGCAGTGATCTCATCTGGGTTCTTGACTCGTTCTTGGCGGGGCCGAACATGGTTACGTTCTCATCTTCGTAAAGGTCGAAGCTATAGTTCACCTTTAGCCATTTGTTCACCGACATGGTGAAGGTATTGGTCCAGTAAATATCGGTTTCTACGAAATTGTCGGCTTCAATCACATCGGAAGTAATATCGAGCCTGGTCCTGTAGGTAACGTTCTTGACGATCTCTTTTTTGAAAAGAGCGGAGAGGAACATGCCGCCTTCAACACGCACTTCCCTTCCCGGCTCAACGCTGTAAAGATCGGCCAGTGTACGCTCCGTAGTGCCGTCGGGCTTAACGCCACCCTGGTAGTTAAGGCTATAGGGAGCATTGGTAACCACTACCCACCTTACATGCGGACCAACATGAACGCCAAAGGTATTGTTGTTGGTAGCATATTGCAGACCGGGGCTGAACACGATATAGGCAGGTGCAAAAAAGCCGGATATCCTCTTTTTAGGAGTTTCTGTAAAATCATAGCCATTCGAGAACTGGGTACGCAGGCTGCCTACCAATCCCCAGGCCAGGTTGTTTGCAAAGCTGTGCGAGAATTTAGAATAGAGGTCGATCTTATCATCCAGCTTGCGGGTCTTAATAGAGCGCGCATAAACGGTGGCGTAAGAAAGATCAGCTGTATTATCCCAGGTATTTTTGCCCCATTTTTTGGTAGCAAAAAGATTGAGAGAGGCCGAGCCGGTGAAGGTAAGCTTTTCAGAACCGGTGGGGGCCCAGTTTCTTGTTCCGCTCTGTCCGCCCATCAGGGTGAACATACCGCCCGTTTTCCACGCTGTGGCGGGCTTTTCTTTATTGGTGTCTTGAGCGGTTGATGATAATGCAGTTACGAAAGCAAAACTCAGAAAAACAAAACGTCTCATTGTCAGTAGTTTGGTTAAATAACAACACCCTTTTTCGGGGTGTTGCCAAAGATAATGGTTTATTTGACACAATTATTTCTTTAAAGAATCCCTGATTTCCATCAAGAGCTTTTCCTGTAAGCTGTATTCCGGCGCCTTTGGTGCAGCGGCGGGCTCCTCTTTTCTGCGCCGCAGGCGGTTGATGCCTTTCACCAGCAGAAATACCACCAGCGCGAGTATAATGAAATTGATGATCACGGAAAGGAAATTTCCCCAGGCAAATACGGGCCCCAGCTTCCTGGCTGCATCAAGGCCGAGCCCTCGCGGTACCTTGTCGCTGAGCGGAAGGTAAAGATTGCTGAAGTCAGCACTGAAGAAAATGCCTACCAACGGCATGATCAGGTCATTAACAACCGAATCTACTATTTTTCCAAAGGCGGCGCCGATGATAACGCCGATGGCAAGATCCATGACATTGCCCTTTACGGCAAATTCTTTGAATTCCTTGACAAAGCCCATATAAAGATTTTTATGGCCTTAAGATAAGGCATAAAACCTGAGCTCAGCCGTTTTCCCTCAGGGAAGGATATTTCATATCGAGCCCCCTGAGCTCCTCTACCAGGGTTTTTGCAATCAGGTATTCTTTGTACCAGTTCTGGTCTGCAGGCACTATGGTCCATGGAAACACGCTGCAGTTCTCGAATACATCCTCGTACATATGCCGGTAGGTGTCGAAATGTGATGCCTCCACTTGGTCTCTGGGGTTGTACTTCCATTGCTTGGTGGGATCCTCCATTCGTTCCCGCAGCCGCTTCTGCTGCTCTTCGGGCGAAATGTGCAGGTAGAATTTGCAGATCCTTGTGGCATTATGAAGCGCCAGCAGGCTTTCGAACTCGTTGATCGCAGTGAAGCGTTGCTCTGCAAGCGCATCGCTGCACCATCCATGCACCCGGGTTACCAGCACATCTTCGTAATGGCTGCGATTAAACACCTGGATCATGCCCTTGGCAGGTACGTGCCGGTGTATTCGCCAGAGGAAATCGTGAGCCTGCTCCTCTTCGGTGGGCACCTTGAAGGACTGCACTGATACGCCCTGGGGATTGAGCGCGCCGATGACTTTTCTGATGGCCCCATCCTTTCCGCTGGCGTCAGGCCCCTGGAGCACGATCAGCAGCGCATGTTTCCCTTCGGCATAAAAAAGGTTCTGCAGCTCGTTGAGCTCCTCCAGCAAAGCTGCGGTTTCTTCCTTGATTTGTTTTTTGTCCAGTTCCTCCGGAGCCCTGGTAGGTATTTCACTTAATTGATACATAAATCTGATTATTGATCAAATCTAATCTTCACTTTTGCAAAAGCATGACCAAACAGAATTTTTCGAGCTGGGTTTTATTCATACTTCTTTCGGTTATCTGGGGCAGCTCATTCATCCTGATGAAAAAAAGTGCGGAGCACCTTAGCGGCTGGCAGATTGGCGCCATCCGCATTTTCTCCGCAGGCCTTGTCTTTCTTCCATTCGCCATTTTTCATGTTTTCAGCATACCGCTAAAAAAGCTTCCGCTTGTGGTCCTCTCGGGCTTGCTGGGTAATCTTTTTCCGGCCTTCCTGTTTGCCATAGCCATTGAGCGGAAAGTGAACAGCTCCCTTGCAGGCATACTCAATTCGCTTACCCCGCTTTTCGTGGTGGTGATCGGCCTGCTGTTCTTTGGGCTTAAGGTAAGCAGGAGAACCATGCTGGGCGTTCTGGTGGGACTGGTTGGCCTGGTGGTCCTAAGCCTGTCGAAGGGAAAGGTAGCCGTAAACGACCTGGGACTTACCCTGCTCATCCTGCTGGCTACCCTGTTTTATGGGCTCAATGTAAACATCGTGGGAAAATACCTGCAGGGTATCAACCCGGTTAAAATGGCAACGGTCTCGCTTGCTTTTGTAGCCATACCGGCCTCCTTTATACTCTGGCAGCAGCATGTTTTTTCGATCGCCCGTTACGATGAAACGGCCCGCTGGTCTATAGCCACCGCCGCCCTGCTGGGGGTCACCGGCAGCGCTCTTGCCACGGCTTTGTTCTACCAGCTTATCCAGAAGGCCGGCGGACTTTTCGCTTCCCTTGTTACTTATGCCATTCCCGTTGTAGCCATCATCTGGGGATTGGTTGCCAATGAAGACGTAACACCCGTACAGGTGGCCTGCCTGGCCCTTATACTGGGGGGTGTTTACCTGGCAAATAAGAAGAACACTAAAAAAGAAGCGGTCGAAGACTGAGGTGATCCCGGCCGAAAGTTCCTGCTAAAGCGGATTATACGGCCATGATGTCTTTTTCCTTGCTGAGCAGGTGCTTTTCGACCAGGGCAATATACCTGTCTGTTATTACCTGCACATCGGCCTCGGCGTCTTTTGCAGCATCTTCACTCAATCCGTTCTTTTGCGCTTTTTTAATGCTTTCGATGGCATCCCTTCGGATGTTGCGGATGGCTACCTTGCTATGCTCTCCTTCTCCCTGGGAGCGCTTTACCAGGTCGCGGCGTCGCTCTTCGGTAAGCGGGGGAAGGAAAAGCCGTATAATGACTCCATCGTTTTGGGGGTTGATGCCTATATTGGATGCGATGATCGCTCTTTCGATCGGTTGAAGCATGTTCTTTTCCCAGGGTTGGATGCTCAGGGTTCTTGCGTCCATCACACTGATGTTCCCAACCTGGTTGATCGGCGTGGGAGAGCCGTAGTAGTCCACCATGATGCCGTCGAGCATCTGGGGATTGGCCTTGCCGGCCCTGATCTTGGTTAATTCGACCTCGAGGTGGTTAATGGCCTTTTTCATGGAATCCTCAGCCAGTTCCAAGGTTAACGACACATCTTCTGCTGACATACTTTTCAGTTTTGTAGCGCAAATCTAATAAAGGCGGAAGATTTTTGAGCAGACGGCTCTCACAATCACTGCTCCGCCATGGCTGCTTCATTCTTTAGGGCAACCACTTTAGTAGCAGGATGCACCTGGGCCTCGCTTGTATTGTGCTGAAAGGATCCGGCCATAGCAAGAGCGGTTGCAGGCTTTTTAAAGTAAAGCAGGGCGCCTATCAGCGAAAAAGATACCAACGACATCAGGCAAATGAGAACGGTAGGTCCAAGGGGCCTGCCAAAATAGGCCATGGCGATAAAGGAAATATTGAGTCCTACGCAGGAAAGGCTTACATACCGGTGGTTCAGCCCCCTGTCGAGCAGGAGGTGATGAATATGGTTTCGGTCTGGGGAGAATGGTGATCTTCCACGGGCAAGGCGGATGCTGAATACCCTAAGCGTGTCCAGCAGGGGAACGATAAGGATGGAAAAGCCTACTGCCACTGCGGAACTCACCGGGACCTTTGCTGCGGTTGTATCTGCCACGTTAATGAACTTGATAACGAGGATGGCGTTGAAAAGCCCGAGCAGCAGGGAACCTGAATCGCCCATGAATATTTTGGCCGGGTGAAAATTAAAAACAAGGAAACCGATCAGGCTGCCGGCCATGGCCGAGGCCAGCAGGCAGTAAAGCGGCATTTCGGCGAAAAAGAAATAAACCGCAAAAATAGAGGTGGTAAGCACACCGAGGCTGCCGGCCAGGCCGTCAACACCATCTATAAGATTATAAGCATTTATCACCACGATAATGGTAATGTAAGAAAGCAGGATGCCCACCATATCGGGCAGTTCCCCGATGCCGAGGAAGCCATGCATACTATCGATGCGCAGGTTGCCGAGGTGGATAATGATGGCCGCGGCGGCCAACTGGCCGAGAAATTTTTTGGTGGCGGAAAGGATAAGTATATCATCCTTCAATCCCAGGAAAAATATAACGAGGGAAGATGCAAAGAAAAAACGGAGCTCAGGCATCTCGCCGCTGGACATGGTTAACAGGGCCGCAAGGAAAACACCCAGGAATATCCCTACCCCGCCGAGGGAAGCTATAGGCTTGCTGTGAAGCTTGCGTGCATCGGGCAGGTCATAGAGCTTCTTCTCCGTAGCTACCCGCATAATAGCCGGAACAGCCAGGAAGGTAATTGTAAAGGACACCGCGCCGGTCAATAACACATCTAGCATTCAGCATGGTTTTGGGGTGCAAAATTAGGTTTCATTTGGTTTCGCTTTCCAACTTTTAATAATATAATTATTAAGAATCCGGCTTTTCAAAGGTAATGAGTTACCTCAAAAGCAGTTTTAATTAAAAAAGGTTGCACATTTGCACCTTTGTTAACGGAAAATATCATTTTGCTGAAAGGTTTAAATAATTCATAAATTTTATGCCAACTCTTACAGAAATAGCCAGCCAGATCAGAAGAGACTGTCTAAGAATGGTACATGGATGCCAGAGCGGTCATCCAGGCGGCTCTTTGGGATGTGCTGATTTTTTTACAGCACTTTATTTCAAGATCATGAAGCATGTTCCCCAGCCCTTTGATATGAATGCGAGAGAGGAAGATGTTTTTGTTCTTTCGAACGGTCATATTTCCCCGGTGTTCTATTCGACCCTGGCAAGAGCAGGCTACTTCGAAACGAGCGAGCTGGCAACCTTCCGCAAGCTCAATTCCCGGCTCCAGGGCCACCCTACCACGCATGAAGGCCTTCCCGGTGTAAGGATCGCTTCCGGTTCCCTTGGCCAGGGCATGAGCGTAGCGATCGGTGCCGCGCTCGCCAAAAAATTGAACAATGAACAAAACGTGGTCTTTTCTCTACATGGTGATGGCGAATTGCAGGAAGGCCAGAATTGGGAAGCCATCATGTTCGCTCCCAACCATAATGTTGACAACCTGATTGCCACCATCGACTGGAATGGCCAGCAGATCGACGGTCCTACCTATAAGGTGAACGATCTTGGCAACATTCAGGAAAAATTCGAAGCCTTTGGCTGGCATACGCTGGAAATGAACGGCAACGATATGGACGAAGTGGTGCATACCCTCACAGAAGCCAAATCCCTTGTTGGTAAAGGCAAGCCTATCGCCATCATCATGAGAACCGTAATGAGCAAAGGCGTTGATTTTATGGAGAACGACCACAACTGGCATGGCGTTGCGCCCAATGATGAACAGCTGAAAACAGCCCTTTCGCAGCTGCCGGAAACCCTTGGGGATTATTGACCTGCCTGTTTTTGAGACCTGCGCCCTTTTTGGCTTTATCCAAAGAAGGGTGAAGGCCGTTTGCAGGATAGCTTATTCTTCGCGAAGGATAAATTGCTGTCGCGCCGCTTTACGTGCCGGCAGCCAGGAAGCGATCAAGGCAATAACGACCACTGTTGTGCCCACCAGCACAAAATCGCTTATCACCATTTTGACCGGGAAATGATCGATCATGAACGTGCTGCCCTGAAGTGGTATCAGGTGATACTTCGTTTGCAGGAAGCCCAGGCTAAAGGCCAGCAGCATGCCCATGCCGCCGCCAATAAGGGCCAGAAGCAGGCCCTCGCTCAAAAATATGCGCTGTATAAAAGACCGGCTGGCGCCAAGCGCATGCAATACACTTATATCCTGCCTTTTCTCCAGTACAAGCATGGTGAGGGCACCCACCATATTAAATGCAGCCACAACCAGGATAAGTGATAGTATGGCATAGATGATCCATTTTTCGACCCTCATCACCGAATAAAGGGAAGCATTCTGCTCATACCGGTTCTGCACCAGGTAGCCCTTACCCAGCAAGTCTTTTAGCTCCTCCTGCACTTCATCGGGGTCGGCATCTTTTTTCACCGCGATCTCGGCCGCGCTAAAGGACTGTTCATCCATAGCCAGCATTCGCTTGACGAAGTCCAGGTTGGTGATCGCATACTTATTATCAAAATCCTGCTGTATCACAAAGGCGCCGGATGTATTGACAGCCTCGGCGCTCAGAGACCTCAGCGGATCGGTGAGGTCCACCTCGCCTTTGCGCGGCATGTAAACGGCAAGAGGCCTGATGTTACGGTCAGACTGCACGCCTACGGCGTTCTGTATGCCGGCGCCCAGCACCAGCAATGGCTGGTCGGCCGTTCCGGTATTGAATGTTCCCTGTACGATATGATCCTGCACATTATTGACAGCCGTATAGCTGCTGTCGACTCCCTTGAGGTAGATGATAGACTGGTAGTCCGTAGAATCGGCTTCGTAGGCCTTATTCTGTAGCAGGGCCCTCTCCTCCACCACCAGGGAAAGATTGCTGATTCCGCCGATCCGCCTGATCCTGGCGAGCTGCTCCGGCGTAAGAGAAATAAGCTTTCCCGCAACCGGCGAAACCCGGAGATCCGGGTAGAAGGAAGTATAAAGGGATTTCACCAGGCCCTCGAAGCCATTAAAAACACTCAGCACCAGGATCAGCGCTGTTGTGCCGATCATAATGGCCACAATGCTGATCCAGGAAATAACATTGATGGCATTAGTGGTTTTTTTGGCGATGAAATAGCGCCAGGCAAAAAGAAAATTCAATGCGTTCAGGGTTTATGGTATAGTATAGCTCCTTGGGGAGGTATGAGTCCGCAAAGTTCTTCAAACAGGAAGCAAGCCTCATTCAGCCTTGTCTCCGCTCTTCTCATCCCTGCCGGCTTGCTCCTCATCCTTTATTTGCTTGAACAGCTCTTCCATCTTAAATACATGATCCAGGGTATCGTCAGGATAGAACCGCAATTCCGGTATCCGCCTCAATTGGTGCTTGACCCTCGCGGCTAGCTCTTTTTTAACTTCCCAACCCCTTTCCTCTATTTTTTTGAGCACGGCCTTGTTATCAGGTGCATTAAAAACACTCAGGTAGATCCTCGCCTCCAGGAGATCCGGGGTTACCTTGACCGATGAAATGGAAACCATCCCACCATCGACCATGTTCAGTCCCAGGCGCTGAAAAACAAGGTTCACTTCCTCCTGTATCAGGCCCCCTATCTGCTTCTGCCTCTTTCCTTCCTGCATATATTATTTTTTCTTTAGTAAAAACTAAGCCCGGCAGCTTAAAACCAGCCTGGCCAAGACTGTAAAATTAGAGCATATCGGATAAATACCCTGGTTAAAACAAGCCGGCAGACAGACAGGGCCGGGCCGCAAATTTTATTTATGCCTCAACTTCCAGTTACTTTGCGCTTTTCAAGCCAGCCATTTCAATGAAAAAATACGCGAGAGTTTTCAGCTATATAGGCCGCTTTAAGGGTAAGGCCTACCTCTATATCCTTTTCATCACCCTTTCCATTGTTTTTGGATTGGTCTCCATCGCCACACTGTTTCCCTTCCTTGAAATGCTGTTCAATACCGGCAAGGCGGGTACGGGAATAGCCGATAATTCGGACAGCAGCATTGTTATCTATACCCGCGACCTGCTGAACCGCAGCATAGATACCTATGGCCGAACCAACACGCTCGGTTTTATCTGCGGCTTCATAGTCATAAATATCTTTCTCAAGAACCTTTTCCTTTACCTCGCCTATTACATGCTCAACCCGCTGAAGAACAGGATCGTTACGCAGCTGCGCATCGATCTTTATGAGAAGGTACTGCGACTTCCCATCGGGTTCTTTACCGAAAAGAAAAAAGGGGATGTGATCAGCCGCATGACCAACGATATTGGCGAGGTGGAAGCATCGGTCATCGGTACGCTCGAAGGATGGGTAAGGGACCCGCTGACCATCATCTGCACGCTGATCGTGCTGATCGTGATCAGTCCGCAGCTCACGCTTTTTGTTTTTCTCTGTATCCCCATCGTTGGATTCGTTATCGGCCGGCTCACACGTTCGCTCAAAAAACAGTCGAAGGACGTAGCCATCCAATACTCGGAGTCGGTCTCCATTCTTGACGAAACACTTTCCGGCCTGAGGGTTATTAAGGCATTTAATGCCGAAGCACTCCTGCGCTCACGATTCTTCAGCAACAATGAAACCCTGCTTGTTACAAAGAACAAGATCGGCTACCGGAGAGATATGGCCTCGCCGCTGTCGGAGTTTCTTGGGGTTATGATCTTTGCTGCCATTCTTTATTTCGGCGGCACGCTGGTGCTGAGCGATAAATACGGCATAACGGGTTCGCTGCTGCTTACCTACCTCGGTGTGTTCTACACCATGATCAATCCCACCAAATCGCTGAGCACTTCGTTCAGCAACATGCGCAAGGGCACGGCTGCCATTGAAAGGATCGAAGAGATACTCAAAACCGAGAGCGTCATCGACGACAATCCCGGAGGAAGAGTGCTCTCTTCCTTCGAGCACAGCATCGAGCTGCGCAATGTTTCTTTTGGCTATGATGGAACGGAAATACTGAAGAACATCAACCTCACTATAGAAAAGGGGAAAACCGTTGCGCTGGTTGGCTCATCGGGCGCAGGCAAATCGACCCTGGCCGACCTTATTCCCCGTTTTCATGACGTGGCGGGCGGCGAGCTGCTCATAGACGGTGTCGACATCCGCTCTTATTCGCTTAAATCGGTACGCGACCAGGTCAGCATCGTTACACAGGAGCCCATACTATTCAACGATTCGATCAGGAACAATATTCTTCTCGGCAAGCAGGATGCAAACGCCCAGGAGGTGGAAGCAGCGGCAAAGGTGGCCAACGCTTATAATTTCATCAGCAATAAGGAGAATGGCTTTGACACCAATATCGGCGACCGCGGCTCAAAGCTGAGCGGGGGTGAGCGCCAGCGCCTGACCATAGCAAGAGCGGTGATCAAAAACCCTCCGATCCTTATTCTCGACGAGGCTACCTCTTCTCTCGATACGGAAAGCGAACGGCTTGTCCAGGATGCCATCAACAACATGATGCAGAACCGGACGTCGATCGTGATTGCACACCGCCTCTCGACCATTCGTCATGCACACGAGATCATTGTGCTGCAGAAAGGCGAGATCGTTGAAAGGGGCAACCATGATGCCCTTATGGAAAGAAAGGGTTATTACTACCGGCTCGTGCAAATGCAGGAGGTGAAATGAGGCTGCGTTTGTAATAACCCCGCACTTAATCAGTAAACAGCCGATTCGTCGATGTACTCGAAGATGGCGTCTATGTCTTTTTCGGTGAGCTGGCCTGCAAAACCCGGCATAGTGGAGCCGTACTGCTTCTGGAGGGCCGCTGCATACTCATTGGTCTTGATAAAGGCGGCTGGATTGGCAATCCACTTGTACAGGTTGGCCCTGTCTTCCGCCCATGGACCTCTTTCCAGCACACCCCGCAAGCTATACGCACATGGCTTATTCAACGGATGGCAAGAAGCGCATTGTTCACTAAAAAGTTCTTTTCCCCGTTGAAGATCAAATGCGGCAACCGGATCAGGTTTTTTCTTATAATCAATAAGCTCCAATGAATTGCCCGGTACAAACAAAGTTTGATGAAGTTTGCCGGCCAACCGGGCGCCGGTAAAAAGAAGGACCAGGATCATACAAGCATACAGCAGGTATTTGATCTGATTCATGGTGCAAAGTTAGCATAGAAACGATCAGCCGGCTATTTATCTGCCTTTCCCATTGAAAAAAGCGGAAAAATACCCGGCTGACCAATTTCGGCTATCCATGGCCAGTATAACCTCCCTTATCCCTTGAGCACTTCCCTGGAAATCACCAGCTTCTGTATTTCGGATGTGCCTTCGCCAATGGTACAAAGCTTGGCATCCCGGTAGTGCTTTTCCACAGGAAAATCTTTTGTATAGCCATAGCCACCAAAAACCTGGACGGCTTCGTTGGCCACCTTAACGGCTACTTCGCTGGCGTAGTATTTGGCCATGGCCGCGACCTTTGTCACCGACAGGCCTTTTTCCTTCAGGTCGCAGGCTTCGAGCGTGAGCAGGCTGGCCGCTTCGATCTCCGTTGCCATATCGGCGAGCTTAAAGGATATACCCTGGAAAGAAGCAATCGGCTTGTCGAACTGGTGCCTTTCCTGCGCATATTGCAGGGCGGCCTCGTAAGCACCCCTGGCAATGCCAAGCGAAAGCGAGGCGATGGAAATCCTGCCGCCGTCGAGCACCTTCATGGCCTGCTTGAAGCCCTCGCCTACCTCACCGAGGCGGTTGGCGTCGGGAATAATGCAGTTCTCGAAAATCATCTCAGCCGTTTCCGAGGCACGCATACCCAGCTTGTTCTCTTTTTTGCCGCCGCTGAACCCGGGCGTGCCTCTTTCTACGATGAAGGCTGTGGCGTTATTCTTGGCCCTTGGCTCACCGGTCCTGCATACCACAACGGCAACATCGCCCGACCTGCCGTGCGTGATCCAGTTCTTGGTGCCGTTGATCACCCAGTTGTCCCCATCGCGTACTGCCGTGCATTTCATATTGCCCGCATCGCTGCCGGTATTGGGTTCGGTAAGTCCCCATGCGCCGATCCACTCGGCGGTGGCAAGCCTCGGAAGGTATTTCTGTTTTTGGGTTTCGTTGCCAAACAAAAGTATATGTCCCGTGCAAAGCGAGTTATGTGCAGCCACGCTCAGCCCGATCGAGCCGCATACCTTGGATATTTCCTCGATCACGGCCTTGTATTCAAAATAACTCAGGCCGGCTCCCCCGTATTGTTCCGGCACCAGCACACCCATCATGCCCAGCTGGCCGAGTTGTTTGAAAATGTGCAGGGGAAACTCCTGGCTCTCGTCCCATTCCATTACATGAGGCTTTATGTGCTGCAGGGCAAAATCACGCGCGGTCTGCGCCACCTGTGCAGTAACTTCAGCGGTTTCAAAATTCATGGTAGCAATCGTTTTAAGGCCGCAAAGATAAACCAGTTTTGGTTGCGGAACAGAAGCGCCAGCTAAATTGTGCCTGCCTGTACGGGAGCCGTTCAAGGCGCCCATCTGCAGGATCGCAGGGTTGCTGCTCCTGTGGGCGGCAGTCCAATTCATTTTCCACTAAATTTGCACGCAATGAAATATACCCAAACAACCCTGGATAAAATAGAAAAGCTCATAGAGGAAGCGGCCTATATCGTGCGGTATGAAAGGGGTAGCTTTCAAAGCGGCTTTTGCATCCTGGAAGACAAGAAGGTGGTGGTGCTGAACAAGTTTCTCCAGCTCGAAGGTCGCATCAATACCCTGATCGACCTGCTTCCCCAGCTGAAGGTAGACGCCGATGGCCTATCACCCGAAAGCAAAAAGGTGTTTGACGATATCATGGGCAGGCACCATGCAAAAAACGGGGAAGGAAAGCAAGATCAAAATGGCTAAGGGTTTATGCCCTGCAATGCCCTTCATCAAACCTTAACAATACCTCCCTTGGCGCAACCTTCTTTAGAGATAACATTCCTTGGCACCGGCACCAGCAGCGGCGTTCCTATGATCGCCTGCGAGTGCAGGGTTTGTACGTCAACGGATAAAAAGGACAACCGCCTCCGGAGCAGCATCATGGTAAGATCGGCCAGTACGGCTTTTGTGGTGGATACCACGCCCGATTTCCGCTACCAGATGCTAAGGGAAAAAGTAAAACGCCTCGATGCCGTGTTGTTCACCCATCCGCATAAAGACCATGTGGCCGGACTCGATGACGTCAGGGCCTTCAATTTTTTTGGTGAACAGGCCATGCAGCTATATGCCAATTCAATGACCATAGATGCGCTCATGAGGGAATTCGCTTATGCCTTTGCCGACAAAAAATATCCCGGCGTGCCCAATCTCGAGCTTAATACCATAGGTCTTGAGCCTTTCTTTATCGGCGATATACCTGTTACACCCATACAGGTCTGGCATCTTAAAATGCCTGTCTTCGGCTTTCGCTTTGGCGACTTTACCTATATCACCGATGCCAACCGTATAGATGAAGCTGAAAAGCAAAAGATCCGGGGAAGCAGGGTGCTGGTTGTAAACGCCCTGCGCAGGGAAAAGCATATCTCTCATTATAACCTGGATGAGGCCGTGGAGCTCGTGCAGGAGCTGGGTATCGAGGAAGCCTATTTCACACATATCTCCCACCAGCTTGGCAACCACGCAGAGGTCGACTCAAAACTCCCGGATGGCATCCACCTGGCCTACGACGGGCTTGTGCTTAGAACAGGAAGCATATCCTGACCGCATTTTCATCGCTATTTGCTCACCATCTGTATCACCGGAACGATCATTTCTTCCAGGCTTACACCGCCATGCTGAAAGGTGTTGCGGTAGTAGTTTACATAATGATTATAGTTATTCGGATAACAAAGAAAAACATCCTCTCCACCAAATATGTAGGAAGAATTGATGGTAGGTGAAGGCAGTCCGGCTTCCTTGGGCTCCCGGAAGGCCAGCACTTCCTTTGGATCATAATTGAGGTTCCGGCCATGCTTGTAGCGCAGGTTGGTTGTGGTTTGCTTATCGCCGATCACCTTTACCGGCGTTTTCACCCTTACGCTGCCATGGTCCGTTGCCAGCACAATGCGGATATTCTTATCGGCTATTTTTTTCAGCGCCTGGTGAAGAGGTGAATGCTCGAACCAGGAGGCAGTGATGCTCCGGTAGCTCACTTCGTCGCCCGCCAGCTCTTTGAGCACTTCCATTTCGGTACGGGCATGCGAAAGCATGTCCACAAAATTGTAAACGATCACATTCAGGTCGTTGGTAAGCAGGTTATGAACATTGTTCACGAGGTCGAGACCTGCCTGGTTGTTCAGCACCTTGGTATAGGATACCCGCAGGTCCGTTCGGCCCAACGATTTCAGCTGGGCGCGGAAGAATTCCTCTTCGTTCAGGTTTTTTCCACCCTCCTCATCGTCGTTCTTCCATTGTTGCGGAAAACGCTTTTCGATCTCGATGGGCAGCATGCCGGAGAAGATCGCATTGCGGGCATAATGCGTAGCGGTTGGCAGTATGCTGTAAAAGCTGTCTTCTTCCACCAGCCTGAAATTCTCAAGGAAGATGGGCATGATCGTACGCCACTGGTCGAACCGCAGGTTGTCGATGAGCACAAAAAAACAGGGAACGCCTTTTTCCACATTGGGCATAACCTTTTCTCGAACCAGGGTATGCGACATTACCGGCTTGTTTGCTGCTTTTTCCTTTACCCATGAAGCATAATTCCTCGAAACGAATTTGAAGAATTCCGTGTTGGCCTCGTTCTTCTGGGTTTGAAAAACCTCCTGCATTTCGGGGCTGTCGCTACGCTGCAGGCTTAATTCCCAATGCACCAGCTCTTTATATATCCCCATCCATTCGTTGTGATCGGGATTGCTGTTGAGTGCCATGAAAAGATTACGAAACTGCTGCTGATAGGCGGTCGTTGTTTTTTCCGCAACCAAACGCCTGTTATCGATGATCTTTTTAAGGGAAAGAAGTACCTGGTTGGGATTGACCGGCTTTATGAGGTAATCCGTGATCTGGCTGCCGATGGCCTCGTCCATCAGGTTCTCTGTTTCGTTCTTTGTAATCAGCACCACCGGTATCTGCGAATTGATCTCTTTTATTTTCGAGAGTGTTTCCAGTCCGGTAATACCCGGCATGGTTTCGTCGAGCAGCACAACATCCACCACATTTTCCTTTACATAGTCGATGGCATCGAAGCCATTTGTAAAAGTCTGCACATGGTATCCTTTGTTCTCCAGGAATATCTTTTGGGACTGAAGGCTTTCGATCTCATCATCTACCCATAATATTTTTGCCAGGCTCATTGTCTTCTTTATTTAATTGATCAATCGGATCGGGGCCGGGGCGGTTCACCCTATGCCGGTTTTGCCATCAGACGGATGATGTTCACCCGCCATCCCGAAATCTACCAAATTTACTTAACCTGCTGGCATGTAATTTTGAAGCCTTGGAATAATTAACAATAAGCAGCTCAGCATGGCCTATGTACGCAAGATCATCAACGACCCGGTTTATGGATTCATCACGGTAGACGACCCCCTGATCTTCGAGATCATCTCTCATCCCTATTATCAGCGGCTCAGGCGCATTCACCAGATGGCCTTTGCCTCGCTTGTTTACCCAGGGGCGGTGCATACGAGGCTTCATCACTCCCTTGGCGCCTATCACCTGATGGGCCTGGCCCTGAATGAGCTAAGGAACAAGGGGGTGGAGATCACCAGGGAAGAAGAAACGGGCGCCAAGATCGCCATCCTCCTGCATGATATAGGCCATGGACCCTATTCTCATGCCCTGGAGCGAAAGCTGATCAGGGGCGTGCACCACGAGGACATATCCGTGCTCATCCTTGACCTGCTCAACAACCAGTTCAATAGAAGGCTGCAGACGGCCATCGATATATTCAGGGGCAGCTATTCAAAAGCATTTCTTCACCAGCTGGTATCGGGACAGCTGGATGTAGACCGGATGGATTACCTGACACGGGACTCCTTTTTTACAGGTGTGGTGGAAGGCGCCATAGGCTACGACCGGATCCTGAAAATGCTGACCGTTCACCAGGGCGCGTTGATGATAGAAGAAAAAGCCATCTATACCGTTGAAAAATTCCTGGTATCGAGGCGGCTGATGTACTGGCAGGTTTACCTGCACAAAACCGTCATGGCTGCCGAGAAAATGCTTGTGCGGATCATAGAAAGGGCGCAGGAGCTCATAGGCAATGGCATCGAGCTGGAGGCGGCTTCCCACAACCTGAACTTTTTTCTGAAAGAGCACCAGCCGGGCGATAATTTCATCCGGCACCTTGAAAAATTCACCCAGCTGGATGACACGGATGTTATGTGTACGATCAAGAACTGGTGCGGTCATTTTGATAAAGTTTTGTCAAGATTGTGCAAAGGGCTGGTTGAGCGCAAGCTCCTGAAGGTCCGCTTCCAATCGGAGCCCTTCGACCCTGCCGAACTCACGAAATACCGGCAGGAAGCGGCAAAAAAGATGAAGATAACAGAGGAAGAGGCACGTTATTTTGCCTTTACGGGAGAAGCCGTCAATACTACCTATAACCCTTACGACGAACATATACAGATCCTTTACAAGGACGGCACCGTATCCGATATATCAAAAGTTGATAATGCCCTGATCCATCAGCAGGTATCCTCCCCTGTCAAAAAATATTACCTTTGCTATCTTAAATAAGAATAAATAGCCATAAGAGCCGTTATATTCGTGCAAACTGATTGGAGAACCAAACTATTTTAGATGCAGTTTACAGCCGCCCAGATCTCGATCCTGGTCAATGGAAAAATTGAGGGGAATGCCGATGCCGCCGTTACTTCTTTCGGAAAGATTGAAGAAGCCGAACAAGGGCAGCTTACTTTCTTAGCCAATCCCAAATACGAGGATTTTCTTTATACTACCAAAGCTTCTATCGCCATTATCAACGAATCGTACGAGCTGCGGCAACCGGTTCACCCAACCCTTATCAGGGTGGCAGATGCTTATTCGGCCTTTGCCCAGCTCCTGAGCAAATACCAGGAAATGGCCACGCAGCAGATGAGGGGCATACAGCAGCCTTCTTATATTGCCCCATCTGCCAAACTGGGCGAGCAGGTATTCGTGGGCGCTTTTTCTTACGTGGGTGAAAACGTAAAGCTTGGCAGGAACACAAAAATATTTCCCAACTCCTTCATTGGCGATAATGTAACCATCGGCGAAAACTGCATCATCCACCCTGGCGTGAAGATCTACCACGACTGCGTGCTGCATAATAATGTAGTTATTCATGCCGGGACGGTAATAGGCTCGGATGGATTTGGCTTTGCACCCCAGGCGGATGGTTCCTTTAAAAAAGTGCCGCAGATCGGCAATGTGGTGCTTGAGGACAATGTAGAAATCGGGGCGAATACCACCATCGACAGGGCCACCATGGGCTCTACTTGTATAAAGGCCGGCGCCAAGCTGGATAACCTCATCCAGATCGCCCACAATGTAGAGGTTGGCGAAAGTACAGTCATTGCCGCCCAGGCGGGCGTATCCGGCTCTACCAAGATCGGCAAGCAGGTCATGATCGGGGGCCAGGCCGGACTGGTTGGCCATATCCAGATCGCCGATGGCTCCAAGATCAACGCCCAGAGCGGGGTGAGCAAATCGCTTAAGGAGCCCTATACGGCCGTAACAGGTTCGCCTGCCGGCGACTATACCAGCGCCCTTCGCAGCCAGGCTGTTTTCCGCAACCTGCCCCAGCTCGAAAAACGGGTTCATGAGCTGGAAGAGCTGGTAAAACAACTGATGGCAGAGAAGCTCATCACTAACGGATAAACCAGCCCCGCTACCGCTAAGTTTTCCTCATCCGGTTTTCAGGCTTTGTCCGCAGGCTGGTTTGGTTATTGCGTATAAGTTTATTACTGAGGATCTTATCCAAGCTTTTATTTTGCATTAACGATTGCTAGCTATGGCCAGAGTGTTCAATATTTGCTTCACCCATGAGGGGAAGTCCTATACTGCCCTTGTGTTTGTTTCGGGGAGGGAAGAAAATAATTCCTCGGTAAAAGTGACCAGTAATGAAGATTCCATCCAGGTTGTTCTGCCCAGCGGAAGGCTGATCTTTCCCATTGCCGAGGTACTTAAACAGGTAATGGCCTCCCAGAAAAAAGGTGTGGAAAACAGCATGCTTTATATCACCGAACATATTTCCCTCCAGATCCTGAGCGCCCTTTAAAAAAGCGGCGGCGAGAGGCATTTTGAGCAGGAAGGAATTTATGTCGGCCGTTGCTTAGCCCTGTACCCGAAGTCCCCATCCGGCAATCACAAAAACACCCGTCAGCGGGGGCTTTTTTTAACGCATTTAAAGCTGCCTGAACCGCTTATTTTCGGTATGTTTGCACGAATGGACAATGCACGTTTTGTGCGCTAAATCCCCCGAAAAAATGAGTGATATTTTAGATACGTTAGCAACAAGCCCTGCCCCGGCTGTAATGCCCAATTATGGTGCAGATTCCATCCAGGTTCTGGAAGGCTTGGAGGCTGTCCGGAAGCGTCCTGCCATGTACATCGGAGATATTGGCGTGAAGGGCCTGCATCACCTGGTTTACGAGGTGGTGGACAACTCCATTGACGAGGCGCTGGCTGGCTATTGCAAGAACATTGTCGTTACCATTCATGAAGACAATTCCATTTCCGTAGAGGATGATGGCCGTGGCATTCCTACAGCCATGCACACAAAGGAAAAGAGAAGCGCCCTCGAGGTGGTTATGACCGTACTGCATGCGGGCGGTAAGTTCGATAAGGACAGCTACAAAGTGTCCGGTGGTCTGCACGGTGTGGGTGTGAGCTGCGTGAACGCTCTCAGCACCCGTCTTCATGTAACCGTACAGCGTGAGGGAAAGATATTTGAGCAGGAATACCGCATCGGCATACCGCAGTATGCGGTTCGTGAAATAGGCGCCAGTGAAAGAACCGGGACCAAGGTTCACTTCTGGCCCGACGATACCATTTTCGTTACTTCAGTTTACAATAAGGATATTCTTGAAGGCAGGCTCCGTGAGCTGGCCTATCTGAACCGCGGCATTTCTATTACCCTGAACGATATGCGGGAGAAGGACGAGGAGAGCGGACTCAACTATACTAAGACTTTTTTTAGCGAAGGTGGTATCGTGGAGTTTGTAGAAATGCTCGACAAGCATGCAGGCCGTACTTCCATCCTTCCAAAGATCCTCTACGTTGAGGGAAGGGATGAAAAAACCAATGTAACGGTGGAAGTAGCGACGATGTACAACGATGGTTTTACGGAGCACATTTATTCTTATGTAAACAACATTAATACCATCGAGGGCGGTACGCACGTTGCGGGCTTCCGTCGTGCGCTTACCAGGGTATTCAAATCCTACGGCGACAAGAACGGGCTGTTTGAAAAAGCCAAGGTGTCGATCGAAGGCGATGATTTCCGTGAAGGACTGAGTGCTGTTATTTCGGTAAAGGTTCCAGAGCCCCAGTTCGAAGGCCAGACTAAGACCAAGCTGGGTAACAACGATGTGATGGGTGTGGTAGACACTACGGTGTCGAAAGTGCTGGAAGCCTACCTCGAAGAAAACCCGAAAGAGGCAAAGAACATTATTAATAAAGTGATCCTTGCCGCCCAGGCAAGAGCAGCAGCACGCAAGGCAAGGGAAATGGTGCAGCGGAAGAGCGTGTTGAGCGGCGGCGGCCTGCCCGGTAAGCTGGCGGATTGCTCTGAACGCGATCCCAACAGGTGCGAGCTTTACCTCGTGGAAGGTGACTCGGCCGGTGGTACAGCCAAGCAGGGCCGCGACCGAAGCTTCCAGGCCATCCTTCCTCTCAGGGGTAAGATACTGAACGTGGAAAAGGCCATGGAGCATAAGATATATGAGAACGAGGAGATCAGGAATATGTATACCGCGCTTGGCGTAACAGTTGGCACACCTGAAGATCCTAAAGCGCTCAACCTGGTCAAGCTCCGTTATCACAAGCTCATTATCATGACCGATGCCGATGTGGACGGAAGCCACATTGCCACCCTTATCCTTACGTTCATCTACCGCTATATGAAAGAGCTGGTAGAGCAGGGTTATGTTTACATTGCCCAGCCACCCCTCTATATGGTTAAAAAAGGTAAGGACCAGGCATATGCTTACAATGAAGAGCAACGTAAGGCACTGGTTGAAAAGTTTGGCGCCGGCAACCCGGAGTCTGTGAACATTCAGCGATATAAGGGCCTTGGAGAAATGAACGCCAAGCAGCTTTGGGAAACCACCATGGACCCAAATACCCGCACGCTTAAGCAGGTGACCATCGAAAGCGCAGCAGAAGCCGACCGGATATTCAGCATGCTGATGGGTGACGAAGTGGCCCCGCGCAGGGAATTTATTGAAAGCCATGCTAAATACGCGAGAATCGATGTTTAACGATAATGATGAAGCCCGGTTCGCCGGGCTTTTTTATTGATGCCTGCCCCGAAGACCAGCATTACCTGCGTTCACCGGCCTCCCAACTACCCCGGTTTTGATTCTAAATCCCTGATTGGATATTTTTTCAAATGACACCTACTTAAACCCAAAGAGTAGTAATTTTCGGCTGTGCTCATCAAACTCTTCTACACCTCATTGCTGCTGATGCTGTCGGGTTTTGTACTGGCGAAGCAGTCCGTTAGTGGCACAGTGACTGATATGGAATCGGGAAAGGCCATTGTCAGCGCGAGCATTTTTTTGAACAATACCTCTATTGGAACAAAAACAGACAATGGCGGAAAATTCCAGCTATACGCGCCCCAGGGCCGTTTTGAGCTGATCGTATCCTGTATTGGCTATGAAACTCATAGCCAGCTGGTCGGCGCGGCTGATACGGGCTTGCTAACGATCCGGCTCAAGCCAAAGGCAGCCGAGCTCGAAACCGTGGTGATAGAGCCTTTTGAAAAGAACGGCTGGGAGAAATGGGGCAGCTTTTTCCTGGAAAGCTTTATCGGCACTTCGGCCCAGGCCGGCGACTGCAGGCTCAAAAACCCGCAGGTCTTGCGTTTCAGGAACCGCAAATCTGAAAAAGAGCTTACTGCCCATGCCCTGGAGCCACTTATTGTCGAGAACAAGGCCCTGGGCTATACCATTCACTACCAGCTTGAAAGCTTCAGCTACAATTTCAAAACCAGGTATCTGTCTTATACAGGTTACCCTTTCTTTATACCTATGAAGGGCAATGTTGCAAAAGAGAAAAGATGGAAGGAAAAAAGAGAAGAAGTTTACCGGGGATCCCTGATGCATTTTATGCGAACGATCTATCGCAACACCCTGGCCGCCGAAGGTTTTGAAGTAAGAAGGCTGAAAAAAGTTGATAATGAAGAGAAGCAGCGGGTAAAAGCGGCTTACGCAAAAAATATAAAGGCTCAGTTCATGGAAGGCAAGCAGGTTATGGCAAGCGTTAATAAGGACACTGCTGATTATTATGACAAAATACTGCGACAGCGCGATCAGAATGACATCATCGGCAAGGACATACTACCGGGCGATAGCATTGCCTATGCCGAAGATAGCACAACCGTGGGACTCGACTTTCCCGACTATGTGCTGGTTATCTATAAACATGCGGCTACCCCGCGCGAATACAGAACCCTCTACCCGGAAAGCAGCACTGCGCAAATGTCGCAGCTTAACCTGCTTAATTTCCGGCCGGTGTTTGTAGAAGCCAGTGGCAGCTACTATTCACCCACCGATCTTATCATTCTCGGTTACTGGTCCTGGTCCGAAAAAATGGCTACAATGCTTCCCTTTGACTATCAAACGGAAAGCAGGCCTCAAGTACGGCAGTGAATGATAAACCAAGGCAGTTCACCTAAACAATCTCTCATTCAATTCATGAACCAGATGTCTTATTCCCCCGATACCAGCCGGTACGACTCAATGATCTACAACCGCTGCGGCAAAAGCGGTCTTAAGCTTCCTGCACTTTCTCTCGGTCTTTGGCACAACTTCGGCCTGTCCGACGATTACGAGAACTGCCGTCGCATTGTACATACTGCCTTTGATAACGGCATTACACATTTCGACCTGGCCAATAATTATGGCCCACCCGCGGGTGGAGCGGAAACGGTTTTTGGCCGTATCCTGAAACAGGATCTCCTGGCTCATAGAGATGAGATCATTGTATCGAGCAAGGCAGGTTATGGCATGTGGCCCGGCCCCTACGGCGACTGGGGCTCAAAAAAATACCTGGTGGCAAGCCTGGACCAGAGCCTGAAAAGAATGGGGCTCGACTATGTCGATATTTTCTATCACCACAGACCTGATCCAAACACGCCGCTTGAAGAAACCATGGGAACGCTGGACGCGATAGTGAGACAAGGGAAGGCCCTTTATGCCGGCATCTCGAGCTACTCGCCCAGCGAAACGGCAGCGGCGTCAGACATGCTGAGGTCCTTCGGCACACCTCTGCTGATCCATCAACCCAAATATTCAATGCTGGAAAGAACGGTAGAAAAGGGGCTGCTGGATGTATTGGAGCAAAAAGGAATAGGCTGCATAAGCTTTTCCTCGCTCGCCCAGGGCATTCTCACCAATAAATACCTCAATGGCATACCCGCCGGATCAAGGGCCGCAAGCAACAGGGGGAATGGGGCGCTAGAGGCAGGCAGCCTGGATGTATCTACGCTGGACAAAGTAAAGCGCCTGAATGAGCTGGCGGCGCGGCGCGGTCAAAGCCTGGCGCAAATGGCTCTTGCCTGGGCATTGAGAGACCACCGTATTAACTCGGTGATCATCGGGGCCAGCAAACCCGGGCAGGTAAAGGATTCGGTGCTATGTCTTAAAAGCAATAGCTTTGCGGCCGGAGAACTAAATCTTATCGATCAGATACTGCAATGAGCAATTATTTTTCCTTTGCACGAGTTCACTTCCCTTTGATAAAGGATCAGCGCAAAAACAAAACCCTTTTTGCCGCCCTGTTACTCTCCTGTTTTTTGTTTAGCAGCATGGTGCAAGCACAGGAAACAGAACCCCGCCGCTTTAAAACCTCCGGTGCCATGGTTGGCTTTGGAAATGCCTTTAGCGATAATACCTACTATAAAATATTTTATTTCGCCGGAGACTTTTCCTGGTCTTTCAGTAAACCCAGGAAAAAGGATTTTCTCGCCTGGTATGCCGAGCCGCAGGTAAATCCTGTAAGAACAAGAAGACCCTGGGATATAGAATTTGGCGTGAACCTGGGACTGCGGAATTATATAAAGATCAATGAAGGCCTGTATCTCTACCAAATGATCGGCGCGGGTCCGCATTATATGTCAGCCAGGCTTGAGCGCCAGGCTCGCGGATTCATCTTTTCAGACAATTTTGCGGTAGGTGCTTTTACCAAGCTCAACAAAAAGAACCTGTTGCTTAACCTCCAGTTCAGGATGCGCCACCTTTCCAATGCCAATCTCAAGCTGCCTAACCGGGGCATCAATTCTTATAATTTTCTTGTAGGGCTGTCAAAGTCCAGATAAAGCCCTGCCTAACAGCGAGGTCTGCCATACATGATCAAATATTTTGGCCTTTGTTTTGCCGAAATAATGTAGATTTAAGTATTACTAAACCCCAAAAATTAATCATATGGCAGACGTTAAGCTTACCGCTTATAATGTAAAAACCAAGGAAAAAAATGTTCCTATCCAGGATGCAGTGATCACAAAAACTGCTAAAGGAGCCTATATGGTACAGGGGCATGATGGTAAAGGCAATAAGCTGACCACCTTGTGTAACGAAGAAAAAGCTATGGCTGCCATCCAGGCCGGTATGGCCAAGCAAGGCTGGTAATAGAAGTTTTTATATACAACAAAAGCTGTTCATTGGTTTGAACAGCTTTTGTTGCATTATAGCTTGCCTGTCGGCATTCAACCCTTATTGCTTATAAAGCTTAAAGCTTTGCTGTTTTCCTCCTCCTTCTGCCTGTAAAAGGTAAACACCTGCCGCATGCCTGCTCAGGTCAAGTCTGAGCTTCTGAACTGAGCCATTTCCCTTCCTAAGGTATTCTTTCACAAGGCTTCCTGCTGCATCGAGCAGCCTAATCTTAATTTCCTGGGAGGGATCGACCTGAAATACAAGGTCGAACAAACCATCGGGTGAGGGGTTCGGATATACCTGCCAAAGATCGACACCTTCGAACAGCACCGGTCTTACCGCAGAGTAGCTAAAGCTACCGTCTTGATCTATGGACTTAAGCCGGTAATACCTGGCTCCGGATTTGCCAGACTCCAGATCGGTAAAATCGTATTCGCGAGAACCGGAACCTGTTCCTAGCGCAGCCACCTCTCCTATTTTTGAAAAACGGCCGGCCTGGAGGTCTGCCTCGCCCCTGGCTACCTGCAGTTCGTAATGAGACAGGTTTGTTTCTGCGGCCACTTTCCATTTCAGCAATACATCAGTAGCTGTTCCGCGCCGGGCGGTAAACTCGATAAGTGTAACGGGCAGGGGCATGCTGTTGGTAAAGCCGCCATTGTTCAGCCAGAACTCAGAAAAATCCTTCACCTTGAACTCAGCATAATAGCCTTTATCGAATGGCACCTTGGCTACGCTGGCAGGCTGCAGGAAAGACCATTGCCCCTGGTTATTATCGCTGATCGTCCCGTTTTCAAAGCTATCGTCAGGGTCGCTGTATTTTGAAACACCCAGGGCATAGGCACTGGAAGGTTTGGTGCAGCCCGGGCAGCCTGTAGCCTTGATCAGCGTATCGGTCTCGGTTTCGAGGAAATAAAAACGAACCGTTACAGAATCCGCCAGGTTGACTGTTGAAGGCTGTATGGTGATGTTCCTGTTGTGATAGTACTGGTAAGGCGTATACCTTACCGCGCCGTTATGTATGAATGCCCTGGTGCTTGTCGATCCAAGGTCCTGGTTATTGGGATGAACGGAAGCTACAAGCTTTCCGCCTGTGATAATGTGAACCCAACTGTTGCCTGACACCGCCTGGGTAACCGGAGATGCCATGGTAGGGCCTTCATAAATGCCCATCGTATTATCGTACACATGAATATCGTCGACGGCAATGCCTTCGCGGTTCACGGCAGGGTCGCTGCCCATTACGAAGCGAAGCCTCAGTCTTGATATCCCCGTTGGCAGGGGTATGGTGGCAACACGCCAACGGCCGAAATTCTGTACACTCCATACATTGTCACCCGTCTTATTGTACCAATTGGTACCATTACCCGAAGCACCCAGTTTGGTCCAGCTTTCGCCATCGGCAGAATACTCTACCCAGGCTCCGTCACAAAGCTGCGCGCCACAATCTTCGAGGTCAAGCGCAAGGCTGAAGCTCAGGGTAGGATTGCTCATACCGCTGATATCAAAGCAGGGGGAATTGAGATAAGAAAGCTCATAGTCATTGTAATTACCGGTGAGCCTGGTCTTCCACGCCTTTGCACCGCTGGCGGCACCAACGATCTTGGCCGATGCCGGTGTACCATACTCCCAGCTTGGATTTTTCCCATTTATGTACCAGTTGGAAGCGCCGGCCTCAAAATTCTCAAGGTAAGGGAAGCTGCTGACCACAGGCGCATTGACCACAGTAACGATGGTTGTATCGTTGTCCCGGAAGCTGTCTGCTGCATAATCAACGATGGCTTCGATGGTATAGCTGCCCTGAGCTGAAAGATCGGCCGCAACAGGAAAGCTGAAAGACAGGCTTGTGTTGGCAGCGATCGAAGCAATGGTTGCCGACGCCCAGGCTCCGCCATTGATGCGGTACCTTACCGGCACGTTGACGATGGAAGCATTTGAGCTGTTGCGTACGGATACCTGTATTGTTGTATTGTTGTCAAGTCCGCAGCTGGCTGCCGCAGGAGCATCTAAGCCAAGCATCTGCAGGTCGTTGAATGCTTCATAAATGCGTACATTATCTACACTGTAACCATTGGCCTGAAGCCTATCTGTTGCGGGAAGCTGCCCCCATTGACCCCAGCGCACCTGGAAGCTGGTGCCGAAATCCTGCCCTGCTGCCAGGAGCAAATCGGAAACCTCGATACTCGCCACACGAGCATAATTACCGGGGTTCTGCTGGATAGCCGACAGGTCGAGCGCCTCTATCCAAGACTGGGCATCGTTACCCCTGATCCAGACCTTGTTATTGAGGTGGGAGGATTGCCCATGGTGACTGTATTGGAAGTCGAGCCTTATATCGTTGCCGGCTGCGCTGTAATTCACAAGATTATAGGTACCATAGAGATAATTGGTATTGCTGGAAGGCAGGAAGCGATTTACGTCGAGGGTAAGGGCCTTGGAGCCGGAGAAGGCCATGCCCGAGTTTACGAAGGTTCTCAATCGTCCGTAGCTGGTACTGCGGCTGAAATCATACCGATCGATACCGGCCAGGCCAAGTGTATCCCTTTCATAAGTTTCTGTAGTTGCTGCTTCCAGGTCATCAACAAAGGCCGATGCAAGATCAAGAGCCTGGTTATCGAGGTGCCTAACGCTTCTATATGCCGTATCGTTTGCCGTTACCGGATCACCGGCGCTGTTCTTAACGATCGCGGTTATTTGATAAAGCCCGGGAGCAGACAGGTCGGCCGTTGTGGTGAAGGTATGATTGACCGTTGCGCCGGCAGCGATCGGGGTAGCAACCGATTCAGATACGAAAGCACCGCCGTTGATGGAGTACCGGAGGTCAAAACCTGTTACCGGTGCATCATCGAGGTTCTTGACCCTGATGGTGACCACAGCTGCGGCGCCTGGCTGACCCGAGGTGAAGCGCCTGCCTGAAACAGGAGCTATGATGGCGTCGAGAGCAAGATCATTGTCTGAGATCGAGCCCGAACAGCTTCCATTATTAGGTATGCGCGAAATGGCTGCCCCTCTTCTGCCGGCAACGCCATTGATCCGGGGCCTGACGGTTATCCAGTATTCCCTGTTTTTGTCCAACCCGCCCAGGCTATAGCTATTGGCGGTCGTTGTAGCCACAGGCTTCATTTCCCCATCCTTAAGCAGCATTACCTCATAGTCTGTTGCAGCTGTAACGGCAGTCCAGTTGATGTTGATGTATCCCTCGCACTGGTTTGCCGCCAATGATACCACCGGGAGATCGGTAATCACAAAAGCATTGCTGGTACTGGTTTCCCCACTGCCATCCTTGGTAATGCGTATCCTTGCCTGGTTGGTAGCTACATTAGGGATCCACCATGTATAAACTGAGCGGTTGATGTTGACATTACTCGCTATGGTGCTCCAGCTGGCCCCATTATCGGGAGAAAACTCGATCGTAGCGGTACCCGATGAAAATCCATGAGCCTCCCAGCTAATTTGTGCGCTGGCGAGTTGCGCGGTAGGTGTGAGGGTTTCGCCGCCGGCAGGGGAAGTGAGCTGTAAACCCACTGGTATGAGGTCATAAACTAGGAAGTATTCCTGTGATGGATTCTGTGTAATAGCTGTACCCTTAACCCTGATGGTATAGTTACCGGCAACGGGGTTCTCCACCGCGATCTGTTCCATATTGTTGATATGGTCCGCCGCGGCAGCTGCAGGACCTGCGAGCAAAGCGTTATTTGTATCGGGCACCAGGGGCAGCCTGGTTACCGAGCCGGCATCGACCAGCTCAAGATCAAGGTCGTTTACCAGGGTATGGGCGGCAAGCGGAGAGGCGGCAGGATCGTTCCAGTAGAGCATGAGCTTGAGCCTGGCTGTATTGGGTGGCACAGTGATGTTAAGGTTGTCGATGGAGCCTTGCGTGCAGCTGCCAATCACATAGCGGTTATTCTCCAGCATGTCAACACTGCGTAGAAGGTTCATCCAGCCAAAACCATATTGAAAGTCGGGACCGGTGTTACCCCTGTCGGTAGTGCCATTGCATACAAGGGCCTTCATAAGTCCATTTTTTGGATTGGCGCCTCCATGAAGCTGGCGGTAGCGTTGATACAGCAGGCCCAGCCCTCCGGCAACGGCAGGTGCGGCCATGCTGGTGCCGTTGTTATAGCTGTAAAAATTTCCGAACCAGGCAGAGGCCACGAATTGTCCCATGGCCACTATCTCGGGTTTGGTGCGGCCATCCTTTACAGGCCCCCGGCTCGAGAAGGCCGCTATGGCTCCCGAGTCGTTGGTGGCGCCAACAGTGATCACGTTCTTAGCAGATTGATATCCGCCCAGAACGGTATGATAGGTAGGCAGAAAAGGTGCGCAGGTAGAAGGGCCGCTGTTGCCGGCAGCAAATACATTCTGAAGGTGGGGGTAGTCAAAGGCCATCTGGTCGAGCAGCCTTGAGTAAAGATCATAGGTGCCGTGATAGGTACACTCGATATTATCACCATAGGAGTTGTTGGTGATCACCATCCCATGATCATTCACATAGGCTGGTGCATTCATGATGATACCGTTGAATGATTGCGAAATGATAGTAGCCTTTGGGGCATAACCTTTAAAGATATCCTGGCCATTACCCGAACCTGCAAGTGTGCCGGCCACGTGGTGTCCATGGCCTGCATTCAGGGGCGCTGCGGCCCGGTTGATGAGGCGGCCTGCAAAATCGATATGTACCTGGAGGTCTGCGTCGTCGCCAATGCCTATAGCAACGCCTTCGCCATTAAGACCCTTGCCACCATCTGCAACGGATGCATTGAGCAGGTTGGCACGCGATGCGCTGCGGCTATTGAAGTTCAGAAGCTGGTCGCCTTTAGGCGCCAGCTGTACGTATTCGACAAAAGGCTGGGAAGCCAGCTCGGCAAGCCTGGCCGGGGCGAGACGAAGGGCCAGTACCCGGTAGGCATGATGCTGCTGGGATACAATGTCTATGTTAAGCAGGTTCAAGCCCCTGGTAACTTCCTGCAGCGTAAACGTTTTTGGGAAGCTGATCCATACATCGACCGTCCCCTGCACCTTCATCGACCATGCCGGCAGGCTGCCTGCCGCCAGCCTGGCTTCCATTTTCTGAACCGGCTGGAGGGCGGCAATCGCTCTTGCTCCGGCTTTCTGCAACAGCTCCGCTGCAGGCCGGCCCGATATGCTTACCGTGTAAGCATTGCCCGAAACATAGTCCAGCAACTCGATGCCGGCAGCAGCCAATTGCTTTTTCACATCAGCAGCAGGAAGCTTTTCAAATTGAAGCAAGGCAAAGGTCCTGTCGAGGTATCTGACCGAATTTGCATAAAAGGAATCGACTTGCGTTTTGCTGATATTAGGCTGGGGCTGTATCTGGCCGCTCCTGAGCGCAATGGCAGGAGGTGTTTGGCAAAAAGCCCCGCAGGAGCATATAAGGACAATAAACAGCAGCAGGCGGTTCATCTTCATGGATATGGTATTTCGGCCTTAAAAATAGAAAAAATATGTAATAAAACAGCCTGCAGTACCTAACGGTCGGGCCGGCCGGTGCTTTTGTTGAACCTATATCGATCATCCAACGCTGAAACACAGGTCATGACTGCACAGTTTTAGAACAAGAGCCGGGCAGCATTTAAGGTCAAACAATTGAGACAGGTTCATTTACCTGGGGCGGAGACCCGGAAAGCACAGGTAGAGCACCAGCAAAACAGGAAAGGAGAAAAATGATTTTAGCCATACCGGTAACCGTATTTTATGCCGGTTGGTGGGGTCTTGACACCTGCTTTTGCATGCGGTCGAGGAAGCTATGTACATCCTGCATGTCCTTTACAGGCTCTACTACAAGCATGAACAGCTTGCCTGTTTGCCTGAGTCTTGCCTTGTTCGTGCCCGTCTGCAGGTACTGCAATATTGAATTAAAGAGAGCTGATTCAAAATAAGGCGAATCCGGCTTATTGATGAAATGGCATTTGAGGCTATTATCCTTCAGGCTCATGCGTTCGAACCCAAGCTTTACAGCCAGCTTACGGCAGCGCACGGTCACAAACAGTTCCTGCACCTGCGGCGGAAGCGCACCAAAGCGATCGGTCAGCTCTTCTTCCATCGCCTTCAGCTCTTCTTCTGTATCACAGTTATTGAGCCTGGAATAAAGCGAAAGCCTTTCCGTTATATTCTCTACATAACTATCGGGGATGAGTATCTCAAGATCGGTATCGATGGTACAATCCTGCACAAAATCATCCTGCCTCGATATCTCCTCTTTGAACAGATCCTTGAACTGGGTTCTTTTCAATTCGCGTATTGCCTCATCCAGTATCTTCTGGTACATCTCAAAGCCTATCTCGGCCATAAAGCCGCTTTGTTCGCCGCCGAGCATGTTTCCTGCACCGCGAATGTCCAGGTCACGCATGGCTATCTGAAAGCCGCTTCCCAGCTCGCTATGCTGCTCGAGGGTCTGGAGGCGCTTGCGCGAATCGGTTGGCAGTGTGCTCATGGGAGGAGCCAGCAGGTAACAAAAAGCTTTTTTATTGCTGCGGCCCACGCGTCCCCTCAGCTGGTGAAGGTCGCTCAGGCCAAACTGGTGAGCATTGTTAACGATGATGGTATTTACGTTCGGGATATCCACGCCGCTTTCAACGATGTTGGTACAAACAAGCACATCATATTTTTTTTCGATAAAATCCATGATGCGCTCTTCGAGCTCATGTCCCTCCATCTGGCCATGTGCAAAACCTATGCTCAGGTCGGGGCAAAGGCCTTGTATGATAGCGGCCATTTCTGCCAGGCCCTGCACGCGGTTGTGTATAAAGAAAACCTGCCCTCCTCTTTCCGATTCGAAGTAAATGGCATCCCTCACAAAATCCTCGTTATAGATGCGCACTTCCGTCTGGATGGGCTGCCGGTTAGGCGGCGGCGTATTGATGATGGAGAGATCACGTGCGCCCATGAGGCTGAACTGCAGCGTTCGCGGTATAGGCGTGGCTGTGAGCGTAAGTGCGTCCACATTGGTTCGAAGCGTCTTTATCTTTTCCTTGTGAGCGACACCAAACTTCTGCTCTTCATCTATCACAAGCAATCCCAGATCCTTGAACTTCACTTCTTTTCCCAGGAGGGCATGGGTGCCAACGATGATATCAACCTTGCCTTCCTCCAGCTTTTTGTAGGTTTCCTTTTTTTCCTTGGCAGATTTGAACCGGTTTACATAATCAACCGTTACCGGAAAATCCTTGAGGCGCTCACTGAAAGTTTTATAGTGCTGGAAGGCCAGAATGGTAGTGGGAACCAGCACTGCAGCCTGTTTGCCGTCCACAACGGTTTTGAAGGCTGCCCTCACGGCAATCTCGGTCTTGCCAAAGCCTACATCACCGCATACAAGCCTGTCCATCGGGGAGGCCGACTCCATGTCTTTCTTTACATCTGCCGAAGCCTTGCTCTGGTCTGGCGTATCCTCATAAATGAACGAAGCCTCGAGCTCTGTCTGCAGGTAATTGTCGGGCGAATGCTGAAAGCCTTCCTGTGCCTTGCGCTGCGCGTATAGCTTGATCAGGTCGAAGGCGATCTCCTTGACCTTGGTCTTTGTTTTCTCCTTTAGCTTATTCCATACATCACTGCCCAGCTTATTCACCTTGGGCACAGTCCCTTCCTTACCTGTATACTTAGCGATCTTATGAAGAGAGTTGATGTTGACATAGAGGATATCACTGTCCTTGTAAATGATGCGCACCGCCTCCTGGAGCTTGCCATTGACCTCCAGCTTTTGCAGGCCGCTGTAAACGCCTACACCATGATCGATATGGGTTACAAAATCGCCGGGCTGCAGTTCCCTGAGGGTACGCAGTGTAAGCGCCTTATTCTTGTTATAGGCTTGCTTGACCTTGTATTTATGATAACGCTGAAAGATCTGGTGATCTGTATAACAAACGATCTTCAGGTCTTCGTCAATAAATCCTTCGTGAATGGAAGTGGCGATCGGGGTAAAATGGATCTCTTCTTTGAGGTCCTGGAAGATGCTGTACAGCCGTTCCAGCTGCTTCGGGTTCTCCGCAAAAAGATGGAGGCCAAAACCCCTGGCTTCCCAGGACTTCAAATCCTTGATCAGGAGGTCGAACTGCCTGTTGAAAGAAGGCTGCTCCCTGGTGGCAAATGCCAGCTCTGTACCAAAAGCCACGGGCCTCTGATGACCATAGTACACAACATGACGGCTTTGGAGCGCATCAAAAAATCCGGTCACGTCGATGAATTCGTCTGCCTTCACCTCTTTTTTCATCAGCCTGTCATCCTGGTCTTCCTCCTGCTTTTTCGCGGGGGGCTGCGATGCCAGCATATCCATGAACAGCTGAAGGTCTTCGGCAGCCGTCAGCAGCTTTTCCTTCAGCAGCTCTTCATCCTGTATCCAGATAATGGTATTTTCCGGCAGGAACTCGATCAGCGATACTTTGCCCGCTTCCTCCAGCTGGGTATCTACATTGGGTATGATGCTTACCTGGAGCAGGCGCCGTTCGCTCAGCTGCGTTTCAGGATCGATGATGCGGATGGAATCAACATCATTGCCAAAAAGCTCTATCCGGTAGGGCTTTTCGTTACCGAAAGAGTAAATATCGAGTATCCCTCCCCTTACTGCGAACTGCCCGGGCTCATACACAAAATCGGTACGCTCAAAACCATAGTTTACCAGCCTGGCATAAAGCTCGTCGGGATTGATCTCATCGCCTGTTTTGATATGGATCATATTGGCCGAGATGGCCTTGGATACGACCACCTTCTCAAACAAGGCTTCGGGATAGGTAACCAGGGCGCCCGCCCTGTTGCCGGTGATGGCCGAAAACCTTGTAAGGGCTTCGGTGCGAAGCATCACATGAGAAGAATTGAGCAGGCGGTAATTCTTCCGGTTTTTGAAAGAGGAAGGAAAATAATGGATGTTCAGCGCATCGGTAAGGTTTTCAAGCGTGTTGTGAAAATAAGCGGCATCCTCAGCATCATTGCATACAAAAACATGGTTGAGCTGGTTACAGGAAGGGTGCAGAAAAACAGAGGCGGCAACGAACTGCGAAGCGCTTCCCCTCAGGTTGCTGAGCCATAATTTTTGCGGCTGGGCAAAAGAAAGCTTGTCCGCCAGCTGAAACAGGCGGGGGGATGACTGATAAATTTCCAAAAACGCACTAAAGCTCATTAAGGTCTCCGCTCGATCGGTTCTAAAATTGAAGGGGCAAAGATAAACCGAAGGCCGTTAAAAACTGGCATTTGCGCTTATGGTAATGTTAACTTCCGTTACACGGTTTTTTTGAACCACTGCGGGTGCGATCGTCTGCTGAGCATCGAAGCTGTTGGCATAAAGCTGTCCTTCGGTTCTTACAAACACCGAATAGCTGCCTGCGGGAAGTGCAAGCTGAAAACGTCCTGCACTGTCGGAAACCACCGAGTCGACCAACTTTGTACGGATGGTCCTGAAAAAAGGTCCGTCGCTGCTCTGCTCAACCTCGCTCATTTTAGTGGACTCGTACACATAAACCACCGTGCTGACGCCCTTAGGCTGCTGTGCAGGACGGCCGGGGCCAGGCATCTGGTTACCGGTCAGTTCTCCCACAAAACCACTGATCCCCTGCTTAACCGGCTGCCCGGAACGGGCATTTTTAGGCCCGCAACAGCCAAAACCCAGGCTGGAAATACATAGTAACGTAAAAAAATACTTGATCGGTCCTGTTTTCATGGCTAAAGTGTCTATTTTAGTGAACCATTGGATGTGAAAATACGTCTATTGTTTAACGACTACTTTTTATGCTTAAGAAATTCTTATTGACTGCAGTGGCCTTGTATGCCATCGTGCCTGCAGTTTTTTCCCAGACCAGAACGAATGCAGCTGTGCTTCAGAAGATCTCCTCTGACGCCAAAGAAAGAGAAACGAAGAACTTCGAGCGTGCGATCCGGCTTGCAAAGGAAAAGGGCTGGCCTGTAAGCTTCAAAACCTCCGATCAGAATATTGCCTTCCTCGTTGGAGTGGACAGGTTTGGTCTCCCCGTGTATTTTTCGACCGAAAATGCCATTGCTGCGGCAACGACCGGGGCAAACCAGCTTTGGACCGGCGGCAGCAGCGGGCTTAACCTCAGCGGCGCCTCTGCCAGCGTGCGAGGGAAGATGGCTGTCTGGGATGGAGGAAGGATATTAGGCAACCACGTAGAACTGAACGGCAGGGTGATCCAGAAAGACAACCCTTCAGGCACTAGCGACCATGCTACCCACGTAACGGGTACCATGATCGCCTCAGGTGTGAATGCTTCCGCCAAAGGCATGGCGTATGCTTTCCAGGACCTTCTTGCCTACGACTTCAACAACCACCTTAATGAAATCGCTGCCGAAGCAGCAAATTTGCTTATATCCAACCACTCTTACGGAACACTTGCAGGCTGGGTCTTCAACCAGGCCCAGAGCCGCTGGGAATTTTACGGAAGGTTCAATGAAAACGAGGATTTCAAGATGGGGTATTATGACGATGATGCCCAGATGCTCGATTCCATTTCTTACAATGCCCCTTATTACCTGATCGTAAAGTCTGCGGGCAATAAACGCAATGAAAATGGTCCGGCCGTAGGTGCCACCTACTGGCGTTATAATGCCACCGGCCAAATGGAGAATGCTGGTCCGCGCCCCGCCGGCATTTACAGCAACGATGCCTATGATATCCTGCCAACCTATGCCACTGCCAAGAACATACTGACCGTTGGCGCGGTAACAGGCCTGCCTAACGGCTATACCACAGCAAGCGCTGTAACCATGAGCAACTTCAGCAGCTGGGGACCCACCGACGATGGCAGGATAAAACCCGATGTAGTGGCCAATGGTGTGAATGTATTTTCGTCTGTTGCTACCAGCACCACCAGCTACTCGGTCTTCGGCGGAACATCCATGGCAACTCCGAATACCTCAGGCTCCCTGATGCTGCTCCAGGAATATTATTCACAGCTGCATGGAGGTGCTTTTATGCGTGCTTCCACCCTTAAAGGTCTTGCTATTCATACCGCCGAGGAATCCGGCGATGCACCCGGTCCCGACTACCGCTTCGGCTGGGGCCTCCTGAACGTGGCAAAAGGTGCTGATGTCATCAAAACGAAGAATACCGGCGCGCACAGGATATTCGAAAATGTGCTTAACAATGGCGAAACCTTTACCCTGAACATCCCGGCAGGCGGCCCTATTACTGCTACCCTGGTATGGACGGATCCCAAAGGAGCCATCGAAACCACCAACATCCTGAACAACACCACCAAAAAGCTGGTGCACGACCTGGACATAAAGATCATCCAGGGCGCCAATACTTACCGTCCATGGATACTTGACCCGGCCAACCCCGCCAACCCTGCCACTACCGGCGACAATACGATCGACAACGTGGAAAAGGTGAGCATAGGCAGTGTTATTACAGGCGCGACCTATACCATCCAGATCACCCACAAGGGTACGCTTCAAAGAGGCAGCCAGGCTTATTCCCTTATCATAAGCGGTGTAGGCGCACAGGCGCTTTGCGCTTCGGCACCTACTTCAACCGCCGGTGCGCGCATCGACAGCGTAGGCTTTGGCGGCATAGCCAAACGCAATACTGGTACCTGTACTTCGTATACTGATTTTACTTCAATTTCGGCCCAGGTTGAACCCAATCAAACCTTGCCCCTGACGGTAAGGGTCAACAGCTGCGATGCCAGCTCGGCTGATAAGATCGTCAAAGCTTTTATCGATTTCAATAATAACGGCAGTTTCTCCGATGCGGGTGAGCTTATTGCCACCAGCAATGTTATCAGCGGAGACGGCACCTTTACTGCCAATGTATCTATACCTGCCAACATAGTGGTAGGAAACTCCTCTATCATGCGCGTGATCGTACAGGAAACTTCGAACGCAGCCGATGTGCAGCCTTGCGGGAACTATACGAGGGGCGAAACCCAGGACTACCGGGTTGTTTATTCTGTGCCCAGCACCGACCTCACCATAGAGGAGATCACGGTTCCTCAAAACGGCGCATGCGCAACCAACCTCCAGTACGTAACCGTCAAGATCAGAAACATTGGTCTCGTAAGCAGGTCCAATATACCTGTATTGCTTACCGTTAAAAACGGAGCAAGCACGGTGGCTACGATAAATGGCAATTATCCGGGCACCATTGCGGCGGGCCAGACAAGAACATATACCTTCCAGACGGCTTTTGCTGCAAGCCCGAACATAACCTATAACCTTGCTGCCAATACCGACGACCCGGGCGACCAAACTCGCTCGAATGACACCCTGAGGAAAGATGTGTCTTACGCCGCTTCCACCGCCCCAACGACTGGCATCGGCTCGATCTGCGGTACGAATGCCGTTCTTAAGGTTACCAATCCAAATACAGCCAATTATTACTGGTACGAGAACTCTTTTGTTGAGAATCCTCTCGGACGTGGCGTTACGGTTACCACACCGGTCATTACAGCCAATAATACCTATTATGTGAGCACAGGAGCAAGAGGCCGTGTTGGACTGGCAGCAAAATCTGCTTATCCCAATGGAGGAGGCTACCTGGTTAACACAAACCATTATATGCGCTTCAATGCCGAGGTGCCGGTTA
The DNA here is from genome assembly GCA_035761965.1 of Flavisolibacter sp. Taxonomy (GTDB): domain Bacteria; phylum Bacteroidota; class Bacteroidia; order Chitinophagales; family Chitinophagaceae; genus Flavisolibacter. The sequence goes on along the minus strand of DASTPZ010000075.1, from coordinate 10,443 downwards.
CCCTTGAAACGGTAAGGCTGTACACAAAAGCTGCAGGCCAGGTTGAATTGATCGTGGGTGATATCACGTCTGAGAACGCCTCGGGCTTTACCTACACGACCCTGTCATCAACGACCATCGACGTGTACCCGACCAGTCCTACCCCGGCATCGGGCAACCAGCCGGGTTATGATGCTGCGGACAACGGAGCCGTTTTCTACGTTAACCTCCTTCTGCCCAGCGGCAACCATGCCATCATCATCAGAACAACGGGAGGAGCCAGTCTTTTCTACAATGATAATGTGACCGGCAATCCCTATCCGTTTACTATGCCAGGCGTCATATCGTTTACAGGCAATAGTGCTTTTTCGGCTACGAATCCCAACAATTTCCAGGGCTTCTATTATTTCCTCTACGATATGAGGGTGCGTACAGCGGCCTGCCCCAACGACAGGACAGCCGTAACCGCTACGGTAGCGGCAACACCGACCATTACACAAACGGGAAATACCCTGGTGAGCAGCAGCAATACCGGCAATCAGTGGTACCTCAATAATGGCATCATAGCAGGTGCTACCGGTAAGGAATATGTTCCGACCCAATCGGGCAATTATACTGTAAGGGTAACCAATGATGCAGGTTGCGAGCTCAGCTCAGCCGCCCTCAATATTGTGATCACCGCCATAGACCCTGTTAATGATCCGGCCGTTCAGTTCTCATTGTCGCCCAACCCCAATAGAGGCCTGTTTAACCTCAAGTTCAGGTCAGAAAGAAGGGAGGATGCAAGGATCGATGTGCTGAATGCACAGGGGCAGACCGTTTACAGCAGGATTCTTCCAAAGTTCATTGGCAACTTCAACGGGCCGGTAGAACTTAACAGCGCATCGGCAGGCATATATGTATTAAGACTGCAGTGCGGAGGCAAGACCTATTATTATAAACTCATGGTGGAATAAGACTAATTGTTGCTTGCTAATACAAAGACCCCTTATGGGGTCTTTTCGTTTAAGGCCTTTTGAAGAGATGAGCGAGATGAAACAGCCTTGCGCCGGGGGAACCATCCAGGAATAACAGGTTGACGATAGACCAGGCGTAAGCGGGCGCGGCTTGAAAAAAATAAGGCTGGTAAGAATACCAGCCTTTAACCTAAACCGTCCGACTAAAATATCTTGAACTGGTTTTACCCAGCGTTTATTCTGTAAAATAATTTCCAAGTTCTGTGCCAATCGCCAGAAATTGTGGATAACTTGATAAACGCTGGATTGGGATCAACTGTTATTTGTAAATTGTTAAAAAACCGCTTATGGCACTTCAACCCTGGCAAAAAGGTATTGTTACAAGGATCGAAAACGAGACTTACAATACCCGTCGCTTCTGGATCAAGCTGCCGGACGTAGTTTCTTTCGATTTTGTGCCGGGGCAGTTCGTAACCTTAGACCTGCCCATTCACGAAAAGCCTAATAAGCGGTGGCGGAGCTATTCCATTGCCTCCTGGCCTGATGGTACCAATGTGTTCGAATTGTTGATTGTTTTACTCGATGGGGGCGTAGGCACCACATACCTGTTCAATGAGATCAGGGAAGGATCAGAAATTACTCTTAGAGGCCCCCAGGGTGTATTCACCCTGCACCATCCCATAGAACATGACCTTTACTTCATTTGCACCGGAACCGGCATCGCACCCTTTCGCAGCATGGTGCATAACCTGCAGCGGCATCAGCTGGCCCATAAGGATATCTACCTGATCTTCGGCACCCGCATGAAGCAGGACCTGCTTTACCTGGAGGAAATGAGAAGCCTCGAACAGGAAGTACCCGGCTTTCACTACATGCCTACCCTGTCGCGCGAGCAATGGGATGGCTGCTGTGGCTATGTGCATGCGCTATACGAAAACCTGGTGCATGAAAAGATGGCTGATGGAACAGCCCTTCCCCCGGCCATGTTCTACCTTTGCGGCTGGAAAAATATGGTGGATGAAGCAAAACAGCGCATTCAGCAGCTGGGATACGATAGAAAATCGATCCATCTTGAGCTTTACGGCTAAACTCTCGCGCTGGCCTTATCCAAGCAACGATTTCAGCACAATGTTCTTTATCTCACCCAGGGGTACTCTCTCCTGCTGCATGGTATCCCGGTAGCGTATCGTTACGGTCTGGTCTTCCTTGCTCTGGTGATCGATGGTTACGCAAAAAGGCGTACCCAGGGCATCCATGCGGCGATACCGCTTGCCGATGGTATCCTTTTCTTCGTAAAAGCATTTGAACAAACCCCTGCACTCATCCATCAGCTGCCTGGCTATTTCGGGCAGGCCATCCTTTTTAACAAGGGGCAACACAGCCAGCTTGATGGGTGCCAGCCTCGGAGGGAACTTCAGCACGACCCGGCTATCCTTTTTCTCTTCGGTGCTCAGGTCCTGCTCTTCATAGGCCTCACTCAAGACCATCATTACGGTACGGTCAACGCCGATGGAAGTTTCCACCACATAAGGAATATAGTTGCCATAGGGCTTACCGTTCTCGTCCAGGTCATTGTCGAAGTATTGCATCTTTTTTTTGCTGTACTCCTGGTGATTCTTAAGGTCAAAATCGGTACGCGAGTGAATACCTTCTACTTCTTTAAAGCCTATCGGAAAATTGTATTCTATATCGCAGGCAGCATCTGCATAATGCGCCAGCTTCACGTGGTCGTGAAACCTATATTTATCGGCAGGGATGCCAAGCTCTAGGTGCCATTTCATCCTGGCTTCCTTCCAGTATTCATACCAGGTCTTTTGTGTGCCGGGACGTACAAAGAATTGCATTTCCATTTGCTCGAATTCGCGCATGCGGAAAATGAACTGGCGGGCAACGATCTCATTTCTGAAGGCCTTTCCTATCTGGGCTATGCCGAAGGGTATCTTCATCCTGCCGGTCTTCTGCACGTTAAGGAAATTTACAAAAATGCCCTGCGCGGTTTCGGGCCGGAGGTAGATGGTGTCGGCCTCGTCACTCACACTTCCCATCTGCGTGGAGAACATGAGATTGAACTGCCTGACTTCCGTCCAGTTCACGGTGCCGCTGATTGAGCAAGCGATCTTATTGTTCTCGATCAAAGACTTCAGCCCCTCAAAATCATTCGTCGCCAGCAGCTCATCCATTTGCTTGAGGAGCAGCTCCGCCTGTTCGGCGTGACCGGCCTTTTCCAGCTCGTCTGCTTTTGCTTCGATTAGGTGATCCACACGGTAGCGCTTATTGCTATCCTTGTTATCGATCATTGGATCACTGAAATTGTGGACATGCCCGCTTGCCTTCCAGGTAGTGGGATGCATGAAGATGGCCGCATCGATGCCTACGATATTCTCGTGCATTTGCGTCATGCTTTTCCACCAATGGTCCTTGATGTTCTTCTTTAGCTCGCTGCCCCATTGGCCATAGTCGTAGACTGCGCCAAGGCCGTCGTAAATTTCACTGGAAGGAAAAATAAAGCCGTATTCTTTGCAATGCGAGATGATCGCCTGGAATCTGTTGCTGTCTGTTGCCATGCGCGCAAAAATAAGGCAGTTTGCTATTCGGGTTCCATTTGACCCCGGTACAGGCAGGACCCTATAGACCTCTTATTGCCAACGGGCCGCCGGATCTTTGCATCATCAGCCGGGGAACCCCCGGTCACGGAATCAGGTAACCTTTATATTGTCTCCGGTCTGCTCATTCTCATCCTTTTTCTTTTTCTCGAGCTGGCGCAGGGTGCCATTTTCTTCCTCCACCTCTACATTCCTCACCCATACGGCGTATTGATTGGGATGAATGGGTGAGCCATATCCGGCTGCGTAGGCTTTTGTAAATTCGGCGCCGAAATACAGGATCACGGAAGAATAATAGACCCACAGGAGCAGCACCACCAGTGAGCCGGCGGCTCCATATGCACTTCCTACATTTGAATTTCCAATGTAAAAGGTGATGCCGAACTTGCCGATCATAAAAAGAATAGCGGTTGTCATGGCCCCGATCATTACATCCTTCCACCTGATAATGGCATCGGGCAGCACTTTGAAGATGATCGCGAACAGGCAGGTAATGACCGCAAAAGTAAATACGAGATTGACGATATAAACTGCCACTACCGTCATTCCCGGAAAACGCGTCTGCAGCCGGTCCATCAATCCCTCAATCAATCCATTCAGCACCAGAGATACCAGCAGGATAAAGCCGAGGCTGATCACAACAGAAAAAGAAAGCAGCCTGTTGATGAGTATTTTCAGCCAGCCGCGCTTGGGTTTGGCCTTGAGATTCCAGATTGCATTGATCGAATCCTGTATCTCTGCAAATACGCCCGTTGCGCCTATAAGCAGGGTTATAAAACCAACCACTGCTGTTATAGTGCTTTTACCGCTGAGCGAGGCATTTTTGATGATCTGCTGTATCTGCGCTGCCGCATCTGCTCCTACAAAGCTCCTGATCTGCCCGTAAACGCTGCCCTCGATAGCCTCGCGCCCATAAAAAATATCGGCGAAAAAGATGATGATGATCAGCATGGGCCCGATCGAAAAAACCGTAAAGTAGGCCAATGCCCCGCTTAGCTTTAATACCTTGTTATCCGAGAAGCCAGCAAAGGATTTCTTCAGCAAGCCAAGGACTCCTTTTAAGGTGAGCTTTCTTCGCATCCGGAAATTTTCACTGATGAATACAAAAAGATAGCCAGACAGAGCGCTAGGCCCGGCCTTCTTCTGAGCAATGAGGCTTGGAGGTCATTTCAGCTCAGCCTCATCGGAAGAGCTGAACAGGTAAAGGACCAGCCCCAGCAATACAGTGCCCATGCCGGTAGCCTGCTTTTCTGTTGTACGGGGTGAGAGGGCCTGCCTGATAAATCCAAGCTGGGGCTGGCCGGCCAGGGCACCTGCTCTTTCCTCCTCCGGCGATAACTTACGCTTGGCGCCGGCCACAGGCGGCTCCTTATCCCATACGGCATATTTGTTCGGCACAATCGAAGCGCCTTTGCGAAACGCATAGGCCTTGGTAAACTCCGCCCCGAAATAAAGAATGATCGAAGAATAATATATCCAGAGAAGCAGTACAACCAGGGAGCCTGCTGCGCCATAGGTACTGCCTACCTCGCTTTTGCTGATATAAAGGGAGATGGCAAATTTACCGATGATAAAAAGCAAAGCGGTAGCGATGGCACCGGGCCAGATGTTCTTCCATTTGAATTTGGCATCGGGAAGCACCTTGAAGATGACCGCGAACAGCGCTGTGATCACAGCCAGGTTCAGAACAAGGTTGATGATATAAAATACCACGACCGTTACATCGGGGAAGCGGTCGGCCAGCCTTGCCCCTATGGCCTCAACTATAGCCGTGGCACCAAGCGACACAAGCAGCAGGAAACCAAGCGAAGCAATGAGCCCGAAAGAAGTGAGCCGGCTCCACAAAAGCGCCATGACACCACCCTTTGGCTTGGGCTTCAGTCCCCATATGCCATTTATCGAATCCTGTATCTCCCCAAATACCGTTGTAGCACCGATCAGCAGGGTAATGATACCAATGGTGGCTGCTACGCCTCCTTTACCGCTCACGGAGGCATTCCGGATGATATCCTGGATCTGCGCAGCGGCATCAGCCCCGATAAAACCCTTGATCTGGGTGAAGATGGTCCCTTCCACCGCTTCACGCCCCAGGAAGATGCTGCATAAAAAAATGATGACAATCAGCAGGGGGCCAAGCGAGAACACAGTATAATAAGCCAGGGATGCGCTCAGCTTGGGTACCTTGTCTTCTGAAAAACCCTTGAATGCATCTTTTAATGACTGCCAAACCAGACCGGGGGAGAACTTCTTCATTGCCTTGTTTTGTAAGCTTGTTACAAAAAAGTGGCCAGCATTGTCAAATATTGCGCATCGGTTATAAGAAGCTCTTGTTAGCTGAGCTTTGAATTGTTGCGATGACGGTCGCTATCCCTGATGTTCTTTTTGTCGAAATTCTTTTCCAGGGCCGCTGTCAGATCTACACCGGTTTGGTTGGCAAGACAGATGAGCACCCACAATACATCCGCCAGCTCATCTGAAAGCTCCTTTCCCCGGTCGCTTTCCTTAAATGACTGGTCCCCGTATATTCGGCTAACGAGCCGGGCCACCTCCCCCACCTCCTCTGTAAGTATGGCCATATTGGTGAGCTCGCTGAAATACCTGACCCCGGTGGTTTTGATCCAACCGTCTACTTTTTCCTGTGCTTCCTGTATGGTCATGTTTTGCCTGTTTGATTTTGATGCAATTTCAGATACATGATGCCGGCTATTGAAACGGCTCGCTTTTTCATTTCATCCGCCATCTGGCCGCTGTAAAGCTCATCGACAGTTTGAGAAAATACAGCAATCCACCGGTCGAAATGAACTTTGCCGATCGGTGAAAGCTCATGTACGGGTGCGTGAAGCCGTATGAGGTTTCCGTCATAGCCTATTGTGCCAAAAAGCACCGATTCCCAGAATCCGGCAATACGCGGCAGGTGTGAAGGCAGGTCCAGCTTCACTACCTCCGTAAAAAAATGACCCACCAGCTCATCTTTCAGCAGCCGGCGGTAAAACACCTCGAGCACACGCTCTATATCCTGCCTGTCCCGTATATCAATGTGCTTTTCCATGGCCCTACTCCCTGTTCTTTGAGTCGATGATGATTGTTACAGGCCCATCGTTAAGCAGCTCCACTTTCATATCGGCTCCAAAAACGCCTGTAGCAATGGGCTTTCCCAGGTCTGTCTGGAGCCGGCTGATCATTCTATTGTAAAGCGGTATAGCTTTTCCAGGTTTGCTGGCGCGGATATAGCTGGGCCGGTTGCCTTTTTTGGTTGAAGCATAAAGGGTGAACTGGCTCACCAGCAGGATGCCACCATCTTCTTCCTTGACAGACCTGTTCATCACACCCTGCTCGTCGTTGAATACCCGGAGATTGATGATCTTGTTGCTGAGCCAGTAAAGGTCTTCCTCATCGTCACTGTCCTCTATACCAAGCAATACCAGCAGTCCCCTGCCTATTTCCCCGGTGAGGTTCCCATCGACCATCACACTGGCCTTTGTTACTCTTTGAATGACGACGCGCATGAAAACCGATGATGTATTTGCGCTTAAAATTAACATAGCCGCTCTTAAGCCAAAGCAAAATCTGAAGAGCTAACTTTGCCTGGCAGATCGTTCCCAAGAACAAAAACAGCAAATGACAGCGATAGAAGAAGAAATAAGGTTGCAGACGACCCGCAGCGGCGGCAAGGGCGGACAGAACGTAAACAAGGTTGAGACCGCGGTGATCGCCTATTTCAACATCGGCGCTTCGCAGGCGCTCTCGGGGGAGCAGAAGGAGCAGGTGATGCAGAAGCTGTCGAACCGCATCAATGCGGAGGGTGAGCTCGTGGTGAGGTCGCAGGAATACAGGACCCAGCTGGAGAACCGGCAGGCCGTTGTAAAGAAACTGAAGGACCTGGTAGAACAGGCGCTGAAGAAGAAAAAGATCAGGATCGCTACAAAACCTTCCAAAAAAGAGCGGGAGAAAAGGCTTGAATCAAAAAAACGCTCCTCGGAACGCAAGGAGGGCAGGAAAAAATTAAAGCCAAAAGACCTGTTTTAACATAGGGATCCCGGGGGAATTTATTAGTTTAGAAGAGGATTATGAAACGAAGGCTGATCATATTCGCACTGGCAGCATTTATTTTTACAGGCTCGCTGGTGCTGGATGGCTGCAAAAAGACCGACCGGGTAATGGCCGCCAGGCCTATCGATTTTACGATACCACCCGGGTTTCCGCCCACTGTGTATTCATTTCAATCCAACCCTCTTACCGAGGAGGGCTTCCGTTTAGGCAAAAAACTCTTTTACGATGGCCGGCTTTCACTGGATGGCACCATTTCCTGCGGCTCCTGTCATCAGCCCGAGGCTGCTTTCACCACCTATGAGCACGACCGCAGCCATGGCTATAATCATTCGCATACGCTCCGGAATGCCCCTGGCCTGTCGAATCTTGCCTGGTACCCGGTATTTAACCAGGATGGCAGCGCATCAAGCCTTGCCGCCTTGTACCAGGCACATATCACCAGCCCTATAGACATGGCCGAAACCATGGGCGGAGTGGTTGCCAAGCTCAGGCAGGATGATAATTACAAACAGCTCTTTCTCGAAGCTTTCGGCGACGACAAGGTGACGGCCGACCGTATATACAGGGCCCTGTCCCAATTCGTGGTAAGCCTTGTGTCGGCAAATTCCAAATATGACAAGGTCAGGCTCGGGCAGGCCAGCTTTACAGCACAGGAAGCCAGCGGATACCAGGTATTCCAGCAAAAATGCGGAAGCTGTCATACAGAGCCGCTTTTCACCGATTTCAGCTTCCGGAACATAGGATTGGAGGTTGACAATAACCTGAAGGACTATGGCCGCATGCGGGTAACCGGCAGCCCTGCCGATTCGCTTAAATTCAGGGTGCCCAGCCTTCGTAACCTTGGCTATACTTCTTATTATCTGCATGACGGCCGCCTCAGCATCCCAAGGCATGTGCTCTGGCATTACCGCACTGGCGTAAATGCCGGTCCCACGGTTGACCCGCTCGTTGCCGGCGGCATAAGCATGACCGACACCGATGAGGACAACCTGGTGCATTTCCTCAGAACCCTGAACGACACGGCTTTTTTCAACAATCCCCGTTTCAGAGAATAATTGTTCCGCCGTTGCAGGTTTACATGCGGCAGCCGTTAAATTTGCCCCTTACAAAACCATATCCATTTGAGCGGCATTAAAAAATTGGCGGGACAGACTTTGTGGTATGGAGCAAGCTCGATTGCGGCCCGTTTCATCAATTACCTGCTGACACCCTATCTAACCTATGCTCTGTCGGGACCGGCCTATGGAGAGATGAGCCTTGTATATGCTGCTATCCCCTTCCTGAATGTACTTTTTACCTATGGCCTTGAAACAGCCTATTTCCGGTACTCCAGGAACAAAGAGCAGGAAGCGGAGGTGTATAACACGGCCATGGTATCGATCATTGTGAGCACAGCACTTCTTACAGGCGTATTGCTGCTTTTTAATGACGAGCTTGCCACGCTTATTGGCGTGAGCGATCATCCCGAGTACTTTACCTGGAGCGCCTTTATTATCGCACTCGATACCCTTACCACGCTGGCCTTTGCCAAGCTCCGTTATGAAGGCAGACCTGTGAAGTTTGCTACAGTGCGTATAGCGGGCATATTGGTAAATATCGGTCTTACCTTCTTTTTTCTATCGCTTTGCCCAAGGCTGGCCAGGGAGAATCCCAACAGCTTTATCGGCACTTTTTACAACCCGGCTATCGGTGTCGGCTATGTGATCATTGCCAACCTGGTTCAATCGATATTCACCTTTCTTTTCCTTTCCAGGGAGCTACTGGCTTTTCGCTGGCGGTTCAATGCCCGCCTCTGGAGGGAGATCATGGTTTACTCGGCGCCGCTGCTGCTTGCCGGCTTTGGCGGCATGATCAATGAAACCCTTGACCGCCTGATGCTCAACTGGTGGAGCCCCGCAGCCACCGCGGAAGCAGCTAAGAACGAGGTAGGCACTTATAGCGCCTGCTATAAGCTCGCAATCCTTATCAGCCTGTCGATCCAGGCCTTTCGTATGGGAGCCGAACCATTTTTCTTTTCAGCCGCCCAGGGCCAGGACCCGCAGCGTGTATACGCGAGAGTCATGAAGTTTTTTGTGATCACCATTTGCTTTATGTTCCTTGGCGTGGCGCTTTTCCTGGATGTATGGAAACATTTCATCCAGAAGGAAGCTTTCTGGAAAGGCCTTGGCGTGGTGCCCATCCTGCTGCTGGCGAACATGTTCCTGGGCATCTACTACAACCTGTCGATCTGGTACAAGCTCTCCAACCGTACTATGGCCGGCGCCTGGATCACGATCATAGGCGCGGCCATTACCCTCGTCATCAACTACATCTTTATTCCTTACTACAGCTATTATGCCTGTGCCTGGGCCACTTTTTTCTGTTATGGCAGCATGATGGTCATATCATACCTGCAGGGACAAAAGCACTATCCCGTTCCCTATGCCTGGAAGAAGCTTGTTGCCTATATTATCATCTGCGTAGGCCTTTACGGCCTTTACCTGCTCTTTTCGCGCCTTGAGCTGGGCGACTGGGCCAACAGGGGCTTTGCCCTGGCGATGCTGCTTCTCTTCAGCCTTCTTATTGTAAACGTGGAAAGAAAAGAGCTCCGGAAAATGCCCTTTGTAGGAAGGTTCTTCTGATAGATGGACAGATTACCCAGAGCACTCGCCGGCATTGCCGGATCATGCCATTTTTACAAAAGGGTTGTCTTTCATTTCGTCGCCGATGGTAGTGCTGTCTCCATGGCCGGGATAAACGACCACATCTCCGGGGAGGGTGTAAAGCTTGGTTTTGATGCTTTCCTCCAGGGTGGCAAAATCGCCGCCCGGAAGGTCGGTTCGTCCAACACTTCCCTGGAAAAGCACGTCTCCGCT